>NZ_CAXAOJ010000003.1:0-467189 GCF_963970945.1 Pseudomonas sp. RA_5y_Pfl1_P24 | reverse complement strand
TGAGGCGTTGAGCTAACCAATACTAATTGCCCGTGAGGCTTGACCATATAACACCCAAGCAATTTGACTTCTCTAACGAGCATCAGATTGCGGTGTGTGAAGACGATAGAACCGAAAGTTCGATCTCGCGAAAACACCGAAAGCTATCACATACCCAATTTGCTGAAGCGAGGCCATGTGGTCACGACTCAGTACCCGAATTTCTTGACGACCATAGAGCATTGGAACCACCTGATCCCATCCCGAACTCAGTAGTGAAACGATGCATCGCCGATGGTAGTGTGGGGTTTCCCCATGTGAGAGTAGGTCATCGTCAAGATTAAATTCCGAAACCCCTGTTTGCTAACGCAAACAGGGGTTTTGTTTTGGGCGGTTGGAAAGAACACAGGGTGCTCGCTTGGGGCTCTCATGACAATGCGCTGGCTTGCAAACAGCCCCGTCTCTGTCGCCCGGCCCACCCTGAGCCCCCAGACAAATATGCACAGTTATTTCTGAACCAGACCACTAGAATAGGCACCTAACCTTTTTTAGAGTCCGAGCCCTACTTATGCCCGAGCAGGTTGATGCCCTTGAGGTATCGGATTTACCACTGGACGACTTGGTGGCATGCCATGAGTGCGACTTGCTGATGCGCAAGCCAGTGCTGGCCGTCGGTGAAAAAGCCCAATGCCCACGGTGCGGTTATGAGCTTTATGCTCATCGCCACAACGTCGTTGAGCGAAGTCTCGCCCTGGTACTGGCCGCGCTGCTGCTGTATATCCCTGCGAACTTTTTGCCCATCATGCAGCTCAATCTACTCGGGCAGTCCTCGGAAGACACCGTATGGAGTGGTGTTCTCGGTCTGTTCGATACCGGTATGCAGGGCGTCGCCGCCGTTGTTTTTCTTTGCAGCATGGCCATTCCGTTGCTCAAATTGCTCTGCCAACTGGCTGTGTTGCTCAGCGTCCGCTGGAATATCGGCCGCAGTTATGGGCTGCTGTTGTACCGCATCTACCATCACATGAAAGATTGGGGAATGTTGGAGGTCTACTTGATGGGCGTGCTGGTGGCGATTGTAAAACTCGCCGACATGGCCTCCATCACGCTCGGCCTTGGTCTGGTCTGCTTTGTCAGCCTATTAATGGTTCAGGTGCTGCTTGAGGTGGTGATGTCGCCCCACCAGATCTGGCAAGCGTTGTCAGGAGAGGACGATCATGCGGGCGATTGATGCGGGCATTCTGATTTGTACCGAATGCCACGAACTGAATAAACAAAGCGCTGACTCCGACGAGCAGCTCTGTACCCGCTGCGGTGCGCTAATTCATGCTCGACGCCCGAACAGCCTGACACGCACCTGGGCGTTGCTGATCACGGCGGCGATACTGTATATCCCCGCCAACCTGCTGCCCATCATGACCGTCAACTCGTTAGGGCAAGGCGAGCCCAGCACTATCATGGCGGGCGTGATTCAGTTGATGCAACACGGCATGTACCCCATCGCGGCGGTCGTGTTCATCGCCAGTATTCTGGTGCCCACATTCAAGTTGGTGGGCATTGGGCTGCTACTGTTCTCAGTGCAGCGCCACCAGCCGCTGTCTGCCCAACAACGCATTGTTATGTACCGCTTTATCGAGTTCATTGGCCGCTGGTCCATGCTGGATATCTTCGTGATCGCCATTCTGGTGGCGGTCGTAAACTTTGGGCGACTTGCCAGTGTCGAGGCCAATCTCGGCGCTGCGGCGTTCGCCAGTGTGGTGATCTTGACGATGTTCGCCGCAGTAACCTTTGATCCCCGACTGATTTGGGATAACACGGAGTCGGACGACGACAATGAGTGATTTGCCTAAAGCTAAAACCCGCCCGGCCTCAAATTGGTCGGCTATCTGGGTGTTGCCTTTGATTGCCCTGATCATCGGTGGCTGGTTGGGATGGCGTGCCTATTCCCAGCAAGGCCTCGAAATTCAGGTGCGCTTTGAGAGCGGTGAAGGGATCCAGGCCAATAAGACAGAAGTGGTCTACAAAGGCATGCCCGTGGGCAAGGTCAAAACCCTGGCCCTTGACGACGAAGGCAGCAATCGCGGGGTGATTGCCACCATCGAGATGAACAAGGACGTCGAGCAATACCTCAAGACCAACACCCGTTTCTGGCTGGTCAAGCCAAGCGTTACTTTGGCGGGTATCACCGGCCTCGAAACCCTGGTCTCGGGTAACTACATTGCTGCCAGCCCTGGCGACGGTGAGCCCACACGCAAATTCAAGGCACTCTCCGAAGAGCCGCCCTTGTCTGACGCCAAGCCCGGCCTGCACCTGACCATCAAGGCCGATCGCCTCGGTTCACTGGACCGTGGCAGCCCTGTGTTCTACAAGCAGATCCAGGTCGGCCAGGTTAAAAGCTACCTGCTCTCCGAGGACCAGAGCACCGTTGAGATCAAGGTCTACATCGAGCCGACCTACGCCAACCTGGTGCGCAAACACACGCGTTTCTGGAACGCCAGCGGCATCAGCATTGACGCCAATCTCTCCGGCGTGAAGGTGCGCAGCGAATCCCTCTCGAGCATTGTCGCTGGCGGTATCGCCTTCGCTACGCCAGAAAATCGCAAGGACAGTCCGCCAACCGACCCGAGCCTGCCGTTCCGCTTGTATGAAGATTTCGACGCCGCCGCAGCCGGTATCAAGGTCAAGGTCAAGCTCTCTGACTTTGAAGGCCTGCAGGCCGGCCGCACGCCTGTGATGTACAAAGGCATCCAGGTTGGCAGTCTGAAGACCTTGAAGATAAACCCTGATCTGTCCAGCGCCAATGCTGAGCTGACACTCGACCCCCTGGCGGAAGACTACCTGGTCCAGGACACCCAGTTCTGGGTGGTCAAACCTTCCATTTCTCTCGCCGGTATCACCGGGCTTGAGGCGTTGGTCAAAGGTAACTACATCGCCATCCGGCCCGGTGACAAAGGCACCCCGCCGCAGCGTGAATATGAGGCCCGTGCCAAGGCACCGCCGCTGGACCTTCGTTCCCCCGGCCTGCACATGGTGCTGCTCACCGATACCCTGGGCTCGCTGGATGTCGGCAGTCCGATCCTTTACAAGCAGGTCAAGGTCGGTTCGGTTCAGAGCTATCAATTTTCGCGCAAGAAAAAACAACTCGTGATCGGCGTTCATATCGAGAAGGAATACGAAAACCTGGTTAACGGTTCGACGCGATTCTGGAATGCCAGCGGTGTCACCCTCACGGGTGGCCTTACGGGAGGCATTCAGGTGAAAAGTGAATCCTTGGCCAGCTTGATGGCCGGCGGTATCGCTTTCGACACGCCGCAGCCGAACGTGCCGTTGAAAAAGCGCATCCCGCGTTTCCGCCTGTTCGCCGATCGCGAGGCCGCCAACCAGCACGGCACATTGGTGACCATCAAAGTTGACCGCGCCGACGGCATGCGGCCTGGCACACCGGTGCGTTTCAAGGGCCTGGATGTGGGTAAGATTGAAAGCATTGACCTCAGCGCCGACATGCAGTCGGTGTTGCTCAGCGCGCGTATCACTCAGGTAGCGGACCGCATCGCACGGGTTGGCAGTCAGTTCTGGGTGGTCAAGCCTGAGTTGGGCCTGATGAAAACCTCTAACCTGGAAACCCTGGTCACGGGGCAATACATCGAAGTGCAACCGGCAGCCAGAAATGGCGGGCCACAAAAGAGCTTCGTCGCCCTGGAACAGCCGCCTGAGGCTGCTCATAAGGAAGCGGGCCTGAGCCTGACACTCAGCGCCGCCCGCCGTGGTTCACTGAAGGAAGGCGTGCCGGTCACCTATCGCGAAGTCACCGTGGGCAAAGTCACCGGCTATGAGCTGGGCCAGACCGCCGACCGTGTCCTCATCCATATCCTGATTGAGCCCAAGTACGCCGCCCTCGTGCGCAGCGGCAGTCGTTTCTGGAACACCAGCGGCTTCGGCTTCGACTTCGGTCTGTTCAAAGGTGCCACCGTACGTACTGAGTCGCTGGAGACCTTGATCGCTGGCGGTATCGCCTTTGCCACGCCAGACGGCGAACGCATGGGCAACGCGGCGCGGCCACAGCAAACCTTCGCGCTGTTCGACAAGTTTGAAGATGAGTGGCTGACCTGGGCGCCCAAAATTCCACTCGGCAAGTAACCGAGGCCCTTCCATTCGACACAAAAAAACCAGCCATAAAAAAGGCCGCGATCCATAAGATCGCGGCCTTTTGCGTTTCAGCTATTCAAGTCAGACCTCGTCCAACTCCGGCTCATCCGCCTGCACGTTCAACGTCGCCTTCACCACATCGTGACGACGGATGTACTTCCAATCCGCCTCATCGATATAGATCCCGTTCGGCCCGCTACCGCCTTCCAGGTCGATCGCCACCTGGGCGGATACCTGCGGCTTCACACTGGCCAAAATAGGCACGAAGCCCAGCTGCAAGCTCGTCTCCAGCAATGCGGCCTGGTTCTTTTCATCGATGTCCGCTGCCTCGTCGAGGTAGTACGGCAAGCGCACACGCCCTGCCTGGTCGCGGTCCATCAAGTGCAGCAACAGGTACATGTTGGTCAGTGCCTTGATGGTCATGGTGGTGCCGTTGGACGCCGCACCATCGATATCGGTATGAATCACCGGCTGACCGTTTACCTTGGTGATCTCGAACGCCAGCTCGAACAAATCCTTGAGGCCCAACTGGTTATGGTTGGCAGCCACTAGGCGCGCGAGGTACTCCTTGGCTTCTTCGTTCTTGTTGTCCTGCTCGGCGCTCTGGCTCAAGTCGAACACCGACAGCGTCTCGCCTTCTTCATACTGACCGGCACTGTGGATGATCTGGTCGATATGCTTGAGCGCTTCCTTGTTCGGCGCCAGCACGATGCGGAAGCTTTGCAGGTTGGACACCTGGCGCTTGTTGATCTCGCGGTTGAACAACGCCAACTGGTGCTCAAGGCTGTCGTAGTCGCTGCGGATATTGCGCAGGGTCCGGGCGATATCGGTGACGGCTGCACGGCGCGCCTTGCCCAGGGTCAGGGCTTCATCGGTACGGTGTGCATAAGCGTTGATCAGCAGTTGCAGGCGACGCTCAACGTCGTCCTCGCTGTCGAACTTGGCCACGCCCTTGAGGCGCACCTGCGCATACAGCGCTTCGATCTGGCCATCGGCGCGCAACAAACCTTGCCAGCTGTCCTGATAGTCATTGAGCAGCGGCAGCAGGTTGTCCATTGAATCGTCGACTGGGTCCATGAAGGGCGTGCCGAACGGCAAGTCTGCCGGCAGCAACTGACGACGGCGCAAGGCGTCATCCAGCGTGCGCTGCTTGGCTTCCATGTCGCCGATCTGACGGCCGACCAATTGCAGCTTGGCCGACAACTGCTGGACGCGCTCGGTAAACGCATCACTGGAACGCTTCAACTCATCCTGCGCCGCTTCCATCTGCGCGAGGTTTTCCAGTTTCTCGCCTTCTTCTGCGCTCAGGGTCTGCGCGCGACGGAAGTCTTCCAGCGCTTTCTGCGCATCAAGTACCTGCTGGTACAGCGCTTCAGTCTGGGTTTTGCTCGCCGCGCGGTCAGACGCCACAGCCTGCTGGGTTTTCAGCTGCTTGAGTTCTTTTTCCAGACGCTCTTTCTGGTCGCGCAACGCCGCGCGATCCGCCAAGGCCTGCAATGCCGGCGGTTCAATGTGAGAGATGTCGATGGACAGCCCTGGCACTTCAAAACGCTCGCCTTTGAAACCATCGAGGATCTGCTCCAGGGATTTAACCCACAGGCCTTCCTCGTCCAGCGTAATGCCATGTGCGCCCAACGGCAGGCTGAACAACGAACTGTTGAACAGACGCATCAGACGCTCGACATCTGGCTGTGAGAATTCTTCGCGCAGCTTGGCGTAGCTGTTGTTGTCCGCGTGATCCAACTGCTGCTTGACCGACTTCAAGCGTTTCTCCAAGTCGCGCAGACGCTCGTCCAGGTCCTCGGCGCTGAACTGTCGGGATTGCGCCAAGGCACCCGCCAACTCATCGTGAGCATCCTTGGCCGCCAGCAGTTGCTGCTCCAGCACCTTGACGTCATCGACCAACGCAAAGCGATGCTTGAGCACCGACAGCTCTCCCAGCCAACGCTGAATACCGCTGATCTCACGCTCCAGTCGCATCAACTCCTGGGTGCCACCGCGCTGGTCGTTCTGCAGGGCATCCTGCTCGTTACGGTAATGCTCGGCCTGGATCGTCAGCTCTTCCTTGCGTGCACTGGCGTAGTCGGACCAAGTGCCCAGCAACGAATCCAGCAATGGCGACAGGCGATGCAACTTGCCGCGCAATACGTCACGCAACCGTACGCCATTGGCGAGTGCTTCAACCAATGGCCCGGCAGCAACCAGCGCGTTGTAGTCCTGTTCCATGCGTCGCACGTCACGGAAGGCTTCTTCGCACGCAGCGATGTAATCAACACTGCCGGAACGCAGGCTGTGTTCGAAGGCATCCAGGAACAATTGCTTGAGCTTGGCTGCGGTGATTTCGCGCATGTGCAGCAGGTTGATAAACAGCGCGCGGAATGTCTTGAGGCTCTGTTCGCTGGTAGAGCGCAGCGGAATCAGCGTCAGGTCCAGCGGGATCGACGTATGGCCACCCACCAACAAACGACGCAGCTCATCCGGCTTCAGCTCATAGGCTTTGAGGCCTTCGCGTTCAAGGTTGGTGAACAGCTCTTTCTGACGCAGGCAGGTGTCATTCTTCTGGTAGTGGGCCAGGTCCAGCTTGCCGGCATAGGCAAAGAACTGGTGCCCGAAACCACCGCCCGGGCCGCGCCCGACCACGCCGATTACATGCGGGCCGTGGGGCAGGGAGACTTCCACGAGGATGTAGCTGGTGTCGGTAGCGAAGTAGAAGCGCCGCGATTGTTCCAGGGTGTACTTGCCGAAACTCATGTCCGACATGCGTGCCAGGATCGGGAACTGCAAGGCGTTGATCGACGCGGATTTACCCAGGTTGTTTGCGCCGTAAACCGACAGCGGTTCTTCCAGCGGGAACACACCCAGGCTGTAACCGGCGGTGTTCAATAGGGCGAAGCGGCGGATGCCGTAGCGTTCCTTGCTCATGCGTCGGTCTCCTGTTCTTCGGCAATGGCGCGGGCCAGGGCGTCTTCTTCGCTTTCGTCGCAAAAGTCACTCAGGTCCAGCGGGTCATCGGTCTTCAGCAGTTTTTCATCGCTGTCTTCGTCGATGATCACCGGTGCCGGCAGTGGCAACACGCTGTGCACGCTGGCAGCGAGGTCGCGGTCCTGCTGCACCGACAGGCACACATCCAGGAAACGGTGCATCGGCGGCAGGAAGCGGTAAATGCCGTTGTCTTCGCTGGCAAAACCCAGCTGGGTCATGCGGCGCATGATTTTTTCTTCGAGCTCTTCCTGGGTCTGCACTTCGGCCTGGATAAACAGGTCGCGGTACTTCTCCAGCAACGACGGCAGCTCATCGCGGCCCAGGCTGCCGCCATCCAGTACGGCAATCGGGTCGCGGCCCTGATCGGCCAGGTGCTCGACGATGATGAAGGTGAACAACGCCAGGCGCTGCGCGGTCTTGTTTACCTGCGCGGCAGCCACGGCGGTGTCCGGCACGAAGTAGTAGAAGCCCCGCGTATCGCACACTAGTTCAAAGCCCAGGGCCTTGAACAGCGTGCGGTACTGGTCCTGGAAGTTCGACAGTTGTGCGTACAGCTCCGGGTCGCGACGGCTGACGTGGTAACCCTTGAACAGCTCGCGAAAGATCGGCGCCAACTGGGACAGTTCGGATAGATCAAGTTGCATGCGAAGTCCTTACATAAGCGGTACTCGCAGGATGCTCGGCGGCGTCGGTGCCGCCCGGGAGCAGGGCGAATGAGCGCAGGCTGACCTGGTGCTCGTGTGTGTGGTAATCGCGGCGTTCCAGGCGCTCGCGCTTGAAACGTTTCTCACGCGAGAGGCGCGAGAACCAGTACAGCAACTCGTCGGTCGCGCCGTCCGGTTCCTGCTCCAGCAGCCAGTTCATCAAGTCTGGCATCGGCAGCGCGTCTTCGCAGCGCTCGAGCATTTCCTTGACCGTACGCGGTGCGCGCTGGGCTTCGCCCTTGTGGGATTTGTGCGCCTTGGGAAACCGCGCCGGTTTCGGCTCGAAATTCGCCAGGGCATACACATAAGCTTCCACTTGGCTGGCACTGCCGAGGAAGGTGCTTTGCGGCCGGGTGAACATCGGCATCGCTGCTTGCGGTACCGCGTCTAGGCCTTTGCGGCGGATCGCCGACAGGGCCAGCGCCGCGCCACGGGTCACGGCATTGTGCCGGCGTGCTTCTTCTCGCAGTGGCAGCAGCAGTTCGCGGGCATGGCGCAAGGTCAGTTGGGCGCTGGTCTGCATTTCGAGGATGCGCGCGTGGGTGCGCAGCAGCATGTCGTCGTCTACCAGGTGGCCGAGGCGCTGTTGCTCGGTGAGCATGCGCAGCAGCACATTCTCGAC
This sequence comes from Pseudomonas sp. RA_5y_Pfl1_P24, assembly GCF_963970945.1. Taxonomy (NCBI): domain Bacteria; kingdom Pseudomonadati; phylum Pseudomonadota; class Gammaproteobacteria; order Pseudomonadales; family Pseudomonadaceae; genus Pseudomonas; species Pseudomonas sp. RA_5y_Pfl1_P24. The sequence goes on along the minus strand of NZ_CAXAOJ010000003.1, from coordinate 458,759 downwards.
CTTGCGCACGCCTTGTTCAAAGGCGCCGTCGGCATTCACCAGTTGGATCATCGGTTCGACGTATTCGTCCCAGGTCGCCAATACTTCGGCGTAACGCTGGCGCAACGGGATCTGCCGGTCGCTGGTCTTGGCGCGGTCGGCCACGGCAGCAAGGGCCTGTTCGTCGTTGGCGAGTTTTTTCAGCACGTCGCGCACGCGCATATCCAGCAGGCGCAGTTGGCGGGCGAGGTCGTGGCCATCACGGATGTCGAAGGCGTCCTGGATATACCCGGCCAGGCGCTCGAGGTGGCGCAGGTAGGCTTCAATTTCCAGGCACAGGCCAAGCCGGTGCTCCTTGCGAAGATACGCCAGGAAGTCGTGGATCTGCGCGTTGAGCTCGAAGCGGTTCGGGCTCTTGGCGACAGGCACCAGGATATCCAGGCGAATCCACACGTCCAGCAGGCTGGTGATGTCCTGGGGCGTACTGTCCAGTTGTTGGGCGGCCAGTTGCGCGCGCAGTTCGCTCAGGCTCAAGGTGCCTTGGTCGAAGTGTTCGCACAGTGGCTCAAGTAAGGCCCAGTGTTCGGCGAGGGCGCGCAGGACGCGCTTGGGTTCGATCATGGGAATGGCCGGCTGGTTGGCGATTAAAAGTCGCGATTGTACTGCATCGGACGCGGGATTTATCCACAGCCGGTCAGTGTGCAGTGGGCGATTGTTACCGAACAGCGGTAGAATCCCCGCTCTTTAGTTATCCACAAGTGGCCGAGCTGTGCTTATCGAGTCCCGACGTCGCGCTTACTTGACCGCCATGCAGGTGGTCAATTGGCTGCCCCGCACCGAACTGCCGTTTGCCGCCCCGTCGCGGCCCGAGCTGTTGCAGGCGCTTGAGCCCTATGAGGCGTTCGAGTCTTCGGGCGAGGAGGCGGCCGCGCCGGTTGCGGTGGTCAAGCCTGTGCCCGAGATGCGCCCCGTGGTCGAGCGGGCGAAGATCGAAGTGCCGCGCCCATCGCCGGCAGTCAAAGCCGTGGTCGCCGAAGAGGCCTCGCCGGTGGCCAAGGCAGCGGTGGTGCCGCCACCGCGCTTCGCCCTGCAATTGCTGCGCGCCGGGCGTTGCCTGCTGCTGGTCGAGTTGCCGACCGGCGAGCGCTTCCAGACCCGCGACCCGGCTTACATGCTGCTCAAGGACATGCTGCGCGCCGCCGGCCTGCCCGACAGCCCGCAGATCGTCGGCGACCCGGTGCGCTGGCCGTTGCTCGTGCGCGGCACCATGGACCAGGGGCCGGAAGCGGCGCGGGATTTTGTGCAAGGCTTTGTGTCGGCACGCCTGGAAGACGAACCCTGTGTGTGCCTTTGGCTGATCGGCCTGCCCGCCGTGCGGTTTGCCGGTGAAGCCAACGCCGAAGCCTGGTACCGCGAACTGCAGGTCGAAGGCCTGGGTTCGGTGTGGGCCCTGCCGGGCCTGGAACTATTAATGGAAGAGCCACAGCGTAAGGCTGATGTCTGGCAAGCCATGCGCCGGCTGATGGCGCGCTGGAAAACAACCGATGAGTGAGGCTTTATCCTTCCGCCCGATGACCGAGGCCGACCTCGACGCCGTGCTGAAAATCGAATACGCAGCGTTCAGCCACCCCTGGACCCGCGGGATTTTTCTTGATGGGCTGGGCAAGTATCAGATCTGGCTGATGTTTGAAGGTGAGCAGCAAGTGGGGCACGGTGTGGTGCAGATCATCCTTGATGAGGCGCATTTGCTGAATATCACCGTCAAGCCGGAAAACCAGGGCCGTGGCCTGGGTTTGGCGCTGTTGGAGCACTTGATGTCCCGCGCCTATGCCGCTAATGCGCGGGAGTGCTTCCTGGAAGTGCGGGATAGTAATACCGGCGCATTTCGCTTGTATGAGCGCTATGGTTTCAACGAGATCGGTCGGCGTCGGGATTACTACCCTGCCATCGGCGGACGCGAAGACGCGGTTGTCATGGCCTGCACCTTGGTGGATTAACCACACATCCAAATGTGGAGCGGGCTTGCTCGCGAAAGCGGTGTATCAGTCAAGATATCGTTCGACTGACACTGCGCATTCGCGAGCAAGCCCGCTCCCACATGTTGAACCGCGTTTTTTTCAGCGATTGCCGTCAACCGGATCAAGGTCGGCCAGTTCGGCCTCATCCAACCCATTCCCGCCGCCAATCTCATCCTCGGCCACGATACTCAAGTCGTAATCCGCCGGATTATCCTCACCTTCCTCCCGAGCATCCCGCGCACCATCCTCGCGGATCAGTGTTTGCGGGCTCATGTCATCATCGGTTGACTCATGATCGTCGGTGGAGGCTCCGGTCATCCCGGCTTCACGTACCCGTTCGTCAGGCATCAGGTGCTCGCGCTCGCGAGACGGGATTTTATCGCCAATCTCAGCCGTTTGATCGGGCTCGTCAAAATCCAGCTCGCGCATCGAACCCATGCGATCTTCGTTATCATCAATCGGTTCGGGCTGCGTAGCGCCGTAGGGACGTCGTGATTCAGTCATGGCCAATCCTCATACTGTGGGGCTTATAGTGTGTGGACAGGCTGTGCGCCCCAAAGATTCAAGCTAATTTGCGCTAGGCGTGACCCGCACGCGAGGTTGTCAGTCACAAAACTGCGCATCATTCCTGAGGCTTTCCCTGATGAACGAACTACAAGACCTGCTTGATAACAATGAACGCTGGGCGGACGCGATCAAACAGGAAGATCCCGAATTCTTCGCCAAGCTCGCCCGCCAGCAAACTCCGGAATACCTGTGGATCGGCTGCTCCGATGCACGCGTACCGGCCAACGAGATCGTCGGCATGCTACCCGGTGATCTGTTTGTGCACCGCAACGTGGCCAATGTGGTGCTGCACACCGACCTCAATTGCCTCTCGGTGATCCAGTACGCCGTTGACGTGCTCAAGGTCAAACACATCCTCGTCACTGGCCACTACGGCTGTGGCGGCGTGCGCGCTTCGATGCAGGACCGGCAGTTCGGCCTGATCGACGGCTGGCTGCGCACCATTCGCGACCTCTACTACGAAAACCGTGAGGTGCTGGCCGAGTTGCCGACCGAAGAAGAACGTGTGGACCGTATGTGCGAGCTGAATGTGATCCAGCAAGTGGCCAACGTCGGTCACACCAGCATTGTGCAAAACGCTTGGCACCGTGGGCAGAGCCTGTCGATCCATGGTTGCATCTACGGCATCAAGGATGGTCGCTGGAAGAGTTTGAACACGACCATCAGTGGCTTTGAGCAACTGCCGCCGCAATATCGTCTGCGTCCGTTGGGTGAAGTCTAGTCTCGGCGTGATCGATGGTCAGCAGCTCACCGGCACGGATCTCACGCAAGGACCAGACCTCCAGGTAGTGCTTGTCGATACATACGTTCGGGTCGCTGGAGGGTGAAAACAGCCCGCTGAACCAGCAGTCGTACAGGTGGACGCGCGGCGACAATTGCACGGTACAGGGGCGTTGCTCGCCCACGGCGTAGCCGGAGATCTTGGCGATGCACACGCGGCTATTGAAGTCGACAAGCGCCTTGATCCCTGCGCTCAGGCCATTAGCCGCGTGCACCACTTCGAACTGCGCGGTAGAGGGGTAGCCCTTCTCAAGGTGTGACTTGAAGGGGTAAAGGCATTCGTTCTCGACGGTTTTAGCCTTATCCATGGTCAGAGTTTTCATCACTCTCCTGGGGTAGGCTGCATCGACCTGCAGGTGGTGTCTGACGACCAGTCTTGCAGCGGATGGACACGGTTCAAGACTCGCTGAACAGGGCGCCGATTTCTACTGGCATTGTTGACAGTAGAAATCGGTTGTTTTTTGTGCAGCTTATAGCGCCGTGGCGGCAGTAGCGGGGGGTGGGGCAGCGTTCTTCAGCTGCTTCAACTGTGCCTTGATGGCGGGCGTGGCGCATTTTGCGTTTGCCTGCTCCGATGGCAGGTTGCGCACCGAGCTGTAAAACAACTCACACGTCTGCTCCTTACGCGTGACCTGCCAGGTGTTCATGCACGCCTTAAGCATCACATTCGGGTCACTCGCAGGTTTCTGCCCCATTCCGGCCTGCCAGCAGGCTGCGCTCAAGTCCTGGCCCATCACCTTCAAGCCGGCCTCGTCGGCTTTCTGTTCGTTGCCCTCGTAGGTGTCAGGGCTTGCGGCATACCAGATGTAACTCGGATGGTTGGCGCCCAGCACCGACACGGTCTGGCCCGCCCTTGGGCTGATCTGCGCCAGGCCCAGAACACCCACGGTCTGCCCGTATTGCTGCTTGATCCAGCTGCGCACGGGCGCGCCAAACGCCACCATCGGCAATGCCCCTTTGGCGGGCAGGCTCAGTTCCTGGACCATGCGCACCTGGTAATCGGTGAAGTAGCTGTAGACGGCTTCCAGGTCCTTGCCGGCGTTGGAAGGCGCGGCGATGGGCGCGATGTCGATGATGGTCTGGTAAGCCGGTGTTTCGGTGGCCGGGATGCCATTGTCGACGAGCAGGGCGGCCCAACGGTCAGTGGTGGCCGATTCCAGATAGTCCTGGGCTTGAGTCAGCGAGTAATCCGGCGGGAAGTGCAGCAGCTCGATGCTTTTGCGATTTTCCAGGGCCATGCCCAGCGGCAGGAACAGGTACCAGTTGTAGGCCCACTTGCCGTCACTGTTGAGTTTGCTGGCGCCTTGATAGGCCAGGTCGGCGGTATTGAGCAGGGTGGTCAGGGGGAGGCCATAACTGTCAGGGACGCCACTGAACGTCGCTGCTACCTGCCCGTCATGGGTCTTGACGCTGACTTTCGCGCGGCTGTACCCATCCCGTTGCAGGCTCTGGCTCAGATAATGCTCGGCGGTCTGCTCCAGCGTCCATGGCCGAAAACAGATCACATTGCAGTTATTCGGGTAGGCGAACAGTTGGGTTACACGCTGCGTACTCCCCAGCGGCACCTCGATGTCGGCCTGTACGACCGCACTCGCCATCAGTGCGGCCAGGATGAAGGACAGCCTGGTCGGTTTAAACATGGTTGTTTCCTTGTCAGCGAAAGCCCGTCTGCGCGGGATGAAAGCCCACCTCCACACAGTAGCGGCTGACCAGGAAAACCGCGTGCTAAATCACCCGGTGTGTCGTTATTGGATACGAAAACCTACAGGTTGAGTTGCAACGCGTTACTCAAGTCGCCCATCGGCTGTTGGCCGCGGGCGATCATCGCGTCATCACGTTGCTTCAGGCCGTCCAGGGTCTCCAGCTGGAACACTCGGGTGATCAACCGCAGGATCGATGCCGTGTCGTACACCGTATGGTCCACCGTGCCTTTGCGCGCGAACGGTGACACCACGAGCGCCGGAACCCGCGTGCCAGGGCCCCAGCGGTCGCCTTTGGGCGGAGCCACGTGGTCCCACCAGCCGCCGTTTTCGTCGACGGTCACCACCACCACCATATTTTTCCACTGCGGGCTGTCTTGCAGGACTTTCAAGGCGCGGACGATGTGGCGGTCGCCCGAGGCCACGTCGGCATAGCCCGCGTGCATGTTCAGGTTGCCCTGAGGCTTGTAGAAGGTCACGGCGGGCAGCTTGCCGGCTTGGGCGTCGGCGAAGAACTTGTTGGTGCTCGACTCATCACCCAAGCCACCGTCGCGCAGGCGTTTATCACGTTCGGCGCGGTTCTCGGGGCCTTGTTTTTTGAAGTAGTTGAACGGCTGGTGGTGATACTGGAAGTTCGGAATTTTCGGAATCCCGCCCGAATCCCTGAACTGGTCCAACGTCGCTTGCCACGCGCCGGCGTACCACGCCCAGTCGACGTTCTTTTTCGACAGCTTGTCGCCGATGTGTTCGTGGGTTTGCGGCACCAGCACGTTGGGCAGGTCGGGCTTGGAGTAATCCGGATTTTCCGGGTCGCGAATCCAGGTTGGCCAGTAGGGCGGGGCCAGGGTGTTCACGCCGTAGCCATCCGGGGTCAGGGCGCTGGGGCCGAACTGCGGGGGGCCAGTCATGGCGCTGGCCGGGGACTTGTCCAGCGGCTTGAGGCGCGGGTCGGTGGGATCTTCACTCTGCAGCGTGGCGATCTGCGCCTTGGCTACCGATTGAGCAGCATTCGGGTAAAACGGCGCGGTGGCGCTGATCAGGTACTGGTGGTTGAGGAACGAGCCACCGAAAGCCCCCTGGAAGAAGTTATCGCAGAGGACAAACTCCTTGGCCACGTCCCACAGGCGCAGCGAATAACGGCTCTGGGCGTAATGGCCCATCACCAGCCCGCCGGAGTCCGCCCAGGCGACGAAGTTATCGTTCTTGCCGCCGTTGATCTGCATCTGGTTTTGATAGAACACATGCCACAAGTCGCGGGTGACCAGGCTCAAGGGCAAGTCTTCAGCGTTGGGGCCCTTGAGGGCAAATGGCGCGTTAGGCAGGTTTTCCTGGAATTGCACTTCGCTGGGGTACGTCACCCCGTCCACAGTCTGCGGGCCGACTTGCAATACGCCGTCCCATACCGGGGGCAGAGTGCTCAGTACGCTGGCGTCGCGGTCGCGTTGTTGTGTGTCGGCGGCAGAAAGTGCCGACAGCGGTTTCTCCACCCCGGGGAAGTCGGCAAATAGATTGTTGAAGCTGCGATTCTCTGCGTAGATGACCACCACGGTTTTCACCTGATCACGCAGCGCTTTGTCGAGCGCCTGCGGCGTGAGCGGCCGCGTCACCGGTTTGCCTGGCGCTTCGCTGGTGTTGCCGCAGGCACTCAAGGTCGCGCCAACCCCCAACACCGCCGCCCCCCCCAGGAAGCGCCGGCGGCTGGTGTCTACCGACGGTTGGGCTACGGAATCGGGGGAAGAGCGGTCTTCGTGATCGTCACTCATAGCGGGGAATCCCTGGCGAGTTGTTGCAAGATATTTCGCCAGGACGGTAGCAATGCAATATGACGGAAAGAAGACAGTTATTGAGTCAGAGGCTCACAACAGGCGTAGCGCCAACTGGCTGCCGGCACGCAAGTACTCCATCTGTGCCGTCAGCGCATCTTTGACGATGGCCTCGCCCGTGTCGGTCAGCGCGGCCTTTTTCGAATCGATAACGGTGGTCTGCAACAGCTGCATCGCCACGTCGATCGACTTCTGGAAGGCTGTGACGTTGTTGTGCAGGCCAAACTCCTTGATAACGGTCGCCATGCGCCGGTCGGCATCGTCTCGCAAAGCGCGGTACTCCGTGACCGAAACGTTGTCGTCCTTATAAGTATCAGTGATCAACGCTTCCAGCGATTTTGATAGGGGCGTCATCGGATTTTCCTTGGTGTTTTGTGAGTGGGGATCCGAGTCAGGTTAATCAAAGAGGTTGGCGGGAGGAGTCAGGTATTGCCATCGCGTGGGGTGAGACAACCCCACGCGATTCATCAGAAACAGGCTTCAATCGACAAGCTGACTGCTGTCGTTAAGGCATCACCGGCGGCAAATACTTCAACGTCGTGCCCAACGCCCACAACAGGAACAACACCAGTGGCGTATGCACCAGCAACTGTACGAACGAAAATCCGATCAAATCCCGCGCCTTCAACCCCAATACCCCCAGCAGCGGCAGCATGTAGAACGGGTTGATCAGGTTCGGCAACGCTTCAGCGGCGTTATAAATCTGCACCGCCCAGCCCAAGTGGTACTGCAGGTCATTGGCCACTTGCATCACATAGGGCGCTTCGATGATCCACTTGCCACCGCCTGACGGGATAAAGAAGCCCAGCACCGCCGAGTACACGCCCATCAGCAGCGCGTAGGTGTCATGGGAGGCGATGGAGGTGAAGAAGGTCGAGATATGGTGTGCCAGCGTCTGGCCGTCGCCGCCCTTGACCACGGTCATCAATGCCGCGATCGAGCCGTACAGCGGGAACTGGATGAGTACACCGGTGGTGGTCGGCACCGCACGGGCCACGGCATCGAGGAAGCTGCGCGGGCGCCAGTGCAACAGGGCGCCGACCATGATGAACAGGAAATTATAGGTGTTCAGCCCCGAGATGGCGCTGATCGCCGGCTTGGTCGAGAACTCATGGAACAGCCAACCGGCCGCCAGCAACGCCAGCAGGATAGTCAGCAATGGGCTGTGTTCCAGCCATTCGCCCGGTCGGGTCGGTGCTTGTAGCTTGGGCAGGTTGAACGCCGGGTCGACGCCGCAGGCCTTGGCATCGCGCGCGCTGTTCGGACCGGGCGCAGTGGCGTAGGCGATGATCAGCGACACCACGATCAGCGCCAGCAACAGCACGCCGGATTGCCACAGGAAGATGGTTTCCGTAAACGGGATCACCCCGGTAATCGACAGAATCGACGGCGGTAGGCTCGCCGGGTTGGCCTGCAACTGCGCGGCCGACGACGACAGCCCCAACGCCCACACGGCACCGAGCCCCAAGTAGGCCGCGGCACCGGCCGCGCGATAATCCATGCGCAAATCGGCACGACGCGCCAACGCCCGCACCAGCAACCCAGCAAACACCAGGGACAAGCCCCAGTTCAACAACGAGGCGACCATCGAGATCAACGCCACCCAGGCCACGGCCGAGCGACCGTTCTTGGGGATACGCGCCAGGCGGTCGATCAGCTTTACCGCAGGCGGCGAGCTGGCCACTACATAACCTCCGATCACTACAAAGGCCATCTGCATCGTAAAGGGGATGAGGCTCCAGAACCCGTCACCAAAGGCTTTGGCTGCGTCGGTCGGCGCGGCGCCCATGCCCAGGGTCGCTACGGCGACAATGATCACGGCGAGAGCGGCAAACACCCAGGAGTCTGGAAACCAGCGCTCGGCGAAGTTGGAACAGCGCAGGGCAAATCGGGCGTAGCGGCTTTCTTCGATAGCATCGGCCACGGGGCATTCCTCTTGTAGTTATTAGGTGGGAGGCAGTTTTCCGGCATGTTCCGCTACGGTCATTGATATGGGAATGCAGTTATCTTCATCGATCCATGAGGAAAACAAATATATCTGTCGTGATTGCCATCATTGGACTCAGCTCATAACCTGCACGCCATTTTGTTTGTCTGCCGAGCCTTCATATGACTGCTACCTTTTCTTCACAGGCGCAGCGTTTTTCCCGCTCCGACTACAAAACCCTGGGCCTGGCCGCCCTGGGCGGTGCCCTGGAAATCTACGACTTCATCATCTTCGTGTTTTTTGCGTTGACCTTGAGCCAACTGTTCTTCCCTCCGGAAATGCCCGAGTGGCTGCGCCTGCTGCAAAGCTTCGGCATCTTCGTCACGGGTTACCTTGCGCGACCGTTGGGCGGCATCCTGATGGCCCATTTCGCCGATCACCTGGGACGCAAGCGCGTGTTCAGCCTGAGCATCCTGATGATGGCCTTGCCTTGCCTGTTGATCGGGATCATGCCGACCTACGCGCAAATCGGCTATTTCGCACCTTTGATCCTGCTGGCGCTGCGCGTGCTGCAAGGCGCGGCGGTGGGCGGAGAAGTCCCTAGCGCCTGGACCTTCGTTGCCGAACACGCGCCGCCCCATCATCTTGGCTACGCCCTGGGTTTCCTGCAGGCCGGCCTGACCTTCGGCTACCTGCTTGGCGCACTCACTGCCACATTGCTGGCGCAAGTTTTCACCCCGGCTGAAATCCTCGATTACGCCTGGCGCTTCCCGTTCCTGCTCGGCGGGGTATTCGGTGTGATCGGCGTATGGCTGCGCCGCTGGCTCAGCGAAACCCCAGTGTTCCTCGAAATGCAGGCTCGCCGCCAGGCCGCCGCCGAGATGCCGCTGCGCACTGTATTGCGCGACCACCGCGCCGTGTTGCTGCCGGCGATGATCCTCACCTGCCTCCTGACCTCAGCCGTGGTCGTCCTCGTGGTTATCACCCCAACCATGATGCAAAAAACCTTCGGCATGAGCCCCAGCCACACCTTCGCCTTGAGTGCCTTGGGCATCGTTTTCTTGAACATCGGCTGCGTATTGGCTGGCTTGCTCGTAGACCGCATCGGCGCCTGGCGTGCTGTGCTGGTCTACAGCCTGTTGCTGCCAGTGGGGGTTGCGGTTCTGTACGCAAGCCTGATCAGCGGCGGCACCTGGCTGGGCGCGGCCTATGCCGTGGCGGGCCTGAGTTGTGGCGTGGTGGGCGCGGTGCCATCGGTGATGGTCGGGTTGTTCCCGGCGCCGGTGCGAGTGTCGGGGATTTCCTTTACCTACAACATTGCTTATGCGCTGTGGGCGAGTACCACGCCGTTATTGCTGATTGCGTTGATGCCGACCCGCCCGTGGATTTGCGTGGTTTACTGCGTGGTGATGGGCGCGGTGGGGGTGGTGAGTGTGGCGCTGTTTGGTAGGCGCCACACCTTGGCCGCCTAGATATCAGGTCAATAAGTGCCAGAACAGCAGCGTACCCGCCAGGCCGACGACAGACACAATCGCCAGCGCCACCAACGAGCTTTGCGTCGCCGCCAACCCCGCCCTTATCGGCACGCGGCATGCCAGCGGCCCTTCCCATGCAGATCACGGCGGCGATCAGCGGTTCACCGAGGCATTTCAGGGTCAGGCCGACGGTGCTTTCGGCCGGCAGGGCGACCTTGGTCAAGGTGCTGCCCAGCATCAGGATCACCGGCAATAGAATGATCAGATCGTGGAAATCCAGGATGGCGCGCAGGAAGTGGTCCGCGCAGTGGGGCAGTTCGCCAACCCACTGTCGAGTTGAGCGTAGGGCTTCAGGTATCGTAAGCGTTTTCTTGCATGAAGAGTCGACCCTCCATGAGCCCTACCCACCGTCGCCCCGTTCCGCTGTCCAAGGCCTACCGTTTGCTTAACCACGGCCCGACCGTGCTGGTGAGCGCCGCACACGACGGCCAGCGCAATATAATGGCCGCCGCTTGGGCGATGCCGCTGGATTTTGAACCGCCGAAAGTCGCCGTGGTGTTGGACAAGGCAACATGGACCCGCCAACTGCTGGAAGGCGCCGGCACCTTTGTGCTTCAGGTGCCTTGCGCGGCTCAGGCGGATCTCGTGCAGACGGTCGGCAACACCACCGGCTCCGAGACTGACAAGTTTGCAGCTTACGGTTTGCAAGCGTTCAAGGGTGAACACACCGAAGCGCCGCTGCTGGAAGGCTGCGTGGCGTGGCTGGAATGCCGCCTGCTGCCTGAGCCTCGCAACCAGCAGACTTACGATCTTTTCCTGGGTGAAGTCGTCGCGGCCTATGCTGACGACCGCGTGTTCAGCGGCGGCCGGTGGCACTTCGAAGGGCATGATGAACTGCGCACGTTGCACCATGTGGCGGGCGGGCATTTCCTCACTATCGGTCAGCCGATTGATGGGCGCCAGCTCTAAGCCTTGCCAGCGCGCGTTTGCCAGCGCTTCGGCAAACGCCATCAGCTCCCACATTGATCGCATTTCAGGTTGGGGGTTTCAGCGCCCGAGCATCTTCACCCAACGCGACGGTGGCATGCCGTAGGTGCTGCGAAATTGCCGGGTCATGTGGCTCTGGTCGGTGAACCCCGCGGTCAACGCCGCGTCCACCAGCGCCCGGCCCTGGGCCAACAGGCTGCGCACCAGGTCCAGCCGACGCATGGTCAGGTAGCGGTAGGGGCTGGTGCCGAACAGCAAGCGAAAATCCCGCGATAGCGCCCAGCGATCCCGGCCGGCGTGGTCGGCCATTTCATCCAGGGTGATGGTGCGGCCCAAAGCGCTGTGGATAAACTCCCGGGCGCGCTCGGCGGCGACGTAATCGAAGGTCTTGCGGCTGACGATACGGCCCGAGACGTTGCTCAACGCATGGGCCAAATCGAATAGGGCGTCCTGCTCCAGCAACGGGTCGAGGGGGTTGTCCAGGTTTTGCAGCAACACTTCGCTGGCGCGGAACAGCCTTGGGTCTGTGGATAAACCACTGGGGATAAACGGCAACGGCTTGCCGCCGAGGATCTGCTGGATCAGCGATGGCTCGACGTAAATCATCCGGTACTTGAAACCTTCGTCACTGCCGGCGTGACCGTCATGGGTCTCATCCGGGTGAAGCACCATGGTTGTGCCAGGCAGGCTGTGGATCATGGCACCGCGATAGTGAAAGCTTTGCACGCCAGTCAACGTGCGCCCGATCGCGTAGGTGTCGTGGCGATGCGGGTCAAAGGCAAAGCCGGCAAAGTACGCCTCGATACGGTCCAGGCCGTTGGCGTGCGGGGCGCGGTGCAGCCAATCGAGGGTGACGGAGGGTTTGCCCATGGTGAGTGGTCACAAAAAAGAGGTGGAAACACGTTAACCCAGTCTGCGGAAGGTTGTCTGCCGGGTCTTGAACGATTGTGCGAGTGTGTCGCCGTGGAAGCAGACGCCATCGGGATTACCGAACAAAACCTGTCGTTGCTTAAACAAGGCAAGGTCAAAGGCATCAGGTTGGGGACGCTGGATGCTATCTGCGCCTATCTGGATTGCCAGCCCGGTGATTTGCTTGTACATATGCCAGAGGCGGCTGCCGACCCGTAGGGTCTTATTCACACCGCGAAGAAGGATCATTCGATGCTGCTCACCCACCTGCCGTACGCTGCTCCGTTGTTGTCGCTGGCGTTGCTCTGGACTGTCGCGGTGGTGACGCCGGGGCCTAACTTTTTCAACACGGCGCAATTGGCCGCCAGTTGTTCGCGCCGCCATGGTGTGGTGGCGTCAGCCGGTGTGGCGACGGGCACCATCATGTGGGGGTTAGCGGGAGGCCTTGGCATCAAGTCGCTGTTTACCGCCGCGCCAATGCTGTACATGGCGTTCAAGATCATCGGCGGCTGCTACCTGATTTATCTTGGCTTGAAACTCTTCAAGCGCTCGGCACCGACCATGAGCCAGAACGTGCTGCCGGATGAGGCGCTTCGTTCTCTTTTCTGTGCCTGGCGCCTGGGGCTGCTGGGTAATCTGTCCAACCCGAAGGCAGCGCTGTTTGTGGCGACCATCTTCGCCTCCACCATGCCGCCTTCGCCATCACCGATGCTGTTGACACTGGCGGTGATCATCATGGCGACCTTGTCGTTCAGTTGGTATTCCTGCGTGGCCTTGGTGTTTTCCAGCGAGCGTATGGCTAACGTTTACAGCCGCTCGCGTAAGTGGCTCGACCGCTTTGCCGGGGGCTGCTACTTGTTGTTTGGCGCACATCTGGTAGCGAATCGCTGACCGCCCGTGGTAAGAAACCTTACTTTCAACAGTGAGGCAGGGTCATGAGCAAGGTGCGGGTAGGTATTATTTTTGGTGGCCGTTCGGCCGAGCACGAAGTCTCGTTGCAATCGGCGCGCAACATCGTCGATGCGCTGGATCGCTCACGTTTCGAGCCGGTGCTGATCGGCATCGACAAGGCCGGCCACTGGCACCTCAACGACACGTCGAACTTCTTGCTCAACCAGGAAGACCCGGCCCTGATCGCCCTGAACCGGTCCAACCGCGAACTGGCTGTAGTGCCCGGCAAGGCCAGCCAGCAACTGGTGGAAACCTCTGGCGCCGGCCTGCTGGAACATGTCGATGTGATCTTTCCTATCGTCCACGGCACCCTCGGCGAAGACGGTTGCCTGCAAGGCCTGCTGCGCATGGCTGACCTGCCTTTCGTCGGCTCGGACGTACTGGGTTCGGCGGTGTGCATGGACAAGGATATCAGCAAGCGTCTGCTGCGCGATGCCGGCATTGCCGTCACCCCGTTCATCACTCTCACACGGAGCAATGCGGCGCGTACGTCCTTTGAGGCGGCGGTGAGCAAGCTCGGCTTGCCGATGTTCGTCAAACCCGCCAATCAAGGCTCCTCGGTAGGCGTGAGCAAGGTCGGCGACCAGGCCGAATACCAGGCTGCCATCGAATTGGCCCTGGGCTTCGATGAAAAAGTGCTGGTTGAATCCGCCGTCCAAGGCCGTGAAATCGAATGCGCCGTGCTGGGCAACGAACACCCCATCGCCAGTGGTTGTGGCGAAATCGTGGTGAGCAACGGTTTCTATTCCTACGACAGCAAATACATCGACGACCAGGCTGCCCAAGTGGTGGTGCCGGCCGATATCAGCCACGAAGCCAGCGAGCGCATTCGCGGGCTGGCCATTGAGGCGTTTGAAGTGCTGGGCTGTTCCGGCCTGGCGCGGGTCGACGTGTTCCTCACCGATGCCGGCGAAGTGTTGATCAACGAAATCAACTCACTGCCCGGCTTCACCCGTATCAGCATGTACCCCAAGCTGTGGCAGGCGGCGGGGATGACCTACAACGAGCTGGTGAGCCGGTTGATTGAACTGGCGCTGGAGCGGCATGCGGGGCGTAAGGGGCTGAAGGTCAGTCGGTGAGGCTAGCGGCGTGTGGCGAGGGAGCAATCCACGAATAGATCAATGTCTTCGCTTCCTCCGGGTGATGCGTCCTGCGGCGATAGTTAGCAAACGTGGGTGAGGTGCAGTAAGTACATACCTTACTCACCTCGATCTGCTCTCGTCGAACGCCTGCTGCATGCAGATGAACACCTCTGCCTGCTGCACGGGCGCTTTCTCCGTTGATTGAAGTGTTCAGTCGCCGACCGCCTGGCCTTCACGCCGTGGGTCGGCGCCGCCGCTCAGTGACACCTTCCCCTGGGCATCCCGCGTGCGAACGATGGCCTGGATGCCGCTGGTCATATCTATCTCGCTCACTGCATGGCCCTTGTCCTTGAGCGCCTGCTTCAATGCGGGACTGAACATACCAGCTTCCAGCTCGGTCGCACCGTTGCGGCTGCCAAAGTTGGGCAGGCTGATGGCGGCTTGCGGGTCGAGTTTCCAGTCGAGCATCGCCACCAGGGACTTGCTCACGTATTCGATGATCTGCGATCCGCCGGGCGAGCCGACCGCGGCCAGTAACTCGCCGCTTTTGCGGTCGAACACCAGCGTCGGCGCCATGGTCGAGCGCGGGCGTTTGCCGGGCTCGACACGGTTCGCAACAGGCTGGCCATTCTCTTCGGGAATAAACGAAAAGTCGGTCATCTGGTTGTTAAGCAAGAAGCCCTGGACCATGACATGCGAGCCAAACGCCGCTTCCACCGTGGTGGTCATCGACACGGCGCCACCCTGGTCATCCACTGCCACCACTTGCGAGGTAGAGATGCGCAGCGGCGAGCGATCGGGTGCGTAAGCCACCTGGATACCTGCTGGCAAGCCTGGCTTGGCGATGCCCATGCTGCGCTCGCCGATCAAGGTGGCGCGCTTGGCCAGGTAGTCCGGTGCAACAAGGCCCGCCACTGGCACAGTGACGAAATCGGTGTCGGCGACATAGAGCGCGCGATCAGCAAAGGCCAGGCGACCGGCTTCGGCCAGCAGGTGCACCGCTTCGGGTGTCGGCTCAAAGCCTGGGTGCAATGGGCTTTTCACCGGTTGCATCGCTGCGATGGCCAGCCCAGGATCGCGGCCTTCCAGCGCCTGCAAGGTGCCGAGGATTTGCGCGATAGCGATCCCACCCGATGACGGCGGCGGCATGCCACACACCTTCCATTGTCTGTAGTCAGTACACAGTGGCGTGCGTTCCTTGGCGGCGTAGCCCTTCAGATCTGCCAGCGACAGGCTGCCCGCATTACGATTGCCCTGCACTTTGCGGGCGATCTCATCGGCAATCGGCCCGTGGTACAGCGCATCCGGCCCTTCCTTGGCGATGCGCTTGAACACGTCTGCCAGTGCCGGGTTTTTCAACACGCTGCCGATGGCTTTCGGTGTGCCATCGGCGTTCAGGAAGTACGCCGCCATGTCTGGCGATTGCGCGATGTAGCGATCGGCCGCGATCAAACTGTGCAGGCGCGGAGAAATCGCGAAGCCTTGTTCCGACAGCCGGATCGCCGGTTCGAACAGCTTTGCCCACGGCAGGTGGCCGGTCTTTTCGTGTGCCATTTCGAGCGCACGCAAGACACCTGGCGTACCGACCGAGCGCCCACCGATCTGCGCCTCGGGAAACGCCATTGGTTTGCCGTCGGCCTTCAGGAACAAGCGCTCGGTTGCCCCGGCTGGTGCGGTTTCACGGCCGTCATACGCCTGCACATTTTTGCCGTCCCACAGCATGATGAATGCACCCCCGCCGATGCCCGATGATTGCGGCTCCACCAGGGTCAATACCGCTTGCATCGCAATCGCCGCATCAATCGCCGAACCGCCCATGCGCAGCATTTCGCGTCCGGCCTCGGCCGCCAGAGGGTTGGCGGCGGCGGCCATATGACGCTCGGCGTGTTGGGTCGTGAGGTCGGTGCGATAGCCTGAGCCCAGCTCCGGTGCCGGTGGCTGTTCGTTGACAGGCGTATGGCAGGCAGCCAGGGCGAGGGCTGCGGCAACCACTGACAGTTGACGGCGGCAAATCGAAAACACGCGCTGAACTCCGTTCATTTTGAGAATGATCTGTTGTCCTTGGTTACTGCGTTTTTACAGATAAATCGTGCCTTGCAGGTAGAGCACCGCACGACCGGAAATGATCACGCGGTCACCCTTGAGTTCACAGCGCAATTGGCCACGGCGCTTGCCGCCTTGTTCTGCGGTCAGTTGCGACTTGCCCAAGCGTTCGGCCCAGAAAGGCGCCAATGAGGTGTGGGCCGATCCAGTAACCGGGTCTTCATTCACGCCCACATTCGGGCCGAACCAACGGGAGATAAAATCAAACGGCGTACTTTTGGCCGTTACCGCAACCCCTCGCTTGGGCAGGCCCTTGAGGCGTGCGAAATCCGGCATCAATGCGGCGATCTGGGCTTCGTCTTCCAGCAACACGATGTAGTCATCGGTGCAGAACACTTCGGCCTGTTCAATTCCCAGCGCGCTCAACATGCCCGCGGGCGGTTCGCAGCGCTGAGGTTGCTTGGCGGGGAAGTCCATCGCCAGTTCATCGCCCTGACGCGTGACCCGTAGCTCGCCGCTACGGGTAGCAAAGCGCAACACGTCTGGCGCATCCGCCATCTGGTGGGTCAGTACCCACGCCGCCGCGAGCGTGGCATGGCCACACAGGTCTACTTCGACTTGCGGGGTAAACCAACGCAACTCATAGAACCCCTCACGAGGGACGAAGTAGGCGGTTTCGGAGAGATTGTTTTGCGCTGCAATGTTCTGCAGTTGCTCATCGCTCAGCCACTCGGTCAGCGGGCAGACCGCCGCCGGGTTGCCGCCGAAGACGGTTTGGCTGAAAGCGTCGACTTGAAAGATATCCAGTTTCATCGAGAGCACTCCGTTGAGGGGGGAGCCGGACACTAACAGTGGGTCAAGCGAGCGTCAAAATACAGAGGGAAGGTTTTTTCGAGCGCATGGAGGTGCCGTGGTGATAAGGCATAGGTGGAACCAAAAATAGCGAGTGCCCACTAGACAGCTGTGACTCATTTTGTTTGGGAACATTACCATGCGCACAGGATTAGATCCGCTTCTCAAATTACAGCACGCCCTTGCCAGTTGCTCGACGAAATGGCATCAGGAAGTACCTCCGCGTAAAAGCCCGCCGCCAGTGTCGTTGCTCCACTATCAAACACTGCAACCCACCTCAATGCAATTCGATGCCCGACTCATCAACGGGAAGGTGCAGGCTGATACGACGCTTGCGGGGCGTGATATCGCCCAGCACCTCAACCAGCCGAATAAACACTATGTGGCCGATGGTTCTTCTGCAGCGGGTACCTATACGTTGCGGATGAAGGATGAACGCCAGTACCTGTTTCATATTCAGTCCACACCCGCTGTCGCAGCGGTGTTCAAAAGCAGCCTTCCCGATGCGGCCGACGGCGCCGGTAACGGCCCGGGTCGCGCGCATTTGGGGCGCGTCAGCGCCATTCAAACAACTGCGCAGAGCCAGCAGTTTCGCCTGGATGGCGCACGGCTGTTTCGATTCGAGCCGCTCACGCTTTCCTGGAAACCAGACGCAGATACCCGTGCATTCTCCCGTATTGGCCTGAGCAAAGAAGGACAGCTGCTGAAGACGCCCGAAGGGTTTGCAGACAGCAGCGCCCAAGGGGGCACCACGGTGCTGCTGAGTCAGGACCGGGATATTTCTGTTGTGCATCTTCAAGGGGCTGGCGCCCACACTGTGTGTCCGGTCGATGAGGTAGGTTTGCCGGTGCAGCTCATGCGTATCGGGGTGTCGGGAAACACCTTGTTTGGGGCGACCACGGACGGTGAGTTGGTCCGTGCCGACCTGCGCATGACACGAGATGACAAGCTGCCCATGGTCAGGCAAACGGTCGACGCGCTGGAGCGGGCGCTGAAGGGCGCCGTCAATGTGGAAGGCTTCTTTCATGATGACGCAGGGCAACTCAATGCTCAGGTGCGCGACGCACGCCTTCAAGTGCACAGCGTGCCCTTGAGTGACGCACACGCACTCCGCCCGCAATGGAACCTCAGCGATGTGCTGGTCAAACACATCGAGAAAGGTTTGCCCCTGCCCAGCCTGCAAGCGCTGTCGACGGCAGTGGACCTCGGGCAACGAGGCAAGATTGCACTCGATGCAAGCCACCTGTTGACCTGGGATGCGACGGCCCAACGTTGGGAGAACGCTGGGCAGCCTGGTATCGAACATCTGGCGTGTGGGTTGGATGGTCGCGCGTATGTGCTGCAAGAGGGACAATTGAAGGCGGTTGCCATCAGTAAAGTGTGCGACCCGTTGATTGAGGGCGCCAGTCACGACTTGGCCGCACTTCCCGCGCCGCGCCCACACGTATCCCTTGGCGAGGTGCTCGCCGGGGATAGTCAAAAGCCCGTGACCGGATTCGCTGTAGCGGACGGCCGAAATTTTGTGACGGTCAATCGGGAAAACCAGCTGCAGGTCCATCAGGACGGCGTCGCCAGGGCGTTGGAATTGACCCCCTTGATTGACATAAAGACACTCGCCCTGGATCACGCGGGAAATCTGTATGCACACAGCCAAGAAGGCGACTTGTTCAGGTTGGATCGCCAGGCCTGGCAGGGCAAAACCGAGCATGCGCAACGCTGGAGCAAGGTTGATCTACCGGATCGCCAGCCATTGGAGTCCTTGCGGATGGGCGCCGATAAGTACTTGGTTGGTGGGTGGGACAAGCAGTTCCACCGGCTGGAAAACGCCACCGCCAGCACGATGAAGTGGGGCCCGGTGCAATCAATGAACCAGGCACCGTCATTGGCCGATACATTCGCTGATACGTCGATGCGTGCACAGTTCAACGGGGGCGCGCTGACCGTCAGCAGCAATGTGATGGGGCAATTCCGTGAGGGGTTGCCGCTCAAGCGCAATTTTATCCAAGGGATCAAAGCGCACTTCCACCCACTGGAAGGCCTTAGCCAGGTGGGTAAGGATATTCAGCACCATTTCAAAGGCCGCAAGGGGCTGGAAGGGATCTACGCTGACGATAAACGCCTGCATGAACAGCTCAAGGTGCTGGCGCAGAGTAAGCCAGTTCCTGCTGACCTGGGTGTGCGGCTCGCAGCCCTGAGCAAGCCGGGGCCGCGTCAGGCGTTGGCCGAGCAGATCAGCCAAGCGCTGACCGACGTAGAACACAGTAGCCATTCAAGCGCACATCGCCTGGCAGACGTGCATGGCGTGGCGTTTGACGCTCGGCCCACGTTGAACCGGGCGGCGATTGATCCCCGTTCGACGCTGCATCAACTGTATGAAGTGTTTAAAAGAGTCTCCCCCTCGACGCAAAAATCGACCGCTGCGCTATTGGCCAACCTTGAGGGCCAAGGCTTGGCGCTTCCCGCCTGGACGCCCGAGCGCAAGCGCAACCTTGACCACCCCTCGGCACTCATCGAGGGCGACCTGATTCATCATGCAAGCGCGCTCAAGCAACTGGCGGATCTGGCACGGGCGCTCGACGATATGTCAGGCGTTAGCCCAAGCGGCCTGGAGCGCCTGGAAACCTCCCTGCGCGAGACGATGCAGGCGTTTAAAGACAGCCCTGTCCACACACTGGCCAGCCAAGGTATTGCCAGTTACGAGCAGGCTGAATCGTTGTATGGCAACTTCAAACTGTTGGCCAAGGACCTTGGAACACCTGGCTCTGCGCTTCATTGGCATCTTTCGGGCCTGCTGGGGTTGCCCACCGATGCTTCCATCAAGGCGGCAATGACGCAGCAGGTACAGCAACTGGGCAGTGGCCAGACCCTCGCGCCGAGCCGGGCCCAAGGTCAAAGCGTGGGGTTGATGGTGACGGGGGTAAAACCCATAGCCCCCGTGGAGTTTTTCTTGGGAGCCTCCAAGTCGCATACCCACGGTGTGAGTATCAGCCGTACCGATAAAGGCGCGCGGGTTGAGATCAGTACGGACGACATGCGGCGGCTGGCCGGTTCGGTGGCCTCGGGCCTGACGCTGGGGCGAGGCCCGGAGGCCGTGGGGCCGGCCTTGAGGGTGGCTGCGGAACTGACTGCAGCGGTGGCGAAAAACACCGGATCGAGCATCGCCTTTGATGTGAAAGAGGCAGACTTTGGCACGATGATGGCGATCCTTACCGGCGAGAACGGTACCGTCTACGACTTGCTCGCGTTGGGTGAGGAGCACGCGACAGGCAAGAGTTCCAAGGTCAGTGGTGACGTCAACCTGGACGTACTCGCCCAATTGCGCTTGATGTACACCCCGCAAGAAAACATCGCCGAGTTGGACTCAGTGATTCGCGCTGGCGTCGGCGTGGTGGGCAACCTCAATCTCGCGCATGCGGACAAGGGCCAGTCGACCACGCACACCGCAACAGGTACCCGCCAAGGTACGACAACCAGCGCTCAATTATTCAGGCAGGCTGGCGTGGGCGCCAACACCGCGCCGATCAATGCGTTGGGGTTAGGCCGGGCCGACAGTGACTGGCCCAGCGCGGCGGCGGCTTCGTTGCCGGAACTGTCGGTCATGGTGAAGTTTGATCGTGGGGAGTCGCAGGCTTTCAGTTTTTCATTCAAGCATCCGCAACCGGTTACTCAGCCGCAGATTGATCACCTCACACGCAATGTGTCGCTTTACTCGCCGAGTTTCAGGCGGGAGTTGGCTGCGATTGACCTGTCGGGGAACACCGTCGATCAACAGTTGGTCACTTTGCAGCGGTTTCTCACGACTCATCCGCCCATGGCAACGAAGCCGGACGCTTATCACGCCATCACCCAGTCACTGGATAAGTTGATCACCCAGCAGGACCTGGTGAAGAACGGGCTGCGCCAACTGAAGTCGGTCGAGTCTTCCGTCACGCGTGTGGGGTTACGGGACGACGGGCGCCATGCGTGGCTGGATGATGTGGCGCCGGCCAACAAGGCGGCCATTGAACAGTGGTTGAAGGATGACCCCCAGTTTGCCCAGGTGCTTGATCAGTGGCGCCAGGGTGAGGGCACTTCAGTGAAGCTCGGCATGGAGCTCAAGCCGCAGATAGTGCGCGCAATAGAGCGTAGCCATCTTGCCGGTGAAAGTACCGAGCCGCTGATCCGGCGTGCCCTGAGTGATCGCACCAACCTGCGTGTCAAAAACATGAGCTTGAGCTACACCACCACGCAATCCCACGGCATGTCGATACCCACTATGAATCTCGGCTTTTCCAGCAGCGCTGGGCTGAGTCTCACGCAGAAGCGCGTCAATGCTGACCTTGAATACGGAATGGACCCCGATAAACCTTTGCGCATGAACTTGAACGATACGCTGGGCAGTCTGCCCCGGCATGATCTGACTATTGACCTGGCAGATCAGCGGGTGAGGACGCAAACCCAGCCGATCATCTGAATCACTTCGGCGAGTGCGCTGGGCGTCGAGGTGCTGCGTCAGGCGGTCCCAGCACTTTCCGCGAGGCATAAAAAAACGGCCTACCTTTCGGTAAGCCGTTTTTAGTACTTGGTGGCTACACAGGGACTTGAACCCCGGACCCCAGCATTATGAATGCTATGCTCTAACCAACTGAGCTATGTAGCCAAGTGGCGCGCATTATTCGCGTAGAACGGAAATGCGTCAAGCATTTATTTTGAATTTTTATCTACGCTTTCAACTGTTTAAGCGAAATCACCGGATCTGGCGACGAGTGGTTCGTGATTCACCCTGTCGAGTACCAAAAAAGCCTGATCGCGTTGGACAGATATCCCTGCCGCCCAACGCGTGGTCTGGCTTTAGGGAAACTGCGAGTTGTGAGTGGCGCGTTTAAGCTGTTCGCGCGCCCTTGAAAGGCGCGAGCGAACAGTGCCGATAGGAATGTCCAGTGCGTCGGCTGTGTCCTGGTAGCTGCCGTCGGTTTCCAGTGAGGCGTATAGCGTCTTGCGCATTTCCAGCGGCAGGTGGTCGATGGCGCTCAGGGTTTTTTCCAGGCGACGGTTCACCTCAAACTCCCAATCCAGGTTGTGGTTGTCTTCCTGGCCATGCCACAGCGACTCATCAAATTCGCAATGCACAGGCTTGGCGTACAGGCGCCTGAAGTGATTGCGGATAAGGTTTTGCGCGATACCACACATCCAGGTGCTGAGTGTGGCATTGCCGCTGAAACGCTCTCGGTTGCGCCAGGCTTCCAGGTACGTCAATTGCAGAAGGTCGTCTGCATCTTCCGGGTTGAGGACGCGCTTGTGAATGAAGCGCCGGAGTTTTTTTTGTTGATCGTCTGTCAGGTGAAGCATGAATTGAGGCGAGCTGCCAACGAGGTGCGCTAAAGCTTCAATAGGGATATTCATGATTGTTTCCTTGGGGTAGACGCCGTCGAAAGTGTGTCGACGGGAACCCCTTTTGCACTGGCTGTGCCAAGAAAAAATCTTTTCTAACTCATTGATTAATATAGATAAATTTTTTGAAATGACGCGTTTTTGTGCAGCGCCTTGCGCAGAGCTCTGAAGATCTGTGCAAGTCTTTTCAAATGTGTCGCGGGATGCGGCTGGATGGAACCGTTTGAGCAGGCCTTGCCACACAGGGAAACACTCTTCCTGTTCAGGTCTGTCCATGAAAGTCGAATCCTCCCCCGATGTGCAAACGGTCCGTCCTCTGGATCAACCTGCTGTCATCCAGACCTCTACGCCTGCGCCCGTCAATGGCGTGGATGAGCTCGCCTACCTGTTCAACCTGGAAGTGGAAAACAATAGCCAGCCCTTGAGTCAGCGGAAGATGAGCGTGCGCGTGCCTCCGATCGAGCACATGGCGGAGCTTTATCGTCAGCTAGGTCATCCGGCCAAGAAGACCCTGGCAATGATTGCTTTGCTGGTCAGGGACGCGTTACGGCAGCGGGCTGATGTTGGAGAATTGCTGAGGCTTTCCGAGGGAGACCCCGCGCGCGCGTTTGTCGTGCTCAAATATGTGTCGGCCCAGGCAGACACTGAAGTGCGCCCGTCCGAGGCGGCATTGGCGCGTGATGCCATGGCCAAGCTGCAGGCCCGCTTCAAAGGGGAGATTCAGGCCGGCCTGAACATCGCCGTGGCACTGCAGGCGGCCAGTGTCGATCCGCAGGAGCGCCAGGCGCTGCGTACGCTCTACTACGCCAGTGTGGTCACGCGCCAATCGTTGTCGACGATGATGCAGGCGTTGCTCGGCGTGTACGGCGGCGAACGGTTTGCCGACGGGCTCATCGTGATGCGCAAAGCGCTGGCGGACGATATAGCGGCCAAGGTGTCGTCAATGCCGACACCGCTGTTGCGCACTTTGTTACTGGGCCTGCAGAGCTGTGGGCAATTGAGCGGGGTGCTGGCGGGTTGTCATGCGCTGCTCCAGCGCCTGGGCATCAATCACGACGCAGTGAGCTTGCTGCAGCGCATGCTGAGTTTCGCCGGTACTGGTATCACCTCTGCTGAGATTCTACGGATCGGCGATGAACTGGCGGGTGGTCCGAATGCCCAGCAATTGGTGGCGCTCAATGCTCTTTACCCCTTGGTCCAGCAATTGCCATTAGCGTTATGGCTCGACAGTCGAGTGCGTGAAGAAACCCTTCGTGGCTTCCTGGCGGTGATGGGGGAACTGGATCGGCTCGCGCGTGGCCCTGCACGTTTTCCAAGTGAACTGGGGGCCATGGCGTGACGGCACTTTCGGCCATCAACCGCTTTTTGCTCAAGGTTGCGCAGCGCGCCGAAGTGCTGGGCGCTGTGGTGGTGCTGGCCATCGTCTTCATTTTTATCGTGCCGTTGCCCACCTGGTTGGTGGACATTCTGATCGCGCTCAACATCTGCATCTCGTGCCTGCTGATCGTGTTGGCACTGTACCTGCCGGGTCCCCTGGCGTTCTCTTCGTTCCCCTCGATCCTGCTGTTGACCACCATGTTTCGCCTGGCGCTATCGATCGCGACCACGCGCCTGATCCTGCTGGAGCAAGACGCCGGTGACATCGTCGAAGCCTTCGGCAATTTTGTGGTCGGCGGCAACCTGGCCGTGGGGATGGTGATCTTCCTGATCCTGACACTGGTCAACTTCCTGGTGATCACCAAGGGCTCGGAGCGGGTGGCCGAAGTCGCGGCGCGGTTCAGCCTGGATGCGATGCCCGGCAAGCAGATGTCGATCGACAGCGACCTGCGTGCCGGCCTGATTGACGGCATGCAGGCTCGGGACAAACGCGAGCAGTTGTCGCGCGAGAGTCAATTGTTCGGGGCTATGGACGGGGCCATGAAGTTCGTCAAGGGTGATGCCATCGCGGGCTTGATTATCGTTGTGGTCAATCTGTTGGGTGGCTTCTCCACGGGCATGTTCCAACATGGTTTGAGTGCTGCGGATTCAATGGCACTGTATTCGGTGCTGACCATCGGCGACGGCCTGATTGCGCAGATTCCGGCGCTTCTGATTTCTCTCACCGCCGGCATGATCATTACCCGTGTGGCACCGGACGGACGCAAGGGTGCCAGCAACATGGGCGCCGAAATTGCCCGGCAAATGACCAGCGAACCCAAGAGTTGGATGATCGCCTCGGTGGGGATGCTTGCATTTGCCGCAGTACCCGGCATGCCTACCGGGGTGTTTATCCTCATCGCGACGATAACCGGTAGCTTGGGGTACTACCTGATGCGCCAGCGTCAACGGCAGGAGCAACCCGAAGCTGAAGCCGCAGAAGCGGTGCGTCCCGAAGAAAACGGTCGTGAGGACTTGCGTGGGTTTGATCCGTCAAGGCCGTACCTGTTGCAGTTCTCTCCGGTGCTGCGAGGGACGCCTGAGGTGACGGATCTTGTCCACTCGATTCGCCAGGCCCGGAACGCACTGGTCGCCAATATCGGCTTGACACTGCCACCGTTCGAGGTGGAGCTCGATGATTCGCTCGCCGATGATGAAATGCGCTTTTGTGTGCATGAGGTACCGATGGTCAAGGCCTCGGTGGTCAATCATGTGGCGGTTGAGCGTAAGGCGCTGACGGTCGAGCCTGCACACGCGATACCGGGTTTGGCCGATCGCGATGAACAGCATTGGGTTTGGCTGACGCCGAATGATCCGCTGCTCGATGATCCGCAGGTGGAACGCTTCACCGCGTCGAGCCTGATCGTTGAGCGGATGAAGCAGGCAATGATGCTCAGCGGGCCTCAGTTCCTGGGGATTCAGGAGAGCAAGTCGATCCTTAGTTGGCTGGAGCACAACCAGCCGGAATTGGTTCAGGAGCTGCAGCGGATCATGCCGCTGTCGCGTTTTTCAGCGGTGTTGCAACGCTTGGCCAGCGAAGGTGTGCCGTTGCGGGCTGTACGACTGATTGTCGAGTCACTGATCGAGTACGGCCAGCATGAACGTGAGCCGGACGCGCTGGCCGACTACGCGCGCATTGCGCTCAAGGCACAGATCTACCATCAGTACAGCGAAGCCGACGGTCTGCATGCCTGGTTGCTGTCGCCGCAGACCGAAAACATCCTGCGTGAAGCGCTACGCCAGACACAGACCGGGGTGTTCTTCGCACTTGACGACGAACATAGCGCGGCGTTGGTCGGGCTGCTCAACCAAGCCTTCTCGGTGCGTCCAAAACTCAAGAGCGTGATGTTGGTGGCGCAGGATTTGCGCAGCCCGCTGCGTACCTTGTTGCTGGAAGAATTCAACCACGTGCCGGTGCTGTCCTTTGCCGAGCTGAGCAGCACGTCCAAGGTCAAAGTACTGGGGCGCTTCGACCTGGGCCAGGATGAATTAATGCGCGATGCGGTGGCATGAGGGTTGGTCTGGGTTCAGCACGGAGGGCTCGATGATGTTCGAGCTGCGAGTGCTTGATGGGCTGCATCAAGGCGCTGCGTTGCCATTGTTTGGGGAGCAGTGGAGCATCGGTGCACACGTCGATGCTGACTTGGTACTGAACGACCCGGGCATCGCCGAGCAGCATGCGCGGCTACGACTCATCGACTCGAACTGGTCGGTGCAGGCTGAAGCGGGGCTTTTGCAGGATGCCGATGGTCAGGTGTTGGCACAGATCGCACGCCTGGCGCTCAACGTCACGTTTTTGGTCGGCAGTGTGCGGCTGTGTGTGACGTTGGCCGATGAACCCTGGCCCCAGGCGCCCGCCCCCGTAGCGACAGCGTCGCCACGGGTCAATGAGCCGGCACGGGCGCTTAAGTTATCGGCCATCTCGCATTCGCAGCAGAAGCGTCTGATTACACTGGTGCTGGTGGTGACGGTCATCTTTGTTCTGGTGGGCATGGCGTCCACCGGGAAGCCCGAGGCCCTGGCTTCCTTGATGCCACCTGTGGTGCAGAAACAGGAACTGGCCTCACCGTTTGAGGTACGCCAGCAGTTGTTGAAGATGCTCCGCGAACGTGAATTGAGCCAGCGAGTCGGTTTGCAAGTGATCAATGGGCAGGTCGCGCTCAGTGGGGACGTCTCACAGGATGAAGTGGACCTGGTCGCGCGCATGCTCAGCCGCTTTGGCGAGCAGTTCGACAGCGTGGTGCCGGTGATCAGCCGTGTACGCGTACGCGATGGGACGTTGCCGTTCAAGATCGTGCAGATCGTAGGTGGGCCCAATGGTCATGTGGTCCTGGAGGAGGGCAGTCGACTTTTTGTCGGGGATGAGGTGGACGGCCTGCGCCTAGTGTTGATCGACAACAGCAAGGTGGTCTTCGATGGCGTGCAGCGTTATGAGGTGCGCTGGTGAGCGCGGAACTGCAAGCACGCCTCGACGCCTGGCAGCAGCGCCAAGCCCAGTCGTTGGCCACTTTTGCGCCTGTGACGATGCGAGGTCGCATCCAGCGAGTCAATGGCATGTTGCTGCAGTGCCGGCTGCCTCAGGCGCGTATCGGTGATTTGTGTCGGGTGGAGAAAAAACCTGGCGACTACATGTTGGCCGAGATCATTGGTTTTGATCAGCAGGATGCCGTGCTCAGTGCCTTGGGCAACCTGGAAGGGGTGCGGGTGGGCGCTGGCGTGGAGCGTCTTGGTGTAGCGCATCGGGTCCAGGTCAGCGACGCATTGTTGGGCCAGGTGCTGGATGGCTTCGGGCGGCCGATCACGGGAGAAGGCCCCAGTGCGTTTGTCGAGGCCGACTTGCCGGACACGAGTGCGGTGTTGTGTGAGGCGCCGTTGCCCACCGAGCGCCCGCGGATCAACCGCGCGCTGGCCACCGGGGTGCGCTCTATCGATGGCCTGTTGACGCTGGGCGAGGGTCAGCGCGTGGGTCTGTTCGCGGGGGCGGGCTGCGGCAAGACCACCCTGTTGGCCGAGATCGCCCGTAACGTTGAGTGCGATGTCATCGTGTTCGGCCTGATCGGCGAGCGGGGTCGGGAGCTGCGTGAGTTCCTCGATCATGAGCTTGATGAGCAACTGCGTTCCAAAGCGGTACTGGTGTGTGCCACGTCCGATCGCTCCAGCATGGAGCGCGCCCGTGCGGCCTTCACGGCGACGGCATTGGCTGAAGGGTATCGGCGCAAGGGGCTTCGCGTGTTGCTGCTGATCGACTCCCTGACCCGGTTCGCCAGGGCCCAGCGCGAAATCGGCCTGGCCGCCGGCGAACCCCTCGGTCGTGGCGGCCTGCCGCCTTCGGTGTACAGCCTGTTGCCGCGGCTGGTGGAGCGCGCCGGGTTGACGCGTGAGGGGGTGATCACGGCGATCTATACCGTGTTGATCGAGCAAGACTCCATGAACGACCCCGTGGCTGATGAGGTTCGCTCGCTGCTCGACGGTCATATCGTGCTGTCCCGCAAGTTGGCCGAGCGCGGGCACTACCCCGCAGTGGATGTGCTGGCGAGCCTGTCGCGGATCTTGAGTAACGTCGCCGAGCCTGCGGATATCCAGGCGGGTACGGCGTTGCGGCGTTTGTTGTCGGCCTATCAGCAAATCGAGCTGATGCTCAAGCTAGGTGAATACCAACCTGGCAGCGATGCCTTGACTGACCTGGCGGTGGACAGTCGCCAGGCGGTCGACAATTTCTTGCGCCAGGACTTGCGTGAGCCTGCACCGATGGTGGCGACGCTGGCGCAACTCAAGGAGCTGACCGCCTATGTCCCTTTCTGATGTGTTGCTCGGTGAAGTCGAGACGTTGCGGCGCCTGCGTCGGCACCGGGCAGACCGGGCCGAACGTGCCTTGCGTGAGGCGAAGCGAGCCCAGCAGGCACTGTTCGCGCATATCCAGCAGGCCCAGGATGCGCTTGAGCAAACCCGGCAGGAGGAGGCCCTGCAAAGTGCTCAGTTACTCAGCCAGCACCAGGGGCAGGTACTGACCCTGCAGGCCCTGAAATCCTGGGGAACCCAGGAGCGTTCCTTGTCGGCCAGCACCCGACGAGACATGGGGCAGTTGGAAGCCTTGCGGAGCCAGCGGGAAGAAAAGCAGACCCGCGTTGGCAGTGCCCAGAAACAGGTCACGGAATGCCTGCGGCAGGTGGAAAAACTTCAGGAGTTATCCCTTTTACTGGCGCAGGAGCCGATATGACCCAGGTTTCAGATAAACCCGCAGAACGCCCGCGCCTGCGCGAAACACACGAGGAGCGAGAGTCGGGAATTGCAGGCGTAGTGCCCGCGGAGTTGACGCGGTTATTCGCCCAGTTTTGGGCCGATGACGGTGACGGCTCGGGTGCGGGAACTTCTCTGTCGGGAACGAAGGGCGTGGAGGGTGCAGCCATGATCGAGGCGCTTGCCGAACAACTGGCACCTCGTCTGCAGGCCGCTTCGCAGTGGCCGCTTCAGGCAGTGTTGTACCTGCCTCGCCTGGGGCGGATCAACGCCAGTGTGCGCCGCGAGCAGGGTGCCTGGAGTATCGACCTGGAAGCGGAGGAAGAGGCTACTGCGCGCTGGCTCAGCAGCGTGCGGCAACAGGTTGAGGGCCGGTTTACGCAAACGCTGGGGCGGCCAGCCAGCGTGTTAATGGCCAATGTCGGCTTCGCATGATAGTGCCGTTGCTGACACTCCCTTTGGTCAACGGCGATACGGTTGCCGCCCGGCGTCGACTGGGACGTGGGCTGTTCCTGGCGTTTGAGGTGGCGGGGCAGGGCGGCCAGTTGCGGCTTGAGCCTGGACGTGCGCCCGCGGGTGGCGAGGCTGTGTGCTTTGAAACCGTGTGTGGTGTGCTGGCGCTCGCCGAGGCAGGACCGTTGCTTAGCCTGCTGGGTGAATGCCCGGTGACGCTGGCCCCGTCCGGTAATGATCCGGATTCGTGGTTCTGGGCGGTGTTCCAGCATCACCTGAGTCCTCAGGTGAGAGCGCTGTTCGGCTTTGTGCGATTGC
This sequence comes from Pseudomonas sp. RA_5y_Pfl1_P24, assembly GCF_963970945.1. Lineage (NCBI taxonomy): Bacteria > Pseudomonadati > Pseudomonadota > Gammaproteobacteria > Pseudomonadales > Pseudomonadaceae > Pseudomonas > Pseudomonas sp. RA_5y_Pfl1_P24. The sequence goes on along the minus strand of NZ_CAXAOJ010000003.1, from coordinate 429,372 downwards.
TGGAGATCGATCGACCCACAGCGTTTGGCTGCCGACTCAGTGTGACCCTGGGGAAGACTCGGGTCGAGGGGTATGTGTGGCTGAGCGCCTTGAGCTTCCTGGCGTTGTGCGATGCCGGGCCATGGCGTGCTACGGCGGTGCCGATGCCCGCCTCGTTTCGATTGGCCATTGCGGTGACCGTTGGACGTCTGCAGTTACCGATCGCGCAGGCACGCAGCCTGAGGCCCGGTGATGTGCTGGTGCTTGAACAGATCTTTTTTCTAGCCCAGGGCAGTGGCTATTTACAGGTTGGTACCCAGCGACTGCGCGGTTGTATCGACGATGACAGTGGACCGTTGCGCTTGACCCTAACTTCAATTGAGGACACGTCTGTGGACGAGGATTTCATAGCCCCCCACTACTCAGGGGAAGAGGAGGATGCACCCGTGATGGATGTATTCGGCCATGAACCGTTCGATGAGCTGAGCATGGCGCTGAACGTACGCTGCGGCACGCTGAACCTTACCCTGGGTGAGTTACGCAACCTCTCGCCCGGCGCGGTTTTGGGTATTGCCGGTTACGCGCCGGGCATGGCTGGCCTCTATTACGGGGACCGGCCTATAGGTCAGGGGCAGTTGGTGGAAATTGACGGCCGCCTGGGCTTGCAGTTGTCCCGCGTGATGTTCGGTCGATGACATTTCAGGGGGTAGACCCCCTCATCCTGGCGATATTCGTTGCTGCGTTGTCGTTGATGCCGATGCTGTTGATCATCTGCACATCGTTCTTGAAGATTGTCATTGTGTTGATGATCACCCGCAATGCCATCGGTGTGCAGCAAGTGCCGCCGAGCATGGCCATCAATGGCATAGCGTTGGCGGCCACCCTGTTCATCATGGCGCCAGTGGGCTACGCGATCGCCGAGCGCCTCAAGGTTTCCCCCCTGGACACGTCCAACGTGCAATTGTTTCTGCAGACAGGGCGTGAGGCCATCCAACCGTTGAGTGCCTTCATGCTGCGCAACGTGGACCCGGATGTGCTGACTCATCTGCTGGAAAATACCGCACGCCTTTGGCCGGCGAAAATGGCCCAAGAGGTACAACGCGAGGACCTGATCCTGTTGATCCCGGCGTTTGTCCTGTCGCAACTGCAGGCGGGGTTCGAGATCGGTTTTTTGATCTACATCCCCTTTATCGTCATCGATCTTATTGTCTCCAACCTGCTGCTGGCGCTGGGTATGCAAATGGTTTCGCCGATGACTATTTCCCTGCCGCTCAAACTGCTGTTGTTCGTGATGGTGTCCGGTTGGTCGCGTCTGCTCGACAGTCTGTTCCTTTCCTATCTCTGAGGGGCTTATGGAACCGATTGTGTTGTTCAAGCAGGGCATGCTGCTGGTGGTAGTACTGACGGCACCGCCGTTGATTGTGGCGGTGGTGGTGGGTGTGTTGACATCGCTGGTGCAGGCCCTGATGCAGATACAGGACCAGACGCTGCCCTTCGGTATCAAATTAGTGGCGGTGGGTATCACCTTGATCATGACCGGGCGCTGGATCGGCGTGGAGTTGATCCAACTGATCAATCTGACCTTCGACATGATCGGCCGCTCGGCCCTGAACTGAGGTAGCGCCTGTGCTGCTGTACCTGGAGTATCTGCCCAGCTTGCTCATCGGCATGGCGCGTATTTATCCCTGCGCCATTCTGGTGGCAGCGTTCTGTTTTCAGCATATTCGCGGCAGGCTCCGCGGCACTATTGTAATGGTCCTGGCGCTCCTGCCTGCGCCGGGTATTCACGCGGCGCTGGAGGGGCACGACTACTCGGCGCTCATACTCGCTGGGCTGGTGCTCAAGGAGATTGCCCTGGGATTGTTGCTGGGGGTACTGCTGTCGATGCCGTTCTGGATGTTCGAGGCAGTGGGAGCGTTGCTGGATAACCAGCGCGGTGCCTTGGCCGGTGGCCAGCTCAACCCTTCGTTGGGGCCGGATGCCACCCCGATGGGGCATTTGTTCAAGCAATTGGCCATTTTTCTGCTGATGACCACCCTGGGGTTGGGCGCGTTGACCCAGGTGATCTGGGACAGCTACCTGATCTGGCCTCCCACGGTGTGGTTCCCGCTGCCGGCGGCGAATGGAATGAGCCTGTTTGTCGATCTGCTGGGCGATACCTTTACACACATGATGCTCTACGCGGCGCCTTTTATTGCGGTACTGCTGTTGCTGGAGTTTGGTATCGCGCTGCTGGGGGTCTACAGCCAACAGTTACAAGTGAGCACGCTTGCGCCACCGGTCAAATGCCTGGCGGGTATCGGTATTTTGTTGCTGTACTTTGCACTGCTGCAGGACCTGATCGTCGGGCGCATGAGCCTGCTGGGCGACTTGAAACACTCACTCGGTCTCTTGATAAAGGTCGCCACCCCATGAGTGATTCAGGCGAAAAAAAACACCCGGCCTCAGCCAAAAAGCTGCGTGACCAACGCAAGAAAGGCCAGGTCGCCCAAAGCCAGGATGTCGCAAAGTTACTGGTGCTGACCGCCATCAGCGAGATTGCGTTGTTCACCGCCGAGACCAGCCTGCAACGCTTCCAGCAATTGATGCTCTTGCCGATGTCACGCCTGACGCAGCCCTTTGCGCGAGCACTGGAAGAAGTGCTGTCCGAGGGTTTGGTGGTGTTTTTCTCATTCGCCCTGTTGATGGTCGGGGTTGCGATTGCCGCCAAGCTGATCAGCAGTTGGATGCAGTTCGGGTTGCTGTTTGCTCCGCAGACCCTGAAGCTGGATTTCAACCGCCTCAACCCGATCAGCCAAATCAAGCAAATGTTCTCTGCCCAGCAATTGATGAACCTATTGATGAGCGTTGCGAAAGCATTCCTTATCGCTTTGATTGTGTATGGGGTGATCTGGCCCTCATTGGGCACGCTGATCAACCTGGCCACCAGCGATCTGCAAAGTTACATCCTGGCGTTGATTGCGCTGTTTCGTCATCTGCTGCATGCCTGCCTCGGTATGCTGCTGGTGCTGGCGCTTATCGACCTGGTGATGGTCAAGCACTTCTTTGCCAAACGCATGCGCATGACCCAAGTGGAGGTCGTCAAAGAGTACAAGGACATGGAAGGTGACCCTCACGTAAAGGGGCAGCGACGTGCACTGGCGCATCAGATGGCCCAGGAAGAACCCAAGGTCAAGCTGCCCAAGCTGGAAGAGGCCGATATGCTGGTGGTCAACCCGACTCACTTTGCCGTGGCCCTTTACTACCGGCCCGGTAAAACGGCGCTGCCCCTGCTGGTCAGCAAGGGCACAGATGACGAAGCGCGCAAATTGATCCGGCGCGCCAAGGCGGCCGATGTGCCGGTGATCCAGTGCGTATGGCTGGCACGCACGCTTTACACGAAAAAACTGGGAGCCAGCATACCCCGCGAAACCTTGCAGGCTGTGGCGCTGATTTACCGCACCTTGCGCGAGCTCGATGATGAAGCCAAGCGCGAAACCCTGGAACTGCCGGAACTCGAGCAGCGTTAATCATCTGTCCAAGGCTTGCAGATTGGCCAGCGACAGCATCCGGCTGAGGACCCTGTCGAGGGTGCTGTTCGTTGCCGGCAATGCATGCCAGATCACCAAATGGCCTTTGGCGTCGAGGTAGATAAAACAGCCATCGAACGCCACCGCCTGTTCAAAACGTCGCTCCAACGCTCGCTGCAATTGCCCGGCCTGCAACGTTTCGCGAGCGACTTGCAGGGCCAGCCCTGGGCGATTTCCGGCGGGCAGTGCGCACACCTTGATACCGGGCGCGAGGGACAAGTGAGCAGCAGCGCCGCTCACTAGGTTGTCCAGAAATACCTGGCGTTTATCGTCGGGCATTTCCTGGGTCCTCATCGTTCCAGCGACACAGTCTGGTAATCCGCCCGCTCACCGGCGGGGCCAGGTTCGACGCGCATCTGCGGCGGCCACCAGATCACCATCTTGCCCTTGGTCGATTGCGGGCGTGAGCACGAATCACCTTTGCAGGTGGGCGTACAGCCGGTGATGAGCACCGCTGCGCCGATCAGGGTCATGCACAAAAGTCTGAGTTTCATGGCGTAGCCTTTTTATCGGAAGTGATCAAGGACGGACGGGGCACACTGATATGTTCATCCTTCAACACGGGGCGCATGGCGATAAATACCTCGGCTTCTTCACCTGGCTTGAGCCAGGCGCGTGGCCACACGGTGACCGCGAGGGTCTGCGAGTTGCTGCATTCCTTTTCATCGATACGCACATTGCGCTTGAACTGGTTGCGCAACACCACGACCGCCACGTTGTATTCCGGTCCGGCGTACCACTGGCTACGTTCGGTATTCAATGCCAACAAGTCTCGTGTGCTGCACAAGGTGTTCAGCCCCAGAGGCATCGGTGCCGGGTTGAACGCCTGGGGCACTTCCCCGCTGACGAGGCGTGCCAGGGTGCTGATGATGTCACTGCGCTTGATCACCGGCTCATGGGGGGAATAGCGCCTGGCCAGTGGTGTGAGAGCGGCTTGTAACTCGGCCTGATCGGCTTGCGGCAAGTAGCGTGACGGGTCGTCCTGGTCGCCGATGACGCGTGGTGTGAGGATAAATAAGCGCTCACGCCGATTATTCTGGCGTTCAGTCGATGAAAACAGCGCCTTGCCCAACAGTGGGATATCCCCCAGCAAGGGTATCTTTTTTTGCCTGTCAGAACTCTCAGTGACGTGGAAACCGCCGACCACCAGCGAGCGTTTTTCTTCCATCACAGCTTGTGTGCTGACCTTGCCCCGGCGCACATCCAAGTGATTGGGGTCGGGGTTGGTCTCGTCGAAATTGCCATCCTCAATATCCACTGCCAAATGGATCTGGTGAACGCCGCGGCTGGTGGTGACCCTGGGCACGACCTGAAAGCTGGTGCCCACGGTGACCGGTAAGATAGTTGCGTATTCGCTGCCGGGGGTCAGGTATTGGGTGCGGTTGAAGTCAATCACCGCGGGTTGGTTTTCCAGGGTGAGCACCGAGGGGTTTGAGACCATGGTTGCTAGCCCTTTGGCTTCCAGCGCGCGGATATCTGCGTAGAAACGATCACGGTTCTCGATCGATAACTGCGACGAGGTGCCGGGTGCCATGTTCGCGCCACCCCGGAAACGACTGTTCTGGAAACCCCAGTTCACCCCGAATTCGCGCAATTGCGTGCGCTCGATATCCAGAATGATCGCATCGATTTCGATCAGCTTGCGCGCGACGTCAAGTTGCGTGATCAACTCACGGTACATGGCCTGGCGTTCCGGCAAGTCGTAGATCAGCACCGCGTTGTTGCGCAGATCGGCTTCGACGCGTATCCGGCTGTTTGAGACCGGAGCGCGCGGGGTCAATGCGGGGGCTGCGTCGAACTGCCCGCTATTGCCATTTGCACCGAGCATTTGGCCTAGCAGTGGGTTGCCCAGCCGAGGAACGTTGGGGGTGAGCGGGGCAGGCTGGGACGTCGGGCGCTGGCTCAGTCCAGTGAGCGCAGAGGCAGAACGTGGTTCCAGCAGCCCCCGCAGAATAGTGGCGACGCCAGGTACGGTGAGCTTTTCTCCGCGATAATCCACATGACGGTCCGCCGCACTGGCAAACTTCAGCGGGTAACTCAGCACGCTCTGCTTCTCATCCGGCGAGCGGCGCTGACTGCTGAACTGCTTGATCTGATCGATATAGCGCTTGGGGCCGGAGACAAGTACCACGCCGTCTTCCGGCAACTCGCCCCACCCGAAACGGCTGTCGAGCAATCCGATATCGGTCAGCGCCTGCTTAAGGTCAGCAATCGTTTCCGAGGAGACTTCCAGGCGCGCGGACTCCTGCTGGTCCAGCGTACTGATGAAGAGGGTGTTGTTGTAGAGATACCACTGAAAACGGTGCTCGACGCCCAGCCTGTCCAGCATCGATTGCGGGGTGTTCGCGCGGATCTTGCCGTTGACGTCGCCTTCCAGCAGGCCCTCGATTTGCAGTTGCGTGCCGAAGGTCTGGGCGAAGTCTTCGAGCACTTCCCGTAAGGGTTTGTGTTCAGCTTCATAGGCGTAGGCGGTGTTTTTCCATTCGGCGGGGATGGCGGCAAGGCTGTTGTGCACCGGGGCCAGCAAGCAGGCAAATGCGACCAGGCATCGCCAGTCAGGCCGTTTGCAAGGAATTTCAGGCGGGTTGAGGCGCAAGCTGCTGCGCTTAAGGATCTTGTTATACATAAAAGCTTCCCTATCTAGTGCTGTAACGAGCGTAGCGACGTAGGTTTGAACGGATGGACCGGCTTGTTCAGGCGCGCGACAGTGGCGCGCCAGGTATCGCGTTGGTTGAGCAGGGACTCGATACAGCGCTGCAGATGCTGTGCGTCGTGTCTGTCGTGCACGCAATGAATCAGCCAGAGGTCACCACTCTCTGGAGACTGAGCGAGAGCACCCTGAAAATGTGCCAGGCTGATCGCTCCGAGTCGCATCCAGGTCATCAGCGTTGATTTATTTGGGGGGGATTGGGTCAATTGGACACTGAGCAACAGAGTGGTCGAACAGAGACGCAGGACAACTTCGTCATCATTCTCGAATAATCTGAATTCCCCAGTGCCACGACTCAAATACTCGGCAAGTAACGCTTCCAATTTACTGCGCGCTGTCCAGGCCGGATTTGAGTAGCATGAACTGCACGCGGGTCTGCTCATTCAGTACATATTCAGATTTGCGGTGTTGAGTGATGAGGTCGAAAAAAAATTCCATGTCTTCCGCAGAACCGGAGTTGTTTTCTAGTGCGTAAGTGAGGTCTCGTTTAACGTGGCGTGCATCACTTAAGAGTCTGCTTTTAAAACCGTCGAAATAATTCATGGGATTTCCTCTAGGCGTACATCCCTTTTTGGTAAATATTTCAAATTGGTTCCATGGGGCTCCGGTTTTATTTCATGAAATGTATTCATTCGCCTTATTTCAAAGGGCTGTCATCATTTTTCATGAGGGTGTTGACCATGGAGATCCAGTCAATGCGGAAGTCGCCCTCTTCGGTATTCAATAGGAGCACTTGCGGTTCGATCGAATTTTCTGCGCGCAGCGTCCAGTGATTATTACCGCCGCTGTCCAGGCATCGCCTTACAGTCTCAAGTTCATGTGGGTTGCACACCAGTGTTGCTTTGATTGCGGGAACGTGGCATGCCACCAGTTGCTTGATAAGGGCGGCAATGCGGTGTGGGGCGGGCGTTTCTTCAAGGAGCAAATAGATAGTCTGGTTGGCAATCGACGTAGCGTGTCGTTCGAGGCTGTCACATAACGCCTGACGCTCGACTTCCCAACGTTGAAGTTGGGTATTCACACGCTGCCATATTTCCAGGCCGGCTTTTTCGAGCAAGTCTTCACGTTGTTCGTGTGCCTCTCGAAGTAATTGCCTAGCCGCTGCCTTTGCCTGTTCCACCACGTCACAGGCCAGGGTGTAACGTGCGAGTGCTTCGCACGAGACCAGGCTTCCCGGGACGGGAGGTGTTGCGCCAAGCGAGTCGATTTTGCGTCGGCATAACATCATTAATCTCCCTGTTCCCATGAATCAAAAGCGCCACTGTTGCCGTTCGCGCCCATCCGCCATATCACCGCATGCCAGAGGGTATCGAGACGGCTATGAGAGCCGTTGAGCGTCAGTGTTTTTTCTTCCAGGTCAAGGACGCGTCGGCGAGGAAAGCGCAGCCTGATTCGTTGCCAGGTAGCAGGGCTGATCCAGACGCGTAGTAATTGCAACGGATCGTTATCGGGTTGCAGGATATCAACGGGCAACGCTTTGGACAGACTGTTACACCACTGGTGATGGTGCTCATCCAGTGCCGTTGCGTAGGTAGGACGGCAGATGCCGTCGATCAGGGCGAGGCCCAGGTCCAGTTGTTTCATTGAAGCAACTGCCAATTGAAGTACTGTGGGGTCAGGTACTGGCGGTAGGCAGGGGGCAACGCCGTAATGTGTACCCGTGACTACCTGCCCACTGCGATGAAGCTCCACAAGCGCGGCGTATTTTTTTACCGTTTTCCAGTCTTCATGCGCATGTAACCAGGGGGCTGCCCACCATTGGGCCCATAAAAGATTACTCATTGTTTGAATGAGCCGGCAGGTCATGGGATGGCCCATGTGTTTGAGCCGGTAATACAGAGTCGTCCAGGACTTGTTGCGTTCGCTTATGCCAGAACACGCCTGCCGATATCAAAAGCACTAAGGTAAGCAGCGTGACCGTCACTAGGGTTTGCCAAAAAAAGATGTCATCTCCAGGAACCAGAAACGGCCCAAAGTAGGCCAGCCGTTGTTGGTCCAGATAAGCTGTCGCGGGCACGAAGACGACTGTCAGTTTTTGCGGGTTGTCGACGGCTGCGGCCATCCCCGGAATGCTACTTGCAACCATCCTGCGAACACGCGCCCTGATTTTGTCCGGGTCAAGCCGCGGATCATGTTTAATGAACACGGACGCGGAGGCGGGTTGTACTGGCTCCCCCGGAGCAATGCGCTCCGGCAATACCACATGTACGCGGGCCACGACAACGCCGTCAATGTTCGATAAAGTTGTTTCCAGCTCTTGGGATAACGCGTAGATGTAGCGGGCTCTTTCTTCCAGCGGCGTTGAAATCACGCCTTCTTTACGAAAGGTGTCGCCCAGCGTAGCGCGTGCTGCTCGAGGGAGCCCGACGGCCTCCAGTGTTCGTACGGCACGCGCCATGTCGGATGCATTGACAACCACGATGACGCCATCTTTTGCGGGGACTTTCGTGGCGCGGATATGTTTGTCTGCCAGTTCTGCTACGACTTCATTGGCCTCCTGTTCAGTGAGTTGGCGATGAAGCTCGACACGTTCACTGCAGGCATTCAATAGGAACGAGAAAAACAGGATGAATGCGATAAATAGCGGGCGGTTCATTTTAACCTACTGGAGGTTGCTGATTTTATCGATGCATTGGGCCGTCTTGCCGACGCTCTTCGTCAACATGTGCGTCAGTAGCAAGGCGTCGGAAAGCTGACTTGGATATTTTCTAGCCTCGTCGAATTTGTTTGTGCCGCTGAGTGCGCGCAGACTCTTGGTCATGCGATCAGTGACATAAGTTAGCTTGCCGGCGGCGTCGGCAAACGGGGTTTGTGGATTGAAATGACTAACCGCCATGTTCGGGAATGAAGAGGGAGTCAAGGCCGAGTTGAAAAAGTTTACATCTGTACTTGAGGCGCGCACGTCGTCTGTTCTGGAGACACCAGACAGTCTGATTTCAGCAGGATTTATAACGTTTATCATCATGGAGCCCCGCCGCTGAGTGGTATGGATTTGCAGTGTTTAGTGGGAATAACAATGTTCACTTAGATGGCCTCTCCGCAGGGGATGTCGGAAAGGCCAAGACGCTGTCGTGTAATTACAAACGCAGGGCGTCAACGGCTGATTTGATACCGCTGGTATTAGCGTTTTCTGCCGCTTTGAATGCGTTTTTTACGCCATCCGCCCGTTTTTTTGCTTCTGTGGCTTCAAGGCCTGCGTCGGCATCTTGAGCAGACATGCTGCTGTTATTGCCGAAACCGCCCGAATAAGGTGAAAAGGATGAGCTGCTAGGAATAGCCATGTTGTTTCTCCTTGTATAACGTTAGGTTTACTGGATTCAGCGATACTTTAAGACGGGGTTATCACCGCAATGCTGTTCCACTATTTATGTGGTTCAAGAGATGTATGCGTTCCCAGCAGCACTGGAAGGTATGTTTCAAAAGATGTGCTACCTTTTTGCTCGGCGCACGTTCAGGGCATTCTCAGTTCAGTGATACGCCTAGATGCTTCATTCGGTGGTAGAGCGTTCTTTTGGCAACACCCAGCTCATTCGCCACACTGTCGACACAGTGGCTGTTTTGACGAAGCGACTCCTCAATCAGCGACTTCTCCATCTGATGCAAGCGTGTCTTCAGGCTCATGTCTAGTTCCTGGCGGATCATCACTGTTGTAGAGAGCGGTGGCAGGCCGAGTACGAAGCGCTTCGCCGTGGAGCGTAGCTCGCGGACATTGCCTCTCCAGGAGTGGCACAGCAACTGCTGTAACAGCTGGTTACTGGGAGAGGGAGGGGGCTGGCATTTGAAGTGATCAGCCTCTTGCTCAATCATCTCAAGGAACATAGGTATGATCCGCCCTGGCTGATCCCGCAACGTTGGGAGGTGGATACCTACGACATTCAAGCGAAAGTATAGGTCGCGACGGAAGGTACCTTGCTCGACCATGTCGTGCAGGGCGTGCTGGGCAGATGCAATCACGCGCATGTCTACTGGGATGAATCGGGTAGAGCCTAAACGTTCCACCCCACGGGATTCCAATACGCGTAAAAGCTTTGCTTGCAGCGTCAACGGCATGCTGTCGATTTCATCTAGGTATAAGGTGCCCAGATGGGCCGCTTCAATGAAGCCAGCCCGAGATTGCATGGCGCCCGTGTAGGCGCCACTGTTTACGCCGAATAGCTGGCTTTCGGCAAGGCTTTCCGGAATGGCAGCACAGTTGACCGCGACGAAGTTTCCTTTGCGGCGGGAGAGGTGGTGTATATGGTGCGCCAAGGTATCTTTACCAGTACCTGTTTCTCCCAGTAGCAGAATATCTACATCGAGAGCCGCTGTGCTATTTACCGTGGTTTCGATACTCGGGCAATCAGAAAAAGATATATTTGTTATAAGTCTATTCTGACTGAGCGTCGACATGGCGCTTTGCTCCAATGTAGTGGCTGAGTTATGTGGGGCCTATCTCCGTATGCACTCAGTTAAACAGGAATTTTTTCTGATGTCACGATTCCGTCAATGCATAAAGTCATGCTTAAGGCTTAAGCAGTAGGTGTTAAAACTTATCAAGGTTTTATTGGCTTGTTTATACAAGAGGGGTGTAAGAGAAGTCTTAAAATAATAAGGAATAGCTTTGGTGGGCGCGGGTTTTTTCGGTAAAAGGTAAGGAGTATGCCAAACTTTTTTATTTAAACTTTTCAGGCAGTGTCCTGTTCATAGGTGCGTCCGTGAACAGAAAAGATTTTAAATTTGACGAGAGAGCGCCCACAAAAAAACCGATGCAACTGCATCGGTTTTTTTTTTGTGTGCGGTGTAAATCGCGGGTGGTACTTAGACGTTAAAGCGGAAGTGCATCACATCGCCATCTTTAACGATGTATTCCTTACCTTCCAAGCGCCACTTACCGGCTTCCTTGGTACCGGCTTCGCCCTTGTACTGGATGAAGTCGTTGTAGGCGATCACTTCGGCGCGGATGAAGCCCTTCTCGAAGTCGGTGTGGATCACGCCGGCAGCCTGTGGCGCGGTGGCGCCGACTTTGACGGTCCAGGCGCGGACTTCTTCGACACCGGCGGTGAAGTAAGTCTGTAGGTGCAGCATTTCGTAGCCAGCGCGGATCACTCGGTTCAGGCCAGGCTCTTCCAGGCCCAGGGCCTCGAGGAACATGTCTTTCTCTTCGCCGTCATCCAGCTCGGCGATTTCCGCTTCGATCTTGTTGCACACCGGAACCACGATCGCGCCTTCTTCGTCGGCGATAGCCTTGACCACGTCGAGCAGCGGGTTGTTCTCGAAGCCGTCTTCAGCAACGTTGGCGATGTACATCACAGGCTTGGTCGTCAGCAGATGGAAGCCCTTGATCACCGCTTTTTCGTCGGAGCTCATGTTCTTCATCAGGCTGCGCGCAGGCTTGCCTTCGGTAAAATGGGCAATCAGCTGCTCCAGCAGGCCTTTCTGGACCACTGCATCCTTGTCACCGCCCTTGGCGTTACGCGCAACCTTCTGCAGTTGCTTTTCGCAGCTGTCGAGGTCGGCGAAGATCAGTTCCAGGTCGATGATCTCGATGTCACGCTTCGGGTCAACGCTGTTGGAGACGTGAATCACGTTCTCGTCTTCAAAGCAGCGGACCACGTGGGCGATGGCATCGGTCTCGCGGATGTTGGCCAGGAACTTGTTACCCAGGCCTTCACCTTTCGACGCACCGGCTACCAGGCCGGCGATGTCGACGAATTCCATGGTGGTCGGCAGGATGCGCTTGGGATTGACGATGGCCGCCAATGCCGCAAGGCGCGGGTCCGGCATAGCCACGATACCGCTGTTGGGTTCGATGGTGCAGAAGGGGAAGTTCTCCGCTGCAATACCGGACTTGGTCAAGGCGTTGAACAGGGTGGATTTGCCGACGTTGGGCAGGCCGACGATGCCGCAATTGAATCCCATGGTGTTTCCCCTCGGTAAGAGTCAGGCCTTCTGGCTGTGCAGGTTTTTCATCGCGCGGTTCCATTCACCGGCGAAGATATCCGGCAGCACGCCGAGGGCAAAATCGATGCTGGCATCGAGTTTTTCCTGTTCGGCGCGTGGCGCACGACCCAGGACGAAATTTGAAACCATACTGGCAACGCCTGGGTGGCCAATGCCGAGCCGCAGACGGTAAAAATTATTCTGATTACCCAGCTGCGCAATGATGTCGCGCAGGCCATTGTGCCCGCCATGCCCGCCGCCGAGCTTGAGCTTGGCAACGCCGGGTGGCAGGTCCAGTTCGTCATGGGCCACCAGGATTTCCTCGGGTTTGATCCGGAAGAAGCCCGCAAGCGCCGCGACAGATTGGCCGCTGCGGTTCATGTAGGTGGTGGGAATCAGCAGACGAACATCCTGACCCTGATGCGAGAAGCGCCCGGTCAGGCCAAAATATTTGCGATCGGCCGCAAGGTTTACACCTTGTGCGTGGGCGATGCGCTCAACAAAAAGGGCCCCCGCGTTATGCCGGGTCTGTTCGTATTCGGCGCCTGGATTTCCCAGGCCAACGATCAGTTTAATGGCAGTCACGACAGGAGCCCTTCCTTTGGAGTTGTGAATAACATCGCCGCAACCTGGTTGCGGCGAAAGTGGACGACAGAAGCTAACTTATCCAGAGATAAACTTCGCGTTATCGCCCGCTTTCTCGCTACGTTTCGGTCCGCGATGTTTCCTCAAGCTCCGACGTTACAGAGAGAAATTACTCTGCAGCGGGTTCTTCAGCTTCGTCAGCTTCTACGACAACACGTGGAGCGTGGACGTTGGCAACAGCCTTGTCGTCATCGTGAGCCAGAGCGACGAATTCAACGCCTTTAGGGGCTTTGAGGTCGGACAAGTGAATGATGGTGCCGATTTCAGCAGCCGACAGGTCGACTTCGATGAACTCAGGCAGATCTTTCGGCAGGCAGCTTACTTCCAGCTCAGTGGCAGTGTGGGAAACAACGCCACCTTTCTTGATCGGTGCTTCTTCACCGACGAAGTGCACAGGTACGATAGCGTTCAGCTTTTGACCGGCTACAACGCGGATGAAGTCAGCGTGCAGCACGTGGCCTTTGGCTGGGTGGCGTTGCAGAGCCTTGATGATGACGTTCTGCTTTTTGCCACCGACGTTCAGCTCGATGATGTGGCTGTAGGCCGCATCGTTTTCGAGCAGTTTGGCAATTTCTTTAGCCAGCATGCTGATGGATTCAGGGGCTTTTTCGCCACCGTAAACTACAGCTGGAACCAGGCTTGCGAGACGACGCAGGCGGCGGCTCGCACCTTTCCCCAGGTCGGAACGCACTTCAGCATTCAGAGTAAAATCGTTCATGTTGTATCTCCAAAATAACCACATTCGCCCCAGCGTTTGCGACCAGCGCTAAAGGCGATATGGGCAAAAAAGCCCCGCCCCAACAAAATGCTGGGGCGGGGCGCTTTTCGTCAGTGAGGTGTACCGAAGGTTTGACCCTTAACGGAACATCGCGCTGATCGATTCTTCGTTGCTGATACGGCGAACCGCTTCGGCAACTACCGGTGCGATATCCAGTTGACGGATACGCGAACAGGCTTGAGCAGCAGCGGACAACGGGATGGTGTTAGTCACCACCAGTTCGTCCAGCATGGAATTCTCGATGTTCTCGATCGCTCGACCCGACAGCACAGGGTGTGTGCAGTAGGCGAAGACTTTAGCTGCACCGTGCTCTTTCAAGGCTTTGGCCGCGTGGCACAGGGTGCCGGCGGTGTCGACCATGTCATCAACCAGAATACAGGTACGCCCTTCGACATCACCGATGATATGCATCACTTCAGAGTGATTGGCTTTCTCACGGCGTTTGTCGATGATCCCGAGATCAACGCCCAGGGATTTGGCAACGGCCCGTGCACGCACGACGCCACCAATGTCCGGGGACACGATCATCAGGTTTTCAAAGCGCTGGTCTTCAATGTCATCCACCAAGACTGGGGAGCCGTAGATGTTATCTACCGGAATATCGAAGAACCCCTGGATTTGGTCAGCGTGCAGGTCAACCGTGAGAACACGGTCGATACCTACCACGGTCAGCATGTCAGCAACGACTTTCGCGCTGATAGCCACACGTGCGGAACGCGGACGGCGATCCTGACGGGCATAACCAAAGTAAGGGATTACAGCTGTGATTCGAGTCGCTGAGGAGCGGCGGAAGGCATCAGCCATCACGACGAGTTCCATCAGGTTATCGTTGGTCGGAGCGCAGGTCGGCTGAATAATGAAGACGTCTTTACCGCGGACATTTTCATTGATCTCGGCTGTAATTTCGCCGTCGGAGAATTTACCGACAGAGATGTCACCGAGAGGGATATGCAGCTGACGTACGACACGTCGAGCCAGATCGGGGTTGGCGTTCCCCGTAAAGACCATCATCTTGGACACGCGCAGTACCTAGAGGCTGAGGGTAACCTGGATGAGTATAGGAAAATGGCAGGGGCGGCTGGATTCGAACCAACGCATGGCAGGATCAAAACCTGCTGCCTTACCGCTTGGCGACGCCCCTGTATCTGTTGCAACGAGTGCCTAACACTCGATTCCTTTTAGAGCAGACTTTGCAGCTTACGATGCAACATCGAAACGTTGCTTCCTTTTGCTACAAACCCTGTAAGGGTCTCTGTAAGAAGGGCCGAGACTTTATCAGCTTCAGCTTTGCTTGGGAAGCCCCCAAACACACAACTTCCAGTTCCGGTTAATTTTGCTTCGGTAAATTTACCTAACAAATTCAAAGCGTTACGTACCTCTGGATAACGCCTTGCTACAACCGGTAAGCAGTCATTTCGACTGTTTCCCTTGGGAACGGGGCGCACTTTAATGGGAGGAGAGTTACGTGTCAACAGTGGATCTGAAAAAATTTCTGCTGTACTTACAGATACTTGCGGAACAAGCACAACGTACCACGGTTCTTCGGGGTATTCCGGGCTGAGTTTCTCCCCCACACCCTCGGCGAAAGCCGCGTGCCCACGCACGAAAACCGGGACGTCAGCGCCCAGCGCCAAACCCAGCGCAGCCAGGCGATCGTGGTCCCAACCCAGTTGCCACAAATGATTCAGTCCCAGCAGTGTGGTCGCGGCATTCGAGCTGCCGCCACCGATACCACCGCCCATGGGCAGGATTTTATCGATCCAGATATCGATGCCGAGCGGGCAGCCGGATTGTTCCTTAATTTTTTTGGCGGCCTTCACAATCAGGTTGCTGTCGTGAGGAACGCCTTCGAACTCGGTGTGCAACTGAATCACGCCGTCGTCGCGGACGGCGAAAGTCAGTTCATCGCCGTAGTCGAGAAATTGAAACAGCGTCTGCAACTCGTGATAACCGTCTTCGCGGCGACCCAGAATATGCAGCATCAAATTGAGTTTGGCCGGGGAGGGCAGGGTCAGCGTTTGTACTGTCACGTTATTGCCCCAGCTTGCGCGGTTGCCAGTCCTTGATCACCAGCGTGACGTCAAGGTCGGTACCGTGCAGTTTGATGCGCTCGGGCAACCAGTAACCGCTTTGTTCTACGTAGCTTAGGTATTCGACTTGCCAGCCATCCTGTTCCAGGGTAGCCAGGCGGCTGTCGCCATTCAGGCTCAGACGGCTTTTGCTGTCAGGCGCTGGCAGGCCGCGTACCCACCAGACCAGATGGGACACTGGCAGCTTCCAGCCAATCTGTTCTTCAAGCAGTACTTCCGGCGAGGTCGCCTCATAGCGCCCCTGGTTGGCCACTTCGAGGCTGACTTGCCCCGGACGGCCGGTCAGGCGTGCGGCACCCCGGCCCAGCGGGCCGGAAAGACGAATGTCATAGTAATCCTGGCGTTGCAGCCAGAACAGCGTGCCGCTGCCGGAATCTTTGGGGGCGCGAACCCCTACTTTGCCTTCGATCTGCCAGCCATCGATGCTGCTGAGCTGGTCTTTGTGCTGTTTCCATTGCGCCGGGTTGCCCTGGCCCTCAACGGATTCACGGGCGCCGAAACCCGCGCAACCGGCGAGCAGGGCGATAAAACTGAACACTACGATGTGGCGCAAGAACATAAGCTTAAAGGGTCTCGGAACCGGTCAGGCGCTTGATGGTGCTGCGCAGGATGGTGCTTTCGGGTTGTTCCTTGAGGAATTTTTCCCAGATTTGTCGTGCTTCGCGCTGTTTGCCATTGGCCCACAACACTTCGCCCAGGTGAGCGGCGACTTCCTGGTCGGGGAAGCGTTCCAGCGCCAGGCGCAGCAAGCGTTCGGCTTCGTCCAGGTTGCCCAGGCGGTAATTCACCCAGCCCAGGCTGTCGAGTACGGCCGGGTCTTCAGGGTTGAGCTTGTGGGCTTGTTCGATCAGTGCCTTGGCTTCGTCGTAACGGGTAGTACGGTCGGACAAGGTGTAACCCAAGGCATTGAGGGCCATCGCATTGTCCGGGTCGCGCTTGATGATCAGGCGCAGGTCTTTTTCCATCTGCCCCAAGTCATTGCGTTTTTCCGCCTGCATGGCGCGGGTGTACAACAGGTTCAAATCGTCAGGGAATTGCAACAAGGCTTGTTGCAGCAATTTCCAGGCGCGCTCACCCTGATTGTTGGCCGACAAAGTCTCGGCCTGGATCAGGTAAAGCTGGATGGCGTAGTCCGGCTCGGCATCGCGCGCGGCGGTCAGGCGTTTTTCCGCCTCATCGGTGCGACCGTTGCTCATCAGGATATCGGCCTGGCGCAATTGGGCTGGCAGGTAGTCATTGCCGGGGCCGACCTGGGCATATTCGAGCAGGGCGGCCTGCGGATCATTGCGTTCTTCGGCGATGCGGCCGAGGTTCAGGCGCGCCGAGTCCACATGGCTTTCGCGCTGGATCAGCTCTTCCAGGTAACCCTTGGCCTCGTCCCACGCCTTGGCTTCCAGGCATACCAGCGCCAGGGAATAACGCAATTCGTCGTCGTCCGGGTATTGCTGGACCAGATTGGCGAACTGCACTTTGGCGTCCTCCATGCGGTCCTGCTCTACCAGCATGCGTGCGTAAGTCAGGCGCAGACGCTTGTCGTCCGGGTACTTCTTGATACTTTTTTCCAGCAGCGGAATCGCTTCCTTGCCGCGATTGAGGTTCTGCAACAGACGTGCGCGTAACAGGATCGGTGCAACCTCGCCTTCTTCCGGCGGATTCTGTTCCAGCAGTTTGAGCGCTGCGTCGGCTTCGTCACCCTGCTGCAGCAGCAAGGCCTTGCCGAAAATCAGCTGGCTGTTTTTCGGATGTTTTTGCAGCAGGCGGTCGAAACTCTTCATCAGGCCATTGCGCGTGTCCTGGTCGGTGTCGGCAGCTGACAGCGCGAGGAAGTCGAAATGGGTGTCGCCTTTGCCCTGCAGGACTTTCTCCATGTAGACCATGGAGTCGTCATAGCGCTCGGCGCGCGCCAGTTGGATCGCCGCCGCGCGCTGTGCTTCCAGGTCGTCCGGTGCGTTTTTCGCCCAGATCAGCGACGTGTCCAGCGCAGCCTGGTCGGCGCCCAGGTACTCGGCGATGCGAAACGCCCGCTCGGAAATCCCCGGATCCTGTGTGTTGATGGCCTGGGTCACGTAGTTGTCCAGCGCAATATCGAAGCGATTGCGCTGGCCGGCCAGCTCCGCGCTCAGCAGGCTGAACACCGTTTCTTCACTGAACGATGAATAAACCTTGGGCTTTTCAGGGGCGGGGGTGCTGTCTTCTACGGGCGGTGTACCGTCCGGCGACACGGGTGCCATGGCCTGGCAGCCGCTGAGGAAGACAAAAGCAAGGAGCAACGCGGAAGATGTATTCATATAGGAAGAGGACGACTAACCTGCGGTCGGATCATCATGACACAAGCCTTCGGCCAAACATAACCGAGACTCAGTGGACGCCTTTCATAGGCACAACATATAGGGACAATAGACGACGGTGGTTGTTCTGAATCTTTCGAAGTAGGACAATTGTCGGCTTCCCGACATCATCAGCGATATTGAATGGCCTTCCTCGCACTCGGTATTAACCACAAGACTGCCTCCGTAGACGTGCGCGAGCGCGTTGCGTTTACGCCAGAGCAGTTGGTTGAGGCCTTGCAGCAGCTCTGCCGGCTCACCGACAGTCGCGAAGCTGCGATCCTTTCAACCTGCAATCGCAGCGAGCTTTATATAGAGCAGGAACATCTTTCAGCGGATGTGGTGCTGCGCTGGCTGGCCGATTATCACCATTTGAGTCTCGATGACCTGCGTGCCTGCGCTTATGTGCATGAAGAGGATGCGGCAGTTCGTCACATGATGCGTGTGGCGTCCGGCCTCGATTCGCTGGTGTTGGGTGAGCCGCAGATCCTCGGCCAGATGAAGTCCGCCTACGCCGTAGCGCGCGAAGCCGGAACCGTCGGCCCGCTGCTGGGGCGCTTGTTCCAGGCCACGTTCAACTCCGCCAAGCAGGTGCGCACCGACACTGCCATCGGAGAAAACCCGGTGTCCGTGGCGTTTGCTGCGGTGAGCCTGGCCAAGCAGATTTTCAGTGACTTGCAACGCAGCCAGGCCTTGTTGATTGGCGCGGGGGAGACCATCACCCTGGTCGCCCGTCACCTGCATGACCTGGGGGTCAAGCGGATCGTGGTCGCCAACCGCACGCTTGAGCGCGCCAGCATCCTTGCCGAACAGTTCGGCGCGCATGCCGTGTTGTTGTCTGACATCCCGGCCGAACTGGTGCGCAGCGATATCGTCATCAGTTCCACTGCCAGCCAGTTGCCGATCCTTGGCAAAGGCGCGGTCGAAAGCGCGCTGAAGCTGCGCAAGCACAAACCGATCTTTATGGTGGACATCGCCGTTCCCCGCGATATCGAGCCCGAAGTCGGCGACTTGGACGACGTTTACCTCTATAGCGTTGACGATCTGCACGAAGTGGTCGCCGAAAATCTCAAGAGCCGCCAGGGTGCAGCCCAGGCTGCTGAGGAAATGGTGAGCACCGGCGCCGAAGATTTCATGGTGCGCTTGCGTGAATTGGCGGCGGTGGATGTGCTCAAGGCGTATCGTCAGCAAGGCGAACGCCTGCGCGACGAGGAGCTGATCAAAGCCCAGCGCCTGCTGGCCAATGGCAGCAGCGCTGAAGAGGTGCTGATGCAACTGGCCCGTGGCCTCACCAACAAGTTACTCCACGCCCCCAGCGTACAATTAAAAAAGCTAACTGCCGAAGGCCGCCTCGATGCGCTGGCCATGGCCCAGGAACTCTTTGCCCTCGGTGAGGGCGCGTCAGAAAGCTCTTCGGATAAAAAACCGCAATGAAAGCGTCACTGCTCAATAAACTGGACGTGCTCCAGGACCGTTTCGAAGAACTGACCGCCTTGCTCGGCGATGGCGAGGTCATTTCCGATCAGACCAAGTTCCGCGCCTATTCCAAGGAATACGCCGAAGTTGAGCCGGTTGTGGCCACCTACAAAAACTTGCTGAAAGTGCAGGCCGATCTTGAAGGCGCCCAGGCGCTGCTCAAGGACAGCGACCCGGACATGCGTGAAATGGCCGTGGAAGAAGTCCGCGAGGCCAAGGAAAAGCTGGCCGAGCTGGAAGGCGACCTGCAACGCATGTTGCTGCCCAAGGATCCGAACGACGGGCGCAACGTGTTCCTAGAAATCCGTGCCGGCACTGGCGGCGATGAGGCGGCGATCTTCTCCGGCGACCTGTTCCGCATGTATTCGCGTTATGCCGAGCGTCGCGGCTGGCGGGTCGAAATCCTGTCCGAGAACGAAGGCGAACACGGCGGCTATAAAGAAGTCATCGCGCGGGTTGAAGGCGATAACGTCTACGGCAAGCTCAAGTTTGAGTCCGGTGCACATCGCGTGCAGCGCGTTCCGGCGACTGAATCCCAAGGCCGCATCCACACCTCGGCGTGCACCGTCGCGGTGTTGCCTGAGCCGGACGAGCAGGAAGCCATCGAGATCAACCCGGCTGACTTGCGTGTCGATACCTACCGCTCGTCGGGCGCCGGTGGCCAGCACGTCAACAAGACTGATTCGGCGATCCGTATCACCCACTTGCCGTCGGGTATCGTGGTGGAGTGCCAGGAGGAGCGTTCCCAGCACAAAAACCGTGCGCGGGCGATGTCGTGGTTGTCGGCCAAGCTCAATGACCAGCAGACCAGCGCCGCCGCGAACGCAATTGCCAGCGAGCGCAAGTTGCTGGTGGGTTCTGGCGACCGTTCCGAGCGTATCCGCACCTACAACTTTGCCCAGGGCCGGGTCACCGACCACCGGGTTAACCTCACCCTTTATTCCCTTGACGAAATTCTCGCGGGTGGCGTCGACGCGGTGATCGAGCCGTTACTCGCCGAGTATCAGGCCGATCAATTAGCGGCGATAGGTGAGTAAATGACCATCATTGCCAGCCTGCTGCGCGCCGCTGATCTGCCCGATTCGCCCACCGCGCGCCTGGATGCTGAATTGTTGCTGGCGGCTGCGCTGGGCAAGTCCCGCAGCTACCTGCACACCTGGCCGGAAAAAATTGTCAGCAGTGAAGACGCGTTGACCTTTGCCGGCTACCTGCAACGCCGTCGCGGCGGTGAGCCGGTGGCGTATATCCTCGGCCAGCAAGGCTTCTGGAAGCTGGACCTGGAGGTCGCGCCGCACACGCTGATCCCGCGTCCGGACACCGAACTGCTGGTGGAAACCGCCCTGGAACTGTTGCCAGCCACGCCCGCCACGGTCCTCGACCTGGGCACCGGCAGCGGGGCCATCGCGTTGGCCCTGGCCAGCGAGCGCCCAGCCTGGCAGATCACCGCTGTCGACCGAGTATTGGAAGCTGTGGCCCTGGCCGAGCGCAATCGCCAGCGCCTGCACCTCAATAACGCAGCGGTGCTGAACAGCCACTGGTTCAGCGCGCTGCAGGGTCATACCTATGACCTGATCATTAGCAACCCGCCGTATATTGCCGACAATGATCCACACCTGGTGGCCGGTGACGTGCGCTTCGAGCCGGCCAGCGCATTGGTGGCCGGTCATGACGGCTTGGATGACCTGCGCCTGATCATCAAAGAAGCCCCCGCTCACCTGAATGCTGGCGGCCGGCTGTTGCTGGAGCACGGTTACGACCAGGCCCCGGCTGTGCGCGATCTGCTGTTGAGTGAAGGCTTTGAAGAGGTACACAGCCGTATCGATCTCGGCGGACACGAGCGCATCACGCTGGGACGCCGGCCGTGCTGAGCGATCAGGAGCTGTTGCGCTATAGCCGACAGATTCTGTTGCAGCATGTCGACATCGACGGCCAGTTGCGCCTGAAAAACGGCCGTGCATTGATCGTTGGTCTTGGTGGGCTGGGCGCACCCGTTGCGCTGTACCTGGCGGCCGCGGGTGTGGGTGAGTTGCATCTGGCGGACTTCGACACGGTCGACCTGACCAACCTGCAACGCCAGATCATCCATGACACCGACAGCGTTGGGCAGACCAAGGTCGACTCGGCCCTGCGCCGCCTGAGCGCCATCAACCCCGAAATCAAGCTGACTGCCCACCGCGCTGCGCTTGATGCCGATTCCTTGGCCGTCGCGGTAGGTGCGGTCGATGTTGTGCTCGATTGCAGCGACAACTTCTCCACGCGCGAGGCGGTCAACGTTGCTTGCGTTGCCGCCGGCAAGCCATTGATCAGCGGCGCGGCGATTCGCCTTGAAGGCCAATTGTCAGTGTTCGACCCGCGTCGCGCCGAAAGCCCGTGTTACCACTGTTTATATGGGCACGGCAGCGACACCGAACTCACCTGCAGCGAAGCCGGCGTAGTTGGTCCGCTGGTGGGCGTGGTGGGCAGCCTGCAGGCGCTGGAAGCCTTGAAACTGCTGGCCGGTTTCGGCGAACCCTTGGTGGGCCGCCTGTTGCTCATCGATGCCTTGACCACGCGTTTTCGCGAGCTGCGCGTGAAGCGTGACCCCGGCTGCAGCGTGTGCGGGACCCAACATGGTTAAGGGCGCGCCCATCGGTGTGTTCGATTCCGGTGTTGGCGGCTTGTCGGTACTGGCCGAAATTCAGCAATTGCTGCCCCATGAGTCGTTGCTGTACGTGGCCGACTGCGGGCATATCCCCTATGGCGAGAAAACCCCGTCGTTTATTCGTGAGCGTTCGCGGCAGGTTGCGGCGTTTCTCTGCGACAAGGGCGCCAAGGCATTTGTGATTGCCTGCAACACCGCGACCGTCGCGGCCGTCGCCGACTTGCGCCAAGACTATCCCGACTGGCCATTGGTGGGCATGGAGCCCGCCGTCAAACCTGCTGCCGCCGCCACCCGCAGCGGCGTGGTCGGTGTGCTTGCCACTACCGGCACCCTGCAAAGCGCCAAGTTCGCTGCGCTGCTGGACCGCTTCGCCACTGATGTTCGGGTCATCACCCAACCCTGCCCGGGCCTGGTGGAGCTGATTGAAACCGGCGACCTGAACAGCCCCGCCCTGCGCCAGTTATTGCAGGGTTACATCGAACCGCTGCTCAGCGCCGGTTGCGACACCATCATCCTCGGCTGCACCCACTATCCCTTCCTCAAGCCGCTCCTGGCGCAGATGCTGCCCCCCAGCATCATCCTTATCGACACCGGTGCCGCCGTGGCCCGCCAGCTCAAGCGTTTACTGAGTGAGCGCGATCTTCTGGCCGTCGGCGATCCTGAACCTGCACAGTTCTGGACCAGTGGCGATCTGCAACATTTCAGAAACATCCTACCTACATTATGGAAAACTTCCGGAAATGTGAGTGATTTCAGCTTGTGAAAAATTCGTGAAAAAATCACGGTTTTCGACTGAACTTCTGCATTAACGGCGACTTCTATAGCACGTTAGCCTGTACATAAATCTTACAACGTCGTTTGAAGGGATGTTTCATATGAAGCGTTTTCTCTGTTTGGCTGCGCTTGCGGCCACGGTAATGGGGCACTCTTTTTCGGCGCAAGCCGCCGGGTTGGAGTTTGGTCTGGGGGCAACCAGTGATTCAACGCTGACCTATCGGTTGGGGTTGACGTCGGATTGGGACAAGAGCTGGATGCAGAGCGATATGGGTCGCCTGACGGGCTATTGGAGCGGTGCTTACACTTACTGGGAGGGTGACGATCGCGCCGGTGCCAGCAGCCTGTCGTTCTCGCCCGTGTTTGTGTATGAGTTTGCCGGGCAGTCGGTCAAACCCTACATCGAAGCCGGGATCGGCGTAGCGGTGTTCTCCCGTACCCAGCTGGAAGACAACAACATTGGCCAGGCCTTTCAGTTCGAAGACCGCCTGGGTTTTGGTCTGCGGTTTACCGGTGGGCATGAAGTGGGCATTCGTGCCACGCACTATTCCAACGCCGGGATCAGCAGCAATAACGACGGGGTAGAGAGCTACTCGCTGCATTACACCATGGCGCTGTAATCTTCAGGCCACTGAAGATCCCCCTGTGGGAGCGGGCTTGCTCGCTTCCACATTTGGATTTCTACTTGTTTCAAGGTCAGCGATACGCCGTCGCAATCCCTTCGCGTTCGGTCAAACACTCCGGCGCACCCATCTCGAACTCTCGGCAAATCAACGGCCGTCGCTCATAGATCGTGCACATCATCGTGTCCCGATCCAGCGCTGCGCACCAGCCGTCTTCCAGGCGCAGCATCACTTCGCCGCCCCAATCGTCGGTATCGATATAGCGCTCCGGCACGCCGGTGTCGGTAATCAGCATCACTTCCAACTGGCAGCAGCAGGCCGCGCACGTCGAGCAGGTGACGGCGGGTTCAGCGATTTGGGTGTGGGGGATGTTGGGCATGGCGGCAGCTTCAAGCTTTGAGCGGCAAGCTGCAAGTAAAAGCCGACCGGGTTCAGGTTTTTTTTGCAGCGGTTGCGAGCAGCGTAAAGAGCAAAGCCCACAGCAGGGCCAGCCCGACCAGGCTTGGCCACAGGGCGTAACCGAAGCTTACCCCGGCCAGCTGACTGCCTGCGAAATAAGACATCGGACCGCCGACGGCCCCCAGTAACGCTGCGAGCCACCGAGGTTGGGTGCTCCAAGCCAGGCAATGACGCAGCGTGGTTGCCAACAGCGCCCATAGCATCACTAACCACAGCGGAATCAACGGACCAGGCTCACTGAACTGAAAAAAGCCGACGGTGCGTAACGACGTATCGACCAACGTGCCCAGCAAGGTCACGCCCAGGATCAACCTGCCGTCTTGCGCCCATGAACTTATCCACAGCAGATGAATGCCCAGTGCAGCCAGCCCTACCAGTAACCATAAGCTGTCACCGCCGAGCACACAGGCGAACCAGCCGCACTGAAACAGCACGGCATTGGCCAATGTCTTAAGCACTGAAGCGCCCAAGCAACGGCGGGTTGATCGCCGACGGTTTGGCCAGCAGCAATTGCGCGGTGCCAATGGTGCGCTCCATAAAGCCGCCTTCGCAGTAACACAGGTAAAACTCCCACAGCCGAAGGAAGTATTCGTCGTAGCCCAATTCGGCGAGGCGGCCATGGGCGCGGCGAAAATTCTCATGCCACAGGCGCAAGGTTCGCGCGTAATGCAGGCCGAAATCCTCCATGTGCAGCAGGTTCATATCGGTGTCGCGGCTGACGATGTGCAGCATGTTCTGCACACAGGGCAAAGCGCCGCCTGGGAAGATATAGCGCTGGATGAAATCCACACTGCGCTTGGCCTGTTCAAAGCGTTGCTCACGAATGGTGATGGCTTGCAGCAACATCAGGCCGTCACTTTTGAGCAGGTGCGCGCACTGTTTGAAGTAGGTCGGCAGAAAGCGATGGCCCACTGCTTCGATCATCTCGATGGACACCAGCTTGTCGTACTGGCCGGTCAGGTCGCGGTAATCCTTTAGCAACAAGGTGACCTGGCTTTGCAGCCCCAGGGCCTCGATGCGTTTTTCAGTGTAGGCAAACTGTTCCTTGGACAAGGTCGTGGTGGTGACCTTACAGCCGTAATGCTGCGCCGCATACAGCGCCATGCTGCCCCAGCCGGTGCCGATTTCCAGCAGGTGGTCGCTGGGCTTGAGCGCCAGCTTCTGGCAGATGCGCTCAAGCTTGTTCAGTTGCGCCTGCTCCAGGGTGTCGTCGGGGGTCAAGAATTGCGCCGCCGAGTACATCATGGTTGGGTCGAGGAATTCTTCGAACAGGTCGTTGCCGAGGTCGTAGTGGGCGGCGATGTTTTTTTGCGAACCCTTGTGTGTGTTGCGATTGAGCCAGTGCAGGCCCTGGGTGAACGGCCGGGCCAGGCGTGCGAGGCCGCCTTCCATCGCATCCAGCACATCCAGGTTGCTGACCATCACGCGCACCACGGCGGTCAGGTCCGGGCTGCTCCAGTAACCGTGAATAAACGCCTCGCCAGCGCCAATAGAACCGTTGGCCGCCACCAGGCCCCACACGGCGGGGTCGAGGATCTGGATCTCCCCCAGCAAGTGCGCTTCGCGCGCGCCGAATACTTGCTGCTCGCCATCCTCGATCACCACCAACTGGCCATGGCGCAATTGGCTGAGTTGGCGCAGTACGCCTTTGCGCAACAGCGCGGTGGTCATGCCGTTGACGTTCAGGCGGTTGGCCTTGACCGATACGTTAGGGGATTTCATGGCGGCGATCCTTGGAATAACCGACTGCGGTGCGGGAGGCGCCATCGGCGGCCCGGTGAGGAAAAATCGGTGTGCGTTTAAGCAACAGGCGCATGGCTTGCCAGTAGATCGCCAGGCAGGTCTTGGCGGTCATCCAGGGGAAGCGCCTTAGGTAACGATGCAAACTGGTGCGGTTCAGCGCTTCCTTGTGCAGGCTCAAGGTGGCGTC
This sequence comes from Pseudomonas sp. RA_5y_Pfl1_P24, assembly GCF_963970945.1. NCBI lineage: Bacteria > Pseudomonadati > Pseudomonadota > Gammaproteobacteria > Pseudomonadales > Pseudomonadaceae > Pseudomonas > Pseudomonas sp. RA_5y_Pfl1_P24. The sequence continues at coordinate 403,452 of NZ_CAXAOJ010000003.1, read as the reverse complement.
GAACACTTTCAGCTCGCCCTGCCAGTCGGCCATGTGCACGCCGAGTTTGGCGGCGGGTGCGCTGAAGCTCATGCGGTATTCCAGATCGCGCGGCAAAAACGGCGACACATGGAAGGCCTTGGCCACGGCGAAGTGCTGGTGTTCATCTGCGCCGAGGGTCTGGGCGGGCAGCACGTAGTGATAGCGCTCGCGCCATGGGGTGTTGGTCACTTCACACAGGATCGCGGCCAGACGTCCGTCGGCCTCGAAGCAGTAGAAGAAACTCACAGGGTTAAAAGCCAGGCCCCAACTGCGAGCCTGGGTCAGTAGGCAGATAACGCCCTGAGGTGTACGCCCCAGTGCCTTGCCGACTTCCTGGCGCACGGCATCGCTCAAGCTCATGCCGGTGCGCGTCAATTCACGCAGGTAATCCTGTTGGCGAAAACCAAAGGGCGCCAGCCAACTGCGCCCGGCCAGGGGCGAGAGCCCAAGCACTTCGTGTTCTTCGCTCAAGTCCAGGTACAGCAGGCCGATGCGGTAGCGAAAGGCGTGGGCCTTGGGCGTAAATCGGCGATGGGCAATCCAGCCGCTGTACAGGGCGCTGTTCACAGGGTTTCCCCAAACGCCTGGGCGACGCGCAAAGCGCTGACCACGCCGTCTTCGTGGAAACCGTTGGCCCAGTAGGCACCGCAATAGAAGGTGTTACGCACGCCAGACACTTCCTCCCAACGGCCTTGGGCCGCCACCGCTGCCAGGCTGTATTGCGGATGGGCGTAGGTGTAGCGCGCCAGGACCTTCAGCGGGTTGATCATCGACGTCTGGTTCAGGCTCACGCAAAAGGTCGTGGCGCTGTCGATGCCTTGCAGGATGTTCATGTCATAGGTCACCGCCGCCGGCGCCTGCCCATTGCCGGTCAGCCGGTAATTCCAGCTGGCCCAGGCCAGTTTGCGGTCGGGCAGCAGGCGGGTATCGGAGTGCAGCACCACTTCGTTATCGGCATAGGGCAGGGCGCCAAGGACCGCTTGTTCGGCTGGGCTTGGATCGGCCAGCAGCGCCAGGGTCTGGTCGCTGTGGCAGGCGAAGACCACTCGATCGAATGCCTCGCTGCCGGCCGGGCTGTGGATAACCACGCCTTCGTCGGTACGCTCAACGTTATGCACAGGGCAATTGAGGCGGATCTGTTCGCGGAAGCTGCGGGTCAGCGGTTCGATGTAACGGCTGGAGCCACCCTCGATCACGCACCATTGCGGGCGGTTACTCACCGAGAGCAAGCCGTGATTCTTAAAGAAGCGCACAAAGAACTGCAAGGGGAAGGCAAGCATGTCAGCCAGGGACATCGACCAGATCGCCGCGCCCATCGGCACGATGTAGTGCCGGATAAACCGCTCGCCGTAGTGACCGGCGTTGAGGTAGTCACCCAGGGTCATTTCGGCGCTGATGCGTTGGTCTTGCAGGTCCAGCGGTGCCTGGCGATTGAAGCGCAAGATGTCGCGCAACATGCCCCAGAAGCCCGGCGAAAGGATATTGCGACGCTGGGCAAACAGGCTGTTGAGGTTGTTGCCGTTGTACTCGAACCCCGTCTGCTCATCGCACACCGAAAAGCTCATCTCGGTAGGTTTGAACGTTACCCCTATCTGCTCCAGCAGGCGGATGAAGTTGGGGTAGGTCCAGTCGTTAAACACGATGAAGCCGGTGTCTACCGCGTAGCTTTTGCCCTCGACGGTCACGTTGACCGTGTGGGTATGCCCGCCAATACGATCACCCGCTTCGAACAGCGTAATCTCATGCTGGCGGCTGAGCAGGTAAGCACTGGTCAGCCCCGCGATGCCGCTGCCGATGATGGCGATCTTCACAGGTCGTCCTTTTTCGGCGGCGGGCTGCGCAACATGCGTTTACCGATGATCAACTGCGCGCGATTCGGCAATTTCGACAGCGGCCAGAGGGTGGCGATAAAGAGTGCAGGAAAGGCGATTTCCAGCGGGCGTTTTTCCAGCTTGGCGAAGATGTGCCGCGCGGCTTTGTCCGCCGACCAACTGAGGGGCATGGGGAAGTCGTTGCGTTCGGTCAGCGGCGTGTCGACAAAGCCTGGGCTGATCACGGTAACGTCGATGTTTTCCGGCGAAAGGCTGATGCGCAGTGCCTCGAACAGGTAGCGCAAGCCGGCCTTGGACGCGCCATAGGCTTCAGCGCGAGGCATCGGCAGGTAAGTCACGGCGCTGGCGACACCCACCAGATGGGGGCTGCGCCCTGCCCGCAAAAGCGGCAGGGCTGCTTCGATGCAATAGCTGCTTGCCAGTAGATTGGTGCGCACCACGTGCTCGATGATTGATGAATCAAACTGCTTGGCGTCCACATATTCACAGGTGCCGGCATTGAGGATCACCGTGTCCAGGGAACCCCAGGCCACGCCGATATGTTCGCCGATCTCGCGCACGGTCTGGCTGTTGGTCAGGTCGCCGGCCACCACCAGCACTTGGCCCGGGTAACGTTGGGCGAGCGCTTCCAAAGGCTCTTTGGTGCGGGAGCTGAGTGCGACGTGTGCGCCGCTGTTGAGCAGCTCCACGGCCAGCGCTGCACCGATACCACTGCTGGCGCCGGTCAGCCAATAACGACGGGGCGGTACTGCGTTCATCCCACTCTCCTTTTCAGCCAGCTGACGAGTCTGCCCAGTACCGGCAAATGTTCGTACAGCATGGCGCCGGCATCGAAGTAGTCACGGTGGCGGTACACCTTGTCACGCCACATCAAGTGCGAGCAGCCTTCCACCCGAATCACCTTGCCCTTGGCCAGGCGCGGGTGGCAGAAACTCATTTTCCAGCGCAGGTAACCTTCGCCCTCGGCCACTTGGTCGAAACCGTGGAAGTCGAAGCGTAGCTGGCTGACGTTGCCATACAACTCGCTGAAGTAATGGTGCAAGTCGGGCAGCCCATGGACTTCGTGGAGCGGGTCGGTAAAGGCGATGTCCTTGCTGTACAAGCTGTCGAGCAGGTGCAGGTTGTGCTTGTCCAGCGTGGCAAAGGCCTGGGCGAAGCGGCGCAGGAAATCACTCATATTCGCCCCCTGCGGCTTGTCGCGAGGGCAGGTTACGGAAGGCGGCCAGGGCGCGTTCGCGGGATTTTTTCAGGTCGACAATCGATCGTGGGTAGTCGGCCACGCCGAACAAACCACCGGCGGCATCCGGGTTGTGCACGTCCTTTTTATTCAGTGCGGCAAGTTCCGGCAGCCAGTGCTTGATGAAGACGCCTTCGCTGTCGAATTTTTCCGACTGGCTCAAAGGGCTGAAAATCCGGAAGTACGGCGCCGAGTCGGTGCCGGTGGATGAACTCCACTGCCAGCCGCCGTTATTAGCGGCCAGGTCACCATCAATCAGATGGCGCATAAAGAAGCGCTCGCCTTCGCGCCAATCGATCAGCAGATTTTTAGTCAGGAACATCGCCACGACCATGCGCAGGCGGTTGTGCATCCAGCCAGTTTCAAGCAGTTGACGCATGGCCGCGTCGATGATCGGCAGGCCGGTGCGCGCTGCCTGCCACGCGGCGAGATCTTTGGGTGCATTGCGCCAGGCCACGGCTTCGGTTTCGGGGCGGAACGCACGGTGGCGCGACACCCGTGGGTAACCCACCAGGATGTGCTTGTAGAACTCGCGCCACAGCAATTCGTTGATCCAGGTGATGGCGCCCATGTCGCCACTCTCGAACTCGCCACCGTTGGTTTGTAACGCGGCGTGCAGGCATTGGCGCGGCGAAATCACCCCCGCCGCGAGGTAGGCAGAGAGCTGGCTGGTGCCGGGCTTGGCCGGGAAGTCACGCTCGTCCTTGTAGTAGCTGATCTGCTGGTCGGCGAAGGCGTCGAGGCGCCGCTGGGCCTCGTCTTCACCGGCGGGCCAGAGCGCACGCAGCGTGTCGCTGGGCGGCTCGAAACCTTCGACCGTGTTCGGGATGGGGTCGCTTTTCAGCTTGAGCGCAGCCTGGGCCTTTGGCGCAGCGACCCTCTGGGGTAACGCGCTGTGCAGGCGGGTGTAGCAGACCTTGCGGAACTGGCTGTACACCTGAAAGTAAGTGCCGGTCTTGGTCAGCACACTGCCAGGCTGGAAGAACAATTGATCCAAGTAGCTGTGGAAAGTGACGCCTGCCTCTTCCAACGCCTTGGACACTGCCGCATCGCGACGGCTTTCATGAATGCCGTATTCCTCGTTGACGTGCACCGACTCCACCGAGAGTTCGCGGCACAGCGTGCTCAGCACGCTGGGCGCCTGGTCCCAGGTGGCGGCGGTGCGAATTAGCAGGGGAATGTTCAGCTCGCCCAGCGTTTTACTCAGCGCCTGCAGGTTGCGCAGCCAGAAATCCACTTTGCACGGCGCATCGTCGTGGGCCAGCCATTGCTCGGGTGTGATCAGGTAGACGGCCGCCATCGGACCCCGCTGGCTCGCGGCGGTCAGGGCGGTGTTGTCGTGTTGGCGCAAGTCTGTGCGCAGCCAGATCAGATGCATTTAAAGAAGTCCACGCTGGATCAGTAGCTGATGAGCCGACAACGGCTCTTCGGCGACGAGCAACTCAGGGATGTCATGGGTTAATACCGCCAACTCCGCCTGATGGATGCACACCGTTGGTCCGACGATCAACTTAGGGCAACTGATGCCGCCCAGAAGTTTCGCGAACGTCGACAACTGCAGCGCCTTGCTCGAATACAGCAACACCGCGCGCGGCCGCAGGTGTTCCACCGCCAGGGCCAGCTCGCCGACGGGCAGCGGCCAGTCGAACACTTCCACCGGGCAGTCGGCACTGCTGGCCAGCCAGGCGCTGAGCCACAAATGCGGTTCCAGCGGCAGGTCGGACTGGTTGACCAGCAGCAATGGCGCACCCTGCAGCTGGCGATTGTTGTGGTAGATGCGCGCACCAAACTTGCTGCGCAGCCAGGACAAGAAAAATACCCGTTCCATCTGCGCGCGGAATTGACCTTGCCAACGCTGCTCCAGCTCCTGCAACAGCGGTAACAGCAGTTGCTCGCACAAGGTGCGTGGCGGGTACAGTGCCATGGCCTGGTTGAAGGCGTCGTCGACCCGGCGCTCAGTCAATTCACTGATGGCGTGCACCAGGTTCTGGCGCAGGGTGTGCCATTCATTTTCTACGGCATTGGGAGTGGCCTGGGCGGAGTCGATCAGGCCTTTGACTTGGCTGACCGGCACGCCACGATTGAGCCAGGTGAGAATGGTGTGGATGCGTTGCACATGCTCGGCGCTGAACAGCCGGTGGCCCTTGGGCGTGCGCTGGGGCACGATCAGGCCGTAACGGCGCTCCCAGGCGCGCAGGGTCACGGCATTAACGCCGGTCTGGCGCGCCACTTCGCGGATTGGCAGCCAGCCTTCCTGGAGGGCTTGGGCGATGTCTTCGCCGGGTTCGTCTAGCAGGGCGGCTCTCATGGTCTAGATCGCATTTCGCAGGCTGAGGTTTTCCGGGTGCGGTTGCAGGTAGGCCTGCTGCGCGATGTAGCGGTCCGGGTGTTGGCGGAAGTGGTGCTTTAGCAGGGTCAACGGCACCACCAGCGGTACGATACCGTGGCGGTATTGGCCGATGACGGTTTGCATTTCCTGCTTATCGTCGGCGCTGATGGCCTGCTTGAGGTAGCCGCTGATGTGTTGCAATACATTTGTGTGGGTGCCACGGGTCGCGCATTTGCTCAGGCCGGTCATCAGGTCGCTGAAATAACAGCTGGCCAATTCGTCGAGGTTGGCGCCCTTGGTCATGCTGCCCAGCAGGTGGCCAAGGCTTTTGTAATGCGCCGGGCTGTGGGCCATCAACAAGTATTTGTAGCGCGAATGAAAGGCCAGCAAACGGTGGCGGGTCAGTCCTACGGCCAGCAGTTGTTGCCAACTGGCGTAGACGAATACACGGGCCAGGAAGTTTTCCCGCAGCACGGGGTCATTCAGCCGACCGTCTTCTTCCACCGGCAGGTTAGGGTGGCGTGCACAAAATGCCTGGGCGTAGATGCCACGCCCGCCTCCGTCCACCGGGGTGCCGTTGTCGCGGTACACCTTGACCCGCTCCAGGCCACAGGACGGCGATTTTTGCATAAAGATGTAGCCACACAGGTCGGTGTGTTCCGCGGCCATTTGCTGGCCGTAGTCGTCCAGCGGTTGGGTCACGTTCAGTGCGCGATTAACGGTGCCGACGGCTTGCGGATTGGCCGCGTCGCCCACCAGGCGGATCGGTTCGCGGGGGATACCCAGGCCGATCGCCACTTCAGGGCACAACGGCACAAAGTCGAAATAGTCAGCGAGGGTCTGACTGCACAGCAGTGATTGTTTATGGCCGCCGTTGAAGCGCACGTTTTCGCCCAGCAGGCAGGCGCTGATGGCGATCTTCGGTTTGGTAGTGCTGGACATAAACCAACCCTCTGCAAGGTTCCTGTACAAGATAAAAATGTTGTACAACTAAACCTCATCATAGGTTCGGTGCTGTACAAGTCAAATTATTTGTACAAGTTTTGCGTGCGGTCTATTTCCAGCCGATTTTCCAGGCGTCGATATCTTGCAGGGTTTGCCAGGGCAGGCGTTCGCTGCGCCGGGTCATGACGGCTTGCAGTTCGATTTCCAGTACGGTGCCTTCATCGTCGCGAAACAATTCGGTGACCAGAAAGTGTTTTTCCTTGTTTCGGGGGCGTGCTGCTGTCCACTTCGACAGCAGCAATTTGGCGGGATTGATACGGTTCATTGCAGGTGCTCGATCAGGCGTCGCGCGGCTTCCTGGCCGCTGAGCCATGCGCCCTCGACGCGGCCCGACAGGCACCAGTCGCCACACACATACAGGCCGAGGTCGGCATCAGCCAGCACGCCGAATTGGTGGCTGCTGGATGGTCGTGCGTAGAGCCAGCGGTGCGCCAGGCTGAACGACGGCGCGGGCATGGCGCTGTGCAGCAGTTCGGCAAAAGCACCGTGCAGGTGCTCGATCACGGCCTCTCTGGACAGGTCCAGGTGGGCCTTGCTCCAGGCACTGGTGGCGTGCAATACCCAGGTGTCGAGTGTGGCGTCGCGCCCTGGTTTGCTGCGGTTGCGCGCCAGCCAATCGAGGGGGCTATCTTGTACAAAGCAGCCTTGCATGGGCGTATCCAGTGGGGTGTCGAACGCCAGGGCGATGGCCCAGGTCGGGTCCATTTTCACCCCGGCGGCGGCGCTCGCCAGCTTGGGAGCGGCGGCCAGCAGCGCGGTGGCTTGCGGAGCCGGGGTGGCGATGATCACGTGGCTGAACGGGCCGTGGTTCTCGCCGTCGGCGTCCAACAGGTTCCAGTGTTGTTTGCCCTGGAACACTTCGGTGATGCGGCAACCAAACGCCACCGGCAGGTCGTCGAGCAGGGCGCGGGTGATCGCGCTCATGCGGGGAGTGCCGACCCAGCGGATCTGTTCATCGGGGGAGGGTGTGAGTTGGCCGGACTTGAAGTTGTACAGCTGAGGCTTCCATTGCTCGGCCCAACCGTTACTTTGCCAGCGCTGGACTTCGTTGACGAAGCGCCGGTCGCGGGCGGTGAAGTACTGCGCACCCATGTCCAGGGCACCGGCATCGCTGCGCTTGCTGGACATGCGGCCACCGCTGCCGCGGCTTTTATCGAAGAGTTGTACAACGTGCCCCGCGTCTTGTAACGCTCGGGCGGCGGAGAGACCGGCGATGCCGGTGCCGATGATCGCGATGGGAACAGTCATGGGAGGCCTCGTTTTACCGTTGGGTACAGACTACGCCGACACCAATAGCTGTACAATATTGTTTTTTGGTATAAGTTTTGGCTTACCTGTTCTTAGGCGTGACCTATGGTTAACCCAGAGGCTTAATCCAACGTTACGCCCGTTCAAATTGATCCCTGCTTATAAAATAGACCAGTGATCGGCGGCGAACGTTACATGAGGAGCGTCCCATGCACATTTTGCTGACCGGCGGTACTGGCCTGATCGGCCGCCAACTCTGCCAACACTGGCTTGCACAGGGCCATCGCCTGACGGTGTGGAGTCGTCATCCGGACCAGGTCGCCAAGTCGTGTGGCGACCAGGTGTCGGGGGTTGGTCGCCTACAAGAGGTTATCGGCCCGGTGGATGCGGTCATTAACCTCGCCGGCGCCGCCATCGCCGATCGCCCCTGGACCCATAAGCGCAAGGCCTTGCTGTGGAGCAGTCGTATCAGCCTCACCGAAACCTTGCTGGCGTGGCTTGAAGGCCTGGCACAAAAACCAGCGGTGTTGATTTCCGGCTCGGCGGTGGGCTGGTATGGCGATGGCGGTGAACGCGAATTGACCGAAGCCAGCGGCCCCGTGCAGGACGATTTCTCCAGCCAGCTGTGCATCGCCTGGGAGGAAACCGCCCAGCGCGCCGAAGCCTTGGGCATTCGCGTAGTGCTGGTACGTACCGGGCTGGTGCTGGCGGCTGAGGGCGGCTTTTTGTCGCGGCTGTTGCTGCCTTTCAAACTGGCGCTGGGCGGGCCTATCGGTAATGGTCGGCAGTGGATGCCGTGGGTCCATATAAAGGATCAAATCGCCCTGATTGATTTTCTTCTGCACAAGCCTGACGCCGGCGGTCCTTATAATGCCTGCGCGCCACACCCGGTGCGCAATCGCGAGTTTGCGAAAACCCTGGGCCAGGTGCTGCACCGCCCGGCGTTCATGCCGATGCCGGCCTTTGCGTTGAAGGTGGGCCTGGGCGAGTTGTCCGGCCTTTTGTTGGGTGGGCAGAAGGCGGTGCCCGAACGGTTACTGGCCGCTGGTTTCACTTTCCAGTTCACTGAGTTGCGCGCGGCTCTGGACGACTTGTCCAGCCGCCTCTAGAGATAGGATGTTGCATGACGGATCACGCGTTGTTACTGGTCAATCTGGGCTCGCCAAAGTCCACTTCGGTGGCCGATGTGCGCAGCTACCTCAATCAATTCCTGATGGACCCTTATGTGATCGACCTGCCGTGGCCGGTGCGGCGCTTGCTGGTGTCGCTGATCCTGATCAAGCGCCCCGAGCAGTCGGCGCACGCCTACGCCTCCATCTGGTGGGACGAGGGCTCGCCGCTGGTGGTGCTCAGCCGCCGTCTGCAACAGCAGATGACCACGCAGTGGACCCAAGGCCCGGTGGAGTTGGCGATGCGCTACGGCGAGCCGTCCATTGGAACTGTGCTGACGCGCCTCGCCGCCCAAGGCATCCGCAAAGTGACCTTGGCGCCGTTGTATCCGCAGTTTGCCGACAGCACGGTGACCACTGTGATTGAAGAGGCCAAGCGGGTTGTACGCGATAAACAGTTGGACGTGCAATTCTCGATCTTGCAGCCGTTCTACGATCAGCCGGAATACCTTGATGCTCTCGCGGCGAGCGTGCGGTCCTATGTGGAGCAGGATTACGATCACCTGCTGCTGAGTTTTCACGGCCTGCCCGAGCGCCATCTGACCAAGCTCGACCCGACGGGCCAGCATTGCTTCAAGGACGCCGATTGCTGCAAGAACGCATCGGCTGAGGTGCTGCAGACGTGCTACCGCGCGCAATGCTTCAGCGTCGCCCGCGATTTCGCCGAACGGCTGGGCTTGCCGGAGGGCAAATGGTCGGTGGCCTTCCAATCGCGCCTGGGTCGGGCGAAGTGGATCGAACCCTACACCGAAGCCCGCCTGGAAGCCCTGGCCCAGCAAGGTGTGAAAAAGCTGCTGGTGATGTGCCCGGCGTTTGTCGCCGATTGCATCGAGACGCTGGAAGAGATCGGCGATCGCGGGCTGGAGCAGTTCCGCGAGGCTGGGGGCGAAGAGTTGGTGCTGGTGCCGTGCCTGAATGATGATCCGCAGTGGGCGAAGGCGCTCAATACCTTGTGTGAAAGAGCGCCCACGACGCTATAACTTAAGCTGAATGAACATCAAACTGTGGGAGCGGGCTTGCTCGCGAATCGTCGCTCCGGCGCTCCCACATTTTTTACTGTGTTTACAGCTTGAGGGTCAGGCTGACCGTGAGATTGCGCGGCTCACCCGGATTGATCCAATAGCTGCTGTAGGACCGCTCGTAGTACTTCTCATCAAACAGGTTGTTTAAGTTCAAACCCACGGTGACATTCTCCGTGGCTTTGTAATGGGCCAGCAGATCCACCGTGTGGTAAGCCGGCAGTTCGAAACGCGTACCTGCTTCGCCGGAACGATCGCCCACGTAGGTAAGCGCTGCACCCACATCGGATCCGCGCAACGCGCCATCCTGAAACTCATACACCCCCAACAGACTGCCGCTGCGCTTGGCCACGCCGAGAATCCGGCTGCCGGCTGGAATGGCTTTGTCGCCCTTGGTGACTTGGGCGTCGATGTAGGCAAACGCGCCGATCACCCGTACCGCATCGGTCACTTGCCCGGTCAGTTGCAGGTCAAAGCCCTGGCTGCGCGCTTTGCCCATGGCGCGATTCAGGTTGGTGGCAGGGTCCAGGGCCAGCACGTTTTCCTTTTCGATATGGAACGCGGCGAGGGTGGCGCTGAGGCGGTCGTCGAACAGCTCGCTCTTGATCCCCACTTCATAACCCACGCCTTCTTCCGGCTTGAAGGTTCTGCCATTGGCATCCAGGCCGCTGTTGGGTTTGAACGAGGTAGAGGCGTTGGCGAACACGCCGACGTCGGGCGTTAGCTGGTAGAGCAGGCCAGCGCGTTGGGTAAAGGCGTCGTGGGTTTGCCGGCTCTTGGCGTGATTGCGTGTGAAGTCGTCGGTGCTTTGTTCGAAATGCTCGAAGCGCGCGCCAACCATGCCGCGCAAGCGATCGGTGAAGATGATCTGGTCTTGCAGGTTCAGTGCCTGGCTTTTGGTCTGTTCGAAGAAGTCGGTGCCGGAGCGCACGCCGTTGGGTTTGGCCTTGCCGTAGACCGGGTTGTAGATGTCGATGGCATAGTCGCTGCCGCCGATAGCCGTCACGCGTTCCTTCTTGCGGTAGTCCTCGTATTCAGTGCCGACCAGCAGCTCATGCTGCCAGCTGCCAATGTCGAACAACCCACGCAGTTCAAGCTGGGTAATGCTGTCGTGCCAACCCATGGAGCGTTCGCGATAGCGGCGGTTGATAGTGTGGCCGTCGGGGTTCAGTGTGCGGTTTTCCGAAGCGTCGCCCCACAGGCTGCCTTGTTTGTAGTGGCTGGCCAGGCGCAGTTTCCAGGCGTCGCTGAGGTGATGTTCCAGCGTGGCCTGGATGCGGTTGTTGTGGTTGTCGATGTCGCCATCATTGGGCTCGCCGAGGAAGGTGGAGCGCGATACGCCGCTGGCGTCGACGATGCCGCGGTCGAAGGTAGAGCTGTGGCGGACGAATTCGCTTTCCACCAGCAAGCTCGTATCCGGGTCCAGTTGCCAACTGAACGAGGGCGCGACGAATACCCGCTTGCTCTGCACGTGATCGCGGAAGCTGTGGTTGTCTTCCACGGCCAGGTTGACCCGCGATAGCACGTTGCCTTCGCTGTCCAGCGGGGTGTTCACATCCACGGCGGTGCGGTAGCGGTCCCAACTGCCGGCGCTGGTTTGCACGGTGGTGAAGGCTTCCGGTTGAGGCTTCTTGGTGACGATATTCACTGTGCCGCCGGGGTCGCCACGTCCATACAGGCTGGCGGCGGGACCCTTGAGTACTTCAATGCGCTCGATGTTGGCCGTATCCGGTGTGCTCGGGTAGCCGCGGTTGGCGCTGAAGCCGTCCTGGTAGAACTCTGACGTGGTGAAGCCGCGCACACTGTATTCGTAGAGGGTGAGGCCGCCGAAGTTGTTTTGCTTGGACACACCGCCGGCAAATTCCAAGGCACGTTCCACGTTGTTACTGCCCAGGTCGTTGAGCACTGTGGCGGGAATCACGCTGATGGATTGTGGGATGTCACGAATGGCAGTGTCGGTTTTTGTCGCGCTGGCGGAGCGGGTGGCGCGGTAGCCGTTGACCGGGCCGGTGGCGGATTCATATGCATCGGTGGTGACACTGATGGTGTCGAGTTCCAGGGTGTTTTCTTCAGCGAAAGCGGGTTCGAGCAGCAAGCCTAAGGCCAGGCCAGCCAAGGGCGCGATTTTTCGAGACGGCATGATAGAGCGTTCCAATAGCGATATTGAAACAATATAACATGACCAATGAGAATGGATTGCTTTGAAACATAAACTTACAGGTGTCCTCTAGCGGACACCTGTATGAGTCGGCTTATTCCTCTTCTTTAACCGGCGCGGGCGGAGGGCGCAGGCCTATTTCTGCCAGTAGCTTGATCTCCTTGCCGTTGCGCATGACCTGGATCGCCACCTTGTCGGTCGGCTTGATCCGCGCGACCTGGTTCATCGACTTGCGGCCATCGCCTGCCGGTTCGCCGTTGATGCTGAGGATCACATCGCCCAGATGCAGGCCGGCTTTCTGCGCCGGGCCATCGCGGAAGATCCCGGCGACCACAATGCCTGGGCGCCCGGTCAAGCCAAACGATTCGGCCAGCTCCTTGGTCAACGGCTGTACTTCAATCCCCAACCAGCCGCGAATCACTTGGCCGTGCTCGATGATCGATTTCATCACTTCCATCGCCAGCTTTACCGGGATCGCAAACCCGATGCCCTGTGACCCGCCAGACTTGGAGAAAATCGCCGTGTTGATGCCGGTCAGGTTGCCATTGGCATCCACCAGTGCACCGCCGGAGTTGCCCGGGTTGATCGCGGCGTCGGTCTGGATGAAGTCTTCGTAGCTGTTGAGGCCCAATTGGTTACGCCCGGTAGCGCTGATAATGCCCATGGTCACCGTCTGGCCCACCCCGAACGGGTTGCCGATGGCCAGCGCCACGTCACCTACTCGCAAGCCGTCGGAACGGCCGAGGGTGATGGAGGGCAGGCTTTTCAAATCGATCTTCAGGACCGCGAGGTCGGTTTCCGGGTCGCTGCCCACTACGCGCGCCAGGGTTTCACGGCCGTCACGCAGGGCCACGACGATCTGGTCGGCGCCGGTTGTCACGTGGTTGTTGGTAAGGATGTAGCCTTCCGGGCTCATGATCACCCCGGAACCCAGGCTGGATTCCATGCGGCGTTGCTTGGGCCCGTTGTCACCGAAATAGCGGCGGAACTGCGGGTCCTCAAACAGTGGGTGCGCCGGTTTGTTGATGACCTTGGTGGTGTACAGGTTAACCACGGCAGGGGCGGCAATAACCACCGCATCGGCATAAGTCACCGGACCTTGCACCACCGCGTTGGTTTGCGGCGCCTGTTGCAGGTTCACATCAAGGCTGGGTAGACCCACCAGCTCGGGGAAACGCTGAATAATCAGCATCGCGATCAGCACGCCAGCCAACAATGGCCATCCAAAAAAACGCAGCGCCTTGAGCATCAAGTAAGTCCTGACAGGTTGCAGGGGGCGGGAGAGCGCCCATAATGTCGCGCATTATACGAGGCTGCGAGCGCCTTCGAACGGGATATTTAGGAGTCTTTTATGGCCGTCCCCCTTACCACCCTCGTCGAGGAAGCAGACCGCTACCTCGGCAGCGCAAAAATTGCTGATTATTGCCCCAATGGCCTGCAGGTCGAGGGCCGCCCGCAGGTGATGCGCATCGTGAGCGGCGTGACCGCAAGCCAAGCCTTGCTGGACGCGGCGGTTGAAGCCCAGGCCGACCTGATCCTGGTGCACCACGGCTATTTCTGGAAAGGCGAAAACCCTTGTATCACCGGCATGAAACAGCGCCGCTTGAAGACGCTGCTCAAGCACGATATCAGCCTGTTGGCCTACCATCTGCCACTGGACCTGCACCCCGACGTCGGCAACAACGTGCAGTTGGCGCGTCAACTCGACATCACCGTCGAAGGCCCACTGGACCCGGACAACCCCAAAGTCGTCGGCCTGGTCGGCTCCCTTGCCGAGCCCCTGTTGCCCCGCGACTTTGCCCGCCGGGTGCAAGAAGTCATGGGGCGCGAGCCGCTGTTGATCGAAGGCAGCGAAATGATCCGCCGCGTCGGCTGGTGCACCGGCGGTGGTCAGGGCTATATCGACAACGCGATTGCTGTCGGCGTCGACCTGTTCCTGAGCGGCGAGGCCTCGGAGCAGACCTTCCACAGCGCCCGCGAAAACGACATCAGCTTCATCGCCGCCGGCCACCATGCGACTGAGCGCTATGGTGTGCAGGCGCTGGGCGATTACCTGGCGCGGCGCTTCGCGCTGGAACATATTTTCATCGATTGCCCTAACCCGATCTGAGCCTCACCACGGGACAAACTGTGGGCGCAGGCTTACCTGCGAACGCATCGCTGCGGTTCACCTGACTGACCGCGGTGCTTGCATCACAGGCAAGCCAGCAGCCACAGGAAGCCCAAACTTGGGGGCATATTCATATACCGTTTCGATCTAGCTGGCGCCCTGAATAGAAGCAGGTGCTGTGCTAGCATGCCCCGCTCGAACACGGCCCGCTGGCCGTCCACAAGATCGTTTTTCCGTGAGTAACCATGGTCGACAAACTGACGCATCTGAAACAGCTGGAGGCGGAAAGCATCCACATCATCCGCGAGGTCGCCGCCGAGTTCGACAACCCGGTGATGCTCTACTCGATCGGTAAAGACTCCGCCGTGATGCTGCATCTGGCACGCAAGGCCTTCTTCCCGGGCAAACTGCCGTTCCCAGTGATGCACGTCGACACCCGCTGGAAATTCCAGGAAATGTACAAGTTCCGCGACAAAATGGTCGAAGAGCTTGGCCTGGACCTGATCACCCACATCAACCCGGATGGCGTGGCGCAGGGCATCAACCCGTTCACCCACGGCAGCGCCAAGCACACCGACATCATGAAGACCGAAGGCCTCAAGCAGGCCCTGGACAAGCATGGTTTCGACGCAGCATTCGGCGGTGCCCGTCGCGATGAAGAGAAATCCCGCGCCAAAGAGCGCGTGTACTCGTTCCGCGACAGCAAGCACCGCTGGGACCCGAAAAACCAGCGCCCGGAGCTGTGGAACGTCTACAACGGCAACGTCAACAAGGGCGAATCCATCCGCGTGTTCCCGCTGTCCAACTGGACCGAGCTGGACATCTGGCAGTACATCTACCTGGAAGGCATCCCGATCGTACCGCTGTACTTCGCCGCCGAGCGCGACGTGATCGAGAAGAACGGCACGTTGATCATGATCGACGACGACCGCATCCTCGAACACCTGTCCGACGAAGACAAAGCCCGAATCGTCAAAAAGAAAGTCCGTTTCCGTACCCTTGGCTGCTACCCATTGACGGGCGCGGTGGAGTCCGAAGCCGAGACGCTGACGGACATCATTCAGGAAATGCTCCTGACGCGAACTTCCGAGCGCCAGGGCCGTGTCATCGACCACGATGGCGCAGGCTCGATGGAAGATAAAAAACGGCAGGGGTATTTCTAAGCTTCGAGTTACAAGCTCCAAGCTGCAAGTTAAGGGCGGTATACGTAATTTTGTAGCTTGGTGCTTGCAGCCGGTTGTTGCGAGCCGCGATTGAGTGACTCGTAATGGATTTCGAGAAGTTGGTTGTTTGGCAGAGAAGCAAGAGTTTAGCGGTGGGAATCTATCGAGAGTTTGCGCAGTGCCGGGATCTGGGCTTCAAGGATCAGATTACCCGCTCAGCGCTTTCAGTGCCCTCCAACATTGCTGAAGGCATGGAGCGTTGCAGTGACAAAGAAAAGATCCGTTTTCTTTGGATTGCGAAGGCCTCTTATGGAGAGTTGCGTACGCAGATTCTCATCGGTAGTGACATTGCCTACATCGCCCAGCCGCTGGCTGATAACTGGATTACAGAAACTCGCGAGCTCTCAAAAATGCTCTGCGGCCTGATCAACAAAATTTCTGACTAGCTGTACGCCGACAAGCTTGCCGCTTGAAGCTTACAGCTCGGAGCTTAAACACAATGAGCCATCAATCTGATTTGATCAGCGAGGACATCCTCGCTTACCTGGGCCAGCACGAGCGCAAGGAAATGTTGCGCTTCCTGACCTGCGGCAACGTCGACGACGGCAAGAGCACCCTGATCGGGCGCCTGCTGCACGACTCCAAGATGATCTACGAAGATCACCTGGAAGCCATCACCCGCGATTCGAAGAAGTCCGGCACCACTGGGGACGACATCGACCTGGCGTTGCTGGTCGACGGCCTGCAGGCTGAGCGTGAGCAAGGCATCACCATTGATGTTGCCTATCGCTACTTCTCTACCGCCAAGCGCAAATTCATCATCGCCGACACCCCCGGCCATGAGCAGTACACCCGCAACATGGCCACCGGAGCGTCCACCTGTGACCTGGCGATCATCCTGATCGACGCCCGCTACGGCGTGCAGACCCAGACCCGACGCCACAGCTATATCGCCTCGTTGCTGGGCATCAAGCACATCGTGATCGCCGTCAACAAGATGGACATCAATGGCTTTGACCAAAGCGTATTCGAGTCGATCAAGGCCGATTACCTGAAGTTTGCCGATGGCATTGCCTTCAAGCCGAGCACCATGGCCTTTGTGCCGATGTCGGCGCTCAAAGGCGATAACGTGGTCAACAAGAGCGAGCGTTCGCCCTGGTACACCGGGCAGTCGCTGATGGAGATCCTCGAAACCGTCGAGATCGCCAACGACCGCAACTACACTGACCTGCGTTTCCCGGTGCAGTACGTCAACCGTCCGAACCTGAACTTCCGTGGTTTCGCCGGCACCCTGGCCAGCGGCATCGTGCACAAGGGCGACGAAGTCGTGGTGCTGCCGTCGGGCAAGAGCAGCCGCGTCAAATCCATTGTCACCTTTGAAGGGGAGTTGGAGCACGCCGGCCCTGGTCAAGCAGTGACGCTGACCATGGAAGACGAGATCGACATTTCCCGTGGCGACCTGTTGGTACATGCCGACAACGTGCCGCAAGTGACCGACGCTTTCGACGCCATGCTGGTGTGGATGGCCGAAGAACCGATGCTGCCGGGCAAGAAATACGACATCAAGCGCGCCACCAGCTACGTGCCGGGTTCCATCACCAGCATCGTGCACCGTGTGGATGTGAACACCTTGGCCGAAGGCCCGGCGAGTTCGCTGCAGTTGAACGAGATTGGCCGGGTCAAGGTCAGCCTCGACGCGGCCATCGCCCTGGACGGTTACGACAGCAACCGCACCACCGGTGCGTTCATCGTCATCGACCGCTTGACCAACGGCACTGTGGCCGCGGGCATGATCATCGCACCGCCAGTCACTCACGGCAGCGCGTCGCAGCACGGCAGGCTGGCCCACGTGGCCACCGAAGAACGTGCCCTGCGCTTCGGCCAGCAGCCGGCCACCGTTTTGTTCAGCGGCCTGTCCGGCGCCGGCAAGAGCACCTTGGCCTACGCAGTTGAGCGCAAGCTGTTCGACATGGGCCGTGCGGTGTTTGTACTGGACGGCCAGAACCTGCGTCACGACCTCAACAAAGGTTTGCCGCAGGACCGTGCCGGGCGCACCGAGAACTGGCGTCGTGCCGCTCACGTGGCGCGTCAGTTCAACGAAGCGGGCCTGCTGACCCTGGCCGCGTTCGTCGCACCCGATGCCGAAGGCCGTGAACAGGCCAAGGCGCTGATCGGCGATGACCGTCTGCTGACGGTGTACGTGCAAGCGTCACCGCTGGTGTGTGCCGAGCGTGATCCGCAAGGCCTGTACGCGGCGGGTGGGGATAACATCCCTGGCGAGTCCTTCCCGTATGACGTGCCGTTGAATGCCGATCTGGTCATCGACACCCAGGCCCTGTCGCTGGAAGACAGCGTCAAGCAAGTGCTGGAGTTGTTGCGTCAGCGCGGCGCGATCTAAGAGGGGAGCAGTGACAAGCTGCTAGTTTCAAGCGGCAAGAAAAAGCCCGCCACCGAGTCATCGGTGGCGGGCTTTTTACATTATCAAGCCCGCTCCCCCATTTTGATCACTGTTTGCCTGGGAATTCTGTGTGCAGTTTCTCCAGCAATTGATCCTTCTCTTCCCACAACCGATTGATCCACCCCTGGAACGCCAGCCGATACTCCCCCTCCTGCTCATAATTCTTTCCAATGAACTCAGCCGGGATCTGCACCTCTTCAAACTGCACCACCACGTCCTTCACATTCCCGCACAGCAAATCCCAATACCCAGGGCGCCCGGTAGGGTAGTGAATGGTCACGTTGACCAATGACTTCAATTGCTCACCCATCGCGTCCAGCACAAACGCGATACCGCCGGCCTTGGGCTTGAGCAAATAGCGAAACGGCGAGTTCTGCTGCGCATGCTTACCGGGGGTAAACCGCGTGCCTTCGGCAAAGTTGAAAATTCCCACCGGGTTGTCGCGAAACTTCGCACAAGTCTTGCGCGTAGTTTCCAGGTCCTTGCCTTTTTTCTCCGGGTGTTTTTCCAGATAAGCCTTGGTGTAGCGCTTCATGAACGGGAAGCCCAGCGCCCACCATGCCAGGCCGATGACCGGCACCCAGATCAGCTCCTGCTTGAGGAAGAACTTCAGCGGGCGGATCCGACGGTTCAGCACATATTGCAGCACCATGATGTCGACCCAGCTCTGGTGATTGCTGGTCACCAGGTAGGAGTGCTGGTAATCCAGGCCCTCGAGGCCTTTAAGGTGCCAGCGCGTGCGCCGGACCAGGTTCATCCAGCCCTTGTTGTTGGTGACCCAGGCCTCATGTGTGTGGTTCATCAGCCATTCGCTGAAACCCTTGGCAAACGGCAGCGCCTTGAACAGTGCGACGATAAACAAGAACGAGCACAGCAGGATCGTGTTCAGCGCCAGCAACAGCGATGCGATCACCCCGCGCACGGCGGCAGGTAGAAAATCCAGCATTTAGATATCCATAGGTCGGTTGGCGGCTTGGATCGCGGTGAGCGCGATCGTGTACACAATGTCGTCCACCTGGGCGCCACGCGGCAGGTCGTTGACAGGTTTGCGCAGGCCTTGGAGCATCGGCCCCAGGCTCACGCAATCGGCGCTGCGTTGTACCGCTTTGTGGGTGGTGTTGCCGGTGTTCAGGTCGGGGAACACGAACACCGTGGCCTTGCCGGCAACCAGGCTGTCGGGGGCCAGTTGGCGGGCCACGGCTTCGTTGGCCGCGGCATCGTATTGCAGCGGGCCGTCGATCAGCAGTGAGCTTTGCTGTTCATGGGCGAGCAGGGTGGCTTCGCGGACTTTCTCCACTTCCTCGCCGCTGGCCGAGTCGCCGCTGGAATAGCTGATCATCGCCACGCGCGGCGTGATGCCGAAGGCAGCGGCCGAGTCAGCGCTTTGCAGGGCGATCTCCGCCAGTTCGGCGGCGCTCGGGTGCGGGTTCATCACACAGTCGCCGTACACCAGCACCTGCTCAGGGAACAGCATGAAAAACACCGACGACACCAGCGTGCAACCCGGTGCGGTCTTGATCAACTGCAGGGCAGGGCGGATGGTATTGGCGGTGGAGTGGATAACGCCGGAAACCAGCCCGTCCACTTCATCCAGCGCGAGCATCATGGTGGCGATCACCACGGTGTCTTCCAGTTGCTGCTCGGCCATCGGCGCGTTGAGGCTCTTGCTCTTACGCAGCGCGACCATCGGTTCCACATAGCGCTGGCGGATCAGGTCCGGGTCGAGAATCTCCAGCCCTTCGGGCAATTCGATGCCTTGGGCGCGGGCGACCGCTTCCACATCCGCCGGCTTGGCCAGCAACACGCAGCGAGCAATGCCGCGTGCCTGGCAGATGGCGGCGGCTTGTACGGTCAGCGGTTCGCTGCCTTCCGGCAACACAATGCGCTTGTTGGCGGCCTGGGCACGCTGGATCAGCTGGTAGCGGAACACCGCCGGCGACAGGCGCATCTCCCGCGGCGTGCCGCAACGCTGGTGCAGCCAGCGCGCATCGAGGTGACTGGCGACGAAATCGGTGATGATTTCCGCGCGCTCGCGGTCATCGATGGGAATTTCTTTATTGAGGCTGTTGAGCTGGTTGGCAGTGTCGTAGGAACCGGTGCTCACCGACAGCACCGGCAGGCCGGCCTGGAATGCGCCTCGGCATAAATCCATGATGCGCGGGTCTGGCAGGGTGTCGCTGGTGAGCAACAGGCCTGCCAGCGGCACGCCATTGATCGCGGCCAGGCTGACGGCGAGGATGATGTCGTCGCGGTCGCCGGGTGTGACCACCAGCACGCCGGGCTTGAGCAATTCCACGGTATTTCGCATGGTGCGGGCGCAGATGATGATTTTGGTCATGCGGCGGGTTTCGTAGTCGCCGGCGTTGAGGATCTGCGCGCCCATCAGGTCGGCCACGTCGCGGGTGCGTGGGGCGTTGAGTTCGGGCTGGTAGGGGATGCAGCCCAGCAGGCGGAAATCACCGCTGCGCAACAGGGGCGAATGTTCCTTGAGGCGCGCGGAGAAGGCTTCCATGCTTTCGTCGGTGCGCACCTTGTTAAGGATCACGCCGAGTACTTTCGGGTCTTTCGGGCCGCCGAACAGTTGCGCCTGCAATTCCACGCGGCCGGAGAGTTCGGTGAGCACTTCGTTTTCCGGAGCCGAGACCAAGATCACTTCCGCATCCAGGCTCTTCGCCAGGTGCAGGTTGACCCGCGCTGCATAGCTGGCGCTGCGGGTCGGCACCATGCCTTCGACGATCAGCACGTCCTTTCCCACAGCGGCCTGTTGGTACAGCGTGATGATTTCTTCCAGCAACTCGTCGAGCTGGCCGTCGCCAAGCATCCGCTCGACATGGGCCAGGCCCAGGGGTTGTGGCGGCTTGAGGCCGTGGGTGCGCGCTATCAGTTCGGTGGAGCGTTCAGGGCCAGTGTCGCCCGGGTGTGGTTGAGCAATCGGTTTGAAAAAGCCGACTTTCAGCCCGGCTCGCTCAAGGGTACGCACCAGCCCAAGGCTGATGGAGGTCAGACCCACACCAAAATCGGTGGGCGCGATAAAAAAAGTTTGCATGCGAATTCTCTGGAGTTGCATGGCTTGGGTGGCGCTCTATGGCTGAGCGTCTACCGCGAATCAGATGCCAAGGTTATCGTTATTCGTGCACTTGCGCACACCAGCCGCAGGCAAAGGGCTGGCCTATTTTTTCAATACGTTGCGCGGGGTCAAGCACCCAGGCGCGCGACTGCCAGGGCGGCTGGTGGCGCAGGTGCTGAGTGTGGCCGCAGGAAAGCTCGGCAACCCAGTGCCGGTCTTCATCCTGATGAAAGCCGGTGATCGCCGAGTGGCTTGTCTGACCCCGTCCGTCCGGGTTCTGTTCGCTTTCGGGCAAATCCTTGTTTAGACTTGTCCGTTCTTCATTCTTATGCAAAAGGTCTCGCCCCATGACGATCGCCGCTAACAAGGCTGTCTCCATCGACTATACCCTGACCAATGACGCTGGTGAGGTCATCGACAGTTCCGCCGGCGGCGCGCCGCTGGTCTACCTGCAAGGCGCAGGTAACATTATCCCAGGCCTGGAAAAGGCGCTGGAAGGCAAGAGCGTCGGTGATGAGCTGACTGTTGCCGTAGAACCTGAAGATGCCTACGGCGAATACTCGGCCGAGTTGGTCAGCACGCTGAGCCGCAGCATGTTCGAAGGCGTTGACGAACTGGAAGTAGGCATGCAGTTCCACGCCTCCGCTCCGGACGGCCAAATGCAGATCGTCACCATCCGTGACCTGGACGGCGACGACGTTACCGTCGACGGCAACCACCCTCTGGCTGGCCAGCGCCTGAACTTCCAAGTGAAGATCGTTGCCATCCGCGACGCTTCTGAGGAAGAAGTGGCTCACGGCCACGTCCACGGTGAAGGCGGTCATCACCACTGATTGATGCATTGATCAGTTGCTAGCAAAAACGCCCCGACTGGTTCGGGGCGTTTTTTTGTCTGTCTGAAAGCGTTCAGTCGGATTGCCGGGCTTTTGTAGTGAGCGTGCGGTGCGACGATTCGACAAGCCCGCTCACACAGGAGGCAGTGGTAATTTTGGGGCACACACAAAAATGCCCCGTACCTTTCGGTACGGGGCATTTCTTAACTGTTTCACAACCTGGGTTGCGTTGCAGTTGTTACCACTTAGGCTGCAGCAGGAACGCTCAGAGCCTTGATGTGGCCATTCAGGCGGCTCTTATGACGAGCGGCCTTGTTCTTGTGGATGATGCCTTTATCGGCCATACGGTCGATAACTGGCACAGCCAGAACGTAAGCAGCTTGGGCTTTTTCAGCGTCTTTGGTGTCGATGGCTTTAACTACATTCTTGATGTAGGTACGAACCATGGAACGCAGGCTGGCGTTGTGGCTGCGACGCTTCTCAGCCTGTTTTGCACGTTTTTTGGCGGAAGGTGTGTTGGCCACCGTCGAGCTCCTCGAAAGACTTTTTAGGAAATAGCAAACAAAATAGGCCGCGAATCATGCCGATCACTTGATGTGTTGTCAAGAGCGGCTGATGCGAACTGCTGAGTGGTCGATCTGAAGAGGCGGGTGATTTATTTCCGGCGCTTGACCTGTAAACTCGCGAGCTTTGGCTCTGTGCTGTTGCAGGCGCGCAGTATCGCATAAGTGGGCGCTTCTTTCGCCTGCTGTTTATCTATAGGCGCAAACTCTTTCAATGAATCTGCTCAAATCGCTGGCCGCCGTCAGCTCTATCACAATGATCTCCCGGGTTTTGGGGTTTGTGCGTGACACCCTGCTGGCGCGCATTTTCGGCGCCAGCATGGCCACGGATGCCTTCTTTATTGCCTTCAAATTGCCCAACCTGTTGCGGCGGATCTTCGCCGAAGGCGCGTTTTCCCAGGCGTTCGTGCCCATCCTGGCGGAATACAAGACCCTGCAGGGAGAGGAAGCGACGCGCACCTTTATTGCCTATGTCTCGGGCCTGTTGACCCTGGTGCTGATGCTGGTGACCGTGCTCGGCATGCTTGCTGCTCCCTGGGTCATCTGGGCCACGGCCCCGGGTTTCGCCAATACGCCGGAAAAATTCGCGCTGACCACTGACCTGCTGCGCGTGACCTTTCCTTATATATTGCTGATCTCCCTTTCATCGCTGGCCGGGGCGATCCTCAATACCTGGAACCGCTTCTCGGTGCCGGCCTTCGTGCCGACCCTGCTGAACGTCAGCATGATCATCTTCGCGCTGTTTCTCACGCCGTACTTCGATCCTCCTGTGATGGCGCTGGGCTGGGCAGTGCTGGCCGGCGGCTTGGCGCAATTGCTCTACCAACTGCCCCACCTGAAAAAGATCGGCATGCTCGTGTTGCCGCGCCTGAACCTCAAGGACACAGGCGTCTGGCGCGTGATGCGCAATATGCTGCCGGCGATCCTCGGCGTCTCAGTCAGCCAGATTTCCCTGATTATCAACACGGCGTTCGCTTCGCTGCTGGTGTCCGGCTCGGTGTCGTGGATGTACTACGCCGATCGCTTGATGGAATTGCCGTCCGGCGTGCTCGGCGTGGCGCTGGGCACGATTTTGCTGCCGACCCTGGCGCGCACCTATGCCAGCAAGGACCGCCAGGAATACTCGCGCATCCTCGACTGGGGCCTGCGCCTGTGCTTCGTGTTGGTACTGCCATGTGCCCTGGCCCTGGGGATTCTGGCGGAGCCGCTGACCGTGTCGCTGTTTCAATACGGCCAATTCGATGCCCACGATGCATTGATGACGCAGTACGCACTGGTCGCCTATTCCGTAGGGTTGCTCGGCATTATCGTGATCAAGGTGCTGGCCCCAGGCTTCTACGCCCAGCAAAACATTCGTACACCGGTGAAAATCGCGATTTTCACGCTGATCGTCACGCAACTGCTCAACCTGGTATTTATCGGCCCGCTGGCCCATGCCGGCCTGGCGCTGGCGATCAGTGTCGGTGCGTGCATCAATGCCGGGCTGTTGTTTTACCAGCTGCGCAAGCAGCAAATGTTCCTGCCGCAGCCCGGTTGGGGCCTGTTTGCCCTCAAATTGCTGGTAGCGGTGGCGGTGATGTCGGCCGTGCTACTGGGCTTGATGCACTATATGCCCGCATGGGACGAGGGCCAGATGCTGCAACGCTTTATGCGCCTTGGCGTGCTGGTAGTCGCCGGCGTGGCGGTGTACTTCGGGATGTTGCTGCTGCAAGGCTTCCGCCTGCGGGATTTCAATCGCAAGTCACTGAGCTAGAGAGTTTGTCGCAATAAAACGGTTGTTTTATCGATTCGATCCATTTGGCCTGTGCTGTTGCCTGTCGTCCGGAGCCGGGTGTGGTTATAATCGACCACTTTATGAGCAAGAAGCGCGTTATGCAGCTGGTTCGAGGTCTCCACAACCTGCGCCCTGGACATCGGGGCTGCGTCGCCACTATTGGCAACTTTGACGGTGTTCACCGTGGTCACCAGGCTATCCTGGCCCGGCTGCGCGAGCGTGCAGTCGAGTTGGGCGTGCCCAGCTGCGTGGTGATTTTTGAGCCGCAGCCGCGTGAATACTTTACCCCCGAGACAGCGCCGGCGCGTCTTGCCCGCTTGCGGGACAAGCTGCAATTGCTGGCTGAAGAAGGTGTGGACCGCGTCCTTTGCCTGGCTTTCAACCAGCGCTTGCAAGGCCTGAGCGCCGCCGAGTTTGTCGAACGCATCCTGGTCGATGGTCTGGGCGTGCAGCATTTGGAGGTCGGTGACGACTTCCGCTTTGGTTGCGACCGCGTCGGGGATTTCGATTTCCTGCAACAGGCCGGCGCCAACCAGGGGTTTACCGTCGAAGCCGCGCAAACCGTCGAACTGGATGGCCTGCGCGTGAGCAGTACCCAGGTGCGTAACGCCCTGGCCGCTGCCGACTTCGCCTTGGCCGGGCGTTTGCTCGGTCGCCCGTTCCGCATTGCCGGTCGGGTCCTGCACGGCCAGAAGCTGGCGCGCCAATTGGGCACGCCAACCGCCAACGTGCAACTCAAACGTCGTCGTGTGCCGCTGACCGGGGTGTATCTGGTGAGCGTCGACATCGACGGCCAAGCGTGGCCGGGAGTCGCCAACATAGGCGTCAGGCCCACGGTTGCAGGTGATGGCAAGGCCCACCTGGAAGTTCACCTTTTGGATTTTGCCGGTGATCTGTATGACCGGCGTTTGACGGTGGTTTTCCACCAGAAGCTGCGTGAAGAGCAGCGTTTCGCCTCCCTTGAGGCGTTGAAAACGGCGATCAATGCGGATGTCGCCGCCGCCCGTGCACTAGCCGCACCTAGCGCCCATCGCTAACCGAAGAGCCTTAAATGACCGACTATAAAGCCACGCTAAACCTTCCGGACACCGCCTTCCCAATGAAGGCCGGCCTGCCACAGCGCGAACCGCAGATCCTGCAGCGCTGGGACAGTATTGGCCTGTACGGAAAGTTGCGCGAAATTGGCAAGGATCGTCCGAAGTTCGTCCTGCACGACGGCCCTCCTTATGCCAATGGCACGATTCACATCGGTCATGCGCTGAATAAAATTCTCAAAGACATGATCCTGCGCTCGAAAACCCTGTCGGGCTTCGACGCGCCGTACGTCCCGGGTTGGGACTGCCACGGCCTGCCGATCGAACACAAAGTCGAAGTGACCTACGGCAAGAACCTGGGCGCGGATAAAACCCGTGAACTGTGCCGTGCCTACGCCACCGAGCAGATCGAAGGGCAGAAGTCCGAATTCATCCGCCTGGGTGTGTTGGGCGAGTGGGACAACCCGTACAAGACCATGAACTTCAAGAACGAGGCCGGTGAAATCCGCGCCTTGGCCGAAATCGTCAAAGGCGGTTTCGTGTTCAAGGGCCTCAAGCCTGTGAACTGGTGCTTCGACTGTGGTTCGGCCCTGGCTGAGGCGGAAGTCGAGTACGAAGACAAGAAGTCCTCGACCATCGACGTGGCCTTCCCGATCGCCGAAGACGCCAAGTTGGCCCAGGCTTTCGGCCTGGCAAGCCTGAGCAAACCGGCTGCCATCGTGATCTGGACCACCACCCCGTGGACCATCCCGGCCAACCAGGCGCTGAACGTGCACCCGGAATTCACCTACGCCTTGGTAGACGTCGGTGACCGCCTGCTCGTGCTCGCTGAAGAAATGGTCGAGGCTTGCCTGGCGCGTTACGAGCTGCAAGGTTCGGTGATCGCCACCACCACCGGCTCTGCGCTGGAACTGATCAACTTCCGTCACCCATTCTATGACCGCCTGTCGCCGGTGTACCTGGCTGACTACGTCGAACTGGGTTCGGGTACTGGCGTTGTTCACTGCTCGCCTGCCTATGGTGTGGACGACTTCGTGATCTGCAAGAAGTACGGCCTGGTCAACGACGACATTATCAACCCGGTGCAGAGCAACGGCGTCTACGTGCCGTCGCTGGAGTTCTTCGGCGGCCAGTTCATCTTCAAGGCCGACCAGCCGATCATCGAAAAGCTGCGTGAAGTCGGTGCGCTGATGCAAACCGCCACCATCCAGCACAGCTACATGCATTGCTGGCGCCACAAGACTCCGCTGATCTACCGCGCCACCGCGCAGTGGTTCATCGGCATGGACAAAGAGGCGACCCGCGGCGACACCCTGCGTAACCGCGCGATCAAGGCTATCGAAGAAACCAAGTTCGTCCCGGCCTGGGGCCAGGCGCGCCTGCACTCGATGATCGCCAATCGTCCGGACTGGTGCATCTCCCGCCAGCGTAACTGGGGCGTGCCGATCCCGTTCTTCCTGAACAAGGAAAGCGGCGAGCTGCACCCACGTACCGTTGAACTGATGGAAATCGTCGCCCAGCGCGTTGAACAGCAAGGTATTGAAGCCTGGTTCAAAATGGACGCCGCTGAACTGCTGGGTGATGAAGCGCCGCAGTACGACAAGATCAGCGACACCCTCGACGTGTGGTTCGACTCCGGCACCACCCATTGGCACGTCCTGCGCGGCTCACACCCCATGGGCCACGAGACTGGCCCGCGTGCCGACTTGTACCTGGAAGGTTCGGACCAACACCGTGGCTGGTTCCACTCGTCGCTTCTGACCGGTTGCGCCATCGACGACCATGCGCCGTACCGCGAACTGCTGACCCACGGCTTCACCGTCGACGAGACGGGCCGCAAGATGTCCAAGTCGTTGAAGAATGTGATCGAGCCGAAAAAGATCAACGACACCCTGGGCGCCGACATCATGCGTCTGTGGGTAGCGTCGACCGACTATTCGGGCGAGATCGCCGTGTCGGATCAGATCTTGGCTCGTAGCGCCGATGCCTACCGCCGTATCCGAAATACCGCACGCTTCCTGCTGTCAAACCTGACCGGTTTCAACCCGGCCACCGATATCCTGCCGGCCGAGGACATGCTCGCCCTGGACCGTTGGGCTGTGGACCGTACCCTGTTGCTGCAGCGTGAGTTGCAGGAGAGCTACGGCGAATACCGCTTCTGGAACGTCTATTCGAAGATCCACAACTTCTGCGTGCAGGAACTGGGTGGTTTCTACCTCGACATCATCAAGGATCGCCAGTACACCACTGGCGCCAACAGCAAGGCACGCCGCTCGGCGCAGACTGCGCTGTATCACATCAGCGAAGCGCTGGTGCGCTGGATCGCGCCGATCCTGGCGTTCACCGCCGACGAACTGTGGGAATACCTGCCGGGCGAGCGTAACGAGTCCGTGATGCTCAACACCTGGTACGAAGGCCTGACCGAACTGCCGGCCGACTTCGAACTGGGCCGCGAGTATTGGGAAGGTGTAATGGCCGTCAAGGTTGCGGTGAACAAGGAGCTGGAAGTGCAACGTGCGGCCAAGGCTGTCGGTGGCAACCTGCAAGCCGAAGTCACGCTGTTTGCCGAGGAAGGCCTGACCGCCGACCTGGCCAAGCTGAGCAACGAACTGCGCTTCGTGCTGATCACCTCCACCGCGAGCCTGGCACCGTTTGCCCAGGCTCCGGCAGACGCGGTTGCCACCGAAGTCCCGGGCCTCAAGCTCAAAGTGGTCAAGTCGGCCTTCGCCAAGTGCGCCCGTTGCTGGCACTGCCGTGAAGACGTCGGCGTGAACCCGGAGCATCCGGAAATCTGCGGTCGTTGTGTCGACAACATCAGCGGTGCTGGTGAGGTTCGCCACTATGCCTAATGCCGGTCGTTTCGGACGTCTGGGCTGGCTCGTATTGAGCTTGCTGGTGCTGGTCATTGACCAGATCAGCAAGGCTCATTTCGAGGGCACTCTGGAAATGTTCCAGCAGATCGTAGTCATCCCGGATTACTTCAGCTGGACCCTGGCCTACAACACCGGCGCGGCCTTCAGCTTCCTCGCTGAAGGAGGCGGCTGGCAGCGCTGGCTGTTCGCCATGATCGCGGTGGTGGTCAGTGCGGTGCTGGTAGTGTGGCTCAAGCGTCTTGGTCGCGATGACACCTGGTTGGCGATCGCCTTGGCTCTGGTGTTGGGTGGCGCGCTAGGCAACCTGTACGATCGCATTGCCCTGGGCCATGTGATTGACTTCATCTTGGTGCATTGGCAGAACCGTTGGTACTTCCCAGCGTTCAATTTTGCCGACAGCGCCATCACCGTCGGTGCAATCATGCTGGCGTTGGACATGTTCAAAAGTAAGAAAACCGGAGAGACCGTCAATGACTGATCAGGTATTGGCTGAGCAACGCATCGGCCAGAACACGGAAGTCACCTTGCATTTCGCACTGCGCCTGGAGAATGGCGACACGGTCGACAGCACGTTCGACAAAGCCCCGGCTACCTTCAAGGTGGGCGACGGCAACCTGCTGCCGGGTTTCGAAGCGGCCCTGTTCGGCTTCAAGGCGGGTGACAAGCGTACCCTGCAGATCCTGCCGGAAAACGCCTTTGGCCAGCCTAACCCGCAAAACGTGCAAATCATCCCGCGTTCGCAGTTCCAGGGCATGGACCTGTCGGAAGGCCTGCTGGTGATCTTCAACGATGCGGCGAATACCGAGCTGCCCGGCGTGGTGAAAACCTTCGATGACGCGCAAGTGACCATCGACTTCAACCACCCGCTGGCCGGTAAAACCTTGACCTTTGACGTTGAAATCATCGACGTTAAAGCGCTCTGACCGAGGACGCGGTTAAAAATGTGGGAGGGGCGGTGCGACGTTTCGACTTGCTCGCGAATGCGCTCTGTCAGTTATGCATATGTCGACTGACCCACCGCTTTCGCGAGCAAGCCCGCTCCCACCTTTGATCTTCATTGTCAGTTGAGTTAGCGTCAAACTTGACCCTAAGTGGCTGCAAGACACGAGGCACAGCATGCAAATCAAACTCGCCAACCCCCGTGGCTTCTGCGCTGGTGTGGACCGGGCGATCGAAATCGTCAATCGCGCCCTGGAAGTCTTCGGGCCGCCGATTTACGTGCGCCATGAAGTCGTCCACAACAAATTCGTGGTCGAGGACCTGCGCGCGCGTGGTGCCATCTTTGTCGAAGAGCTGGACCAGGTGCCGGACGACGTAATCGTCATCTTCAGCGCCCACGGTGTTTCCCAGGCCGTGCGTACCGAAGCGGCAGGCCGTGGCCTGAAAGTCTTCGATGCCACCTGCCCGTTGGTCACCAAGGTACACATCGAAGTCGCGCGCTACAGCCGTGACGGTCGAGAGTGCATCCTGATCGGCCATGCCGGCCACCCGGAAGTTGAAGGCACCATGGGCCAGTACGATGCCAGCAATGGCGGGGCTATCTACCTGGTCGAAGACGAAAAGGATGTTGCCAATCTTCAGGTGCAAAACCCTGAACGCCTGGCGTTCGTGACCCAGACCACTTTGTCCATGGACGACACCAGCCGTGTTATCGACGCGCTGCGCAGTCGCTTCCCGGCCATTGGCGGGCCGCGCAAGGACGACATCTGCTACGCCACCCAAAACCGGCAGGACGCGGTCAAGCAACTGGCCAATGAATGTGACGTGGTCCTGGTGGTCGGCAGCCCTAACAGCTCCAACTCCAACCGCCTGCGTGAGCTTGCTGAGCGCATGGCAACCCCTGCGTACCTGATCGACGGCGCCGAAGACATGCAGCGCAGCTGGTTCGATGGCGTCGGGCGCATTGGTATCACGGCGGGCGCTTCGGCCCCGGAAGTGCTGGTGCGCGGCGTTATCCAGCAGTTGCATGCGTGGGGGGCCACCGGTGCGGACGAACTGGCTGGGCGCGAAGAAAACATCACGTTCTCCATGCCCAAGGAGCTGCGGGTTCGCTCGCTGCTCTAATTACCCGGGTGCCGGAGTAGCTCCGGCACAATGCCTGCTCGGCACGGTCGCTGCGCAGGCTGATGCGCCCGCTGGGCGCCAGTACGATCTGATACAAGCTCTGTGGCTGCTCCGAGTTGCACACATGCACAGTACCTGCACGAAATCCTCCCCCTGAAAATATTGGCTCGCCCAGCCTGCTGAAGCGCACCTGGTTCTTGAGCGGGCCATTGCCGACGATCGGTACCTTCCCGCTGTCCTGACGCTCCAGCAATACCGGGTTTTTATCGTCCAAGTGGCCGCGTCCGCTCTCATCCACGATCACCCGCCAACCCCGGCTCCAGTCGTCGTCCAGCGCGTGAATGACCACCGCTCGGTTGCGTGCGACGGCTTCGGTGCGTGCGTAGCGAAGCCCTCCCGCTAAGGACTGTGCCGCGCTATGTCTTTGCTGTGACTCCAGCAGGCTCTTGAAACTGGGCACTGCCAGGTTAGCCAGGATGCTGCTCACGATCAGTCCGAGTAGCAGTTCAATCAGGGTGAAACCTCGTTGTTGCATATGCCATCCCTCCATGGATTTGAGTACAGCCATAGGTATAGCGCCCGTGCTGTGGTGCTGGATGGTGGCCTTTATGTCCAAAGTATTTCGCTTTGTTCCGGGAGCAGCGCGGGCGAAAAACCGACGCTAGTCTTGGGCCGTACAGCAGATTTCAGCTGCTTTTTTCTGGCCTTCGACACGGATGACGACGGTAATGCTTGCCTGCCCAAACACCCGCTTTTCCCACGCCTTAGCGCGGCATCAGCTCGGCATGACGCTGATCGAGGTGTTGGTTGCGGTGCTGATTCTCACCATCGGGCTGTTGGGTGCGGCGGTGATCCAGCTCAATGCGCTGAAATACACCGACAGTTCCAGGATGACCAGCCAGGCCAGTTTCATTGCCTACGACATGCTCGACCGAATCCGCGCCAATTCCGCTGCCGACTACGCATGGGAGCGGTCCGAGCATGCCCCGGCGAGCAGCGCTACCGCCAGTGTGCGCGACCAGGACCTGCATGATTTCGAGGCTAATATTCTCGGCTTCGCTGGGGATAGCGCGAAGGGCGTGGTGTCGATCAGTGCAAACGAAGCCACTGTCAGTATCAGTTGGGATGACAGCCGAGGCGCTAACAGCCCGGGTGCTCGGGAAACATTCATTCTGACCAGTCGCGTCAGTGATAAGCCGGGGGTGACGCAATGAGCCATCGCACTCGAGGTTTCAGCTTGGTGGAATTGCTGTTGGCTTTGGCGATGGGCTTGGTGCTCGTGCTAGGGGTCAGCCAGGTGGCGATCAGTTCCAGGACCACCCACGACAGCCAGCAGGCCGCCATGATGCTGCAGGATGATGCGCGGTTCTTGCTGGGCAAGATGACCCAGGATATCCGTCAGGCGGGCATGTTTGGCTGTTTGGCCGCGGAGTTTATCGACAACGCTCCTCCGGCCTTTGATCGGCCTGTCAGTTGGAGTGCCGGGGCGGGTGCAAAGTCGCTGACGCTGGTGACCGCGGATGTCGGCAATGAGAGTGGCAAACCCGATTGGACGGTGCTATCTGACTGCACAGGCAGCGCCCAAGCGTATGCCGGAAATTCCCCTGTGCCTGCACCCGGACAGATCCGTTTTGCACTGCGCCAGCTCACGTACATCTTCGAAGCAGGCCAATTAAAGGTCAGCACGCCTGCGGCACCCGCCAAGACAGTGCTGGTGGATAACGTGCAGGCTTTTGATATCAGCTTTGGCGTGGTGGCCAAAGCCGCATCAACGGAGGTAGTGCGCTACGACTCGAGTCCCGCCGATGTATCCCTGATACGCAGTGTTCGCATCCTGATGACGCTGCGAGATCCGGCCGAACGGGTTAAAGATCAAACCTACAGCGTCGTGGCGGCGCTGCGAAACCGTCTGGGGTAAGCCACCATGATGCTCACGGAGGGTATTCGTTTGCGCCAGGCGGGCATGGTTCTGCTGACCAGCCTGGTGTTCCTGTTGCTGGTCTCGCTGATCGGTTTGTCGTCGATGCAAGGCGCAGTCACCCAGCAAAAGATCGCCGGTAGTCTCTGGCAGCGCAATCAGTCGCTGCAAAGTGCCGAGAGTGGCTTGAGGCGCGGTGAACAGGCCATACAGCAGTCATTCGCGGCGCTGCCGTTGTGCCAGTCGATGGTTGCCTGCGCGCCGCCGCAAGCAGCATTGTCAGTGGTCGGAGCGGGAGTGGACCCCGTTTCTGGCGTCACCTGGGTTGCGCTTAAGGGCGGTGTATACGGCATTCAATTCCTGGGCCCTGCAGTAGGGGTGGCCCATTTACCGCCGCAAACCCGCGCTGCGGTGTATCGAGTGACAGCTGTGGGGCTGAGCGGCCAGTTGCGCACGGTGCTCGAGAGCGTCTACGTACGGGTGGACGAGGAGGGTGGCTCGCGTTTTCGGCGTGTGGCATGGCGGCAACTTCAATAAGGAGCAATGTAATGGGCATGGATAGCCAGGGTTTCACCCTGATCGAGTTACTGATCGCTGTGGCGCTCATCGCGGTTCTCGCTGGGATCGCTTATCCCGGATACACCGGCCATATGAAAAGGGTGTATCGCGCTGAAATCGTCGCGTTGTTGACCGAGCAAGCTCAACACCTGGAGCGCTTTTATACGAGGAATGGCACTTTTATTGACGCGAACGGCGTCAGTGCGGGCAATGATCGCTATAGAATCAGCGCTGCATTGAACCCTCAGGATTTCCAGTTGGTGGCTACGCCTGCTGTCGACTCGATAATGGTCGGCGACCCTTGCGGCGACTTCAGCCTGACCAGCACCGCTGCGCGGTCCAATCCGGGCGCGGCGCCGGACATGTCGCGCAAGCTGTGCTGGGGGCAATAATGAGGGTGCTGGATGATTGGGCGCCGGGTGCGCTTGTTCCTATTTATCGGCTGGATCAAATGATGGCAGAGCAACAGCAGGTAGTGATAGTCGGTGGCGGGGTCATCGGCTTGTTGACGGCGTTCAACCTGGCGACCCAAGGGCAAGCGGTGGTGCTGCTGGAGCGTGCGGGGTTGGGGCAGGAGTCTTCCTGGGCGGGCGGCGGGATTGTTTCGCCGCTGTATCCGTGGCGCTATAGCCCGGCAGTCACCGCGCTGGCGCATTGGTCCCAGGATTTTTATCCACAGTTGGCAGAGCGTTTGTTTGCTGCGACGGGTGTCGACCCTGAGGTGCACACCACTGGGCTGTACTGGCTGGACCTGGACGACGAAGCCGAAGCCTTGGCTTGGGCTGCACGTGAAGGCCGGCCATTGAGCAAAGTGGATGTATCAGCCGCCCATGATGCCGTTCCGGTGCTGGGCAGCGGGTACTCCCAGGCGATCTACATGGCCAACGTCGCCAATGTGCGCAACCCGCGCCTGGTCAAATCCCTCAAGGCTGCACTGCTGGCGTTGCCCGGTGTGACCCTGCATGAACAGTGTGAAGTAACCGGGTTTGTCCTGGACGCTGGCAATGTGGTGGGCGTGAAGACGGCCGATGGCCCGATCTTCGGTGATCAGGTCGTCCTTGCGGCGGGCGCCTGGAGCGGTGAGTTGCTGGGCACGCTGGGCTTGGCGCTACCGGTGGAACCGGTCAAAGGCCAGATGATCCTGTACAAATGCGCTTCGGACTTCCTGTCGAGCATGGTCCTGGCCAAGGGGCGATATGCGATCCCTCGGCGTGACGGGCATATCCTGATCGGCAGTACGCTGGAGCATGAAGGCTTCGACAAGACCCCTACTGAAACAGCGCTGGAAAGCCTCAAGGCGTCAGCGGTTGAGTTGATTCCTGCCTTGGCGGACGCCGAGGTTGTTGGGCACTGGGCCGGATTGCGCCCAGGTTCGCCGGAAGGGATCCCTTACATCGGCCGCGTGCCGGGCTTCAACGGGTTGTGGCTCAACTGCGGGCATTACCGCAACGGCCTGGTGCTTGCGCCGGCGTCCTGCCAATTGTTTGCTGACTTGCTGTTGGCGCGTACGCCGATCATCGACCCGGCGCCTTATGCGCCTGAGGGGCGGATCAGCGCTAAATAGACGTCGGCCCCTGCTCAAGATGCGCCTGGGTGCAATACCACTCCTGGCGCGAGCTCAAGGCGCGATCCTGCGGCAGGTGCACGCCGCAGTGGGCGCAGCGCACCATCAAGGCGGCGTCGGGCTCACTGGCGCGTTGCTGTTTGGCGGCCGGGCTTTTGAATTTGCGCCAGAACCATACAGCAGCGGCAATGACGGCAATCCAGAACAGTAGACGAAGCATGATGGGCAGTTTCTCGACAAGGAATGCGCCAGTTTAGCCAAGGACGTGCCAGGCGCACAGCGCAATAATACCGCTCACAAAAAAGGAGCCTCGAAAGGCTCCTTCTTGATGACGCAGGGTGCAATCAGTCAAACACACCAAAGGTCATGTAGCTGAACCATGAGCGGTCCTGGTTGTTGCCCAGGGCCTGTGGCTCTTCCTCTTCGATCACGTCGCCGTTCTCGTCATGCGGCTTGAGGTCCGAAGGGATAGCGTCCTTGGCGTCCTGGTACTGCTTGATCACGTCCTGGTTGGCGCGGGTTTCGCCCGGCGGCAGCGGTGGACGGGACTCGATCAGGCCCAGGGTGTACTTGCTCAGCCACGAACGGTTGTCGGCTTCGGCAACCTGAGGTACGAACTGGCCATCTTTCAGGCTCGGGTGATCCGGGTAGTTGAGCTTCAGGGTTTCCAGGCTGGTGCTGGCCAGTTCGTCCAGGTGCAGACGCTGGTAAGCCTCGGTCATGACCGCCAGGCCGTCACCCACGGAAGGGGTTTCCTGGAAGTTCTCGACAACATAACGGCCACGGTTGGCGGCAGCTACATAGGCCTGACGGGTCAGGTAGTAGTGAGCCACATGTATCTCGTAGGAGGCCAGCAGGTTGCGCAAGTAGATCATGCGCTGCTTGGCGTCCGGCGCGTAGCGGCTGTTGGGATAGCGGCTGGTCAGCTGCGCGAACTCGTTGTAGGAGTCGCGGGCAGCGCCCGGGTCACGCTTGGTCATGTCCAGCGGCAGGAAGCGCGCCAGCAGGCCAACGTCCTGGTCGAACGAGGTCAGGCCCTTCATGTAGTAGGCGTAGTCGACGTTCGGGTGCTGCGGATGCAGGCGGATAAAACGCTCGGCGGCGGACTTGGCAGCTTCCGGCTCGGCGTTCTTGTAGTTGGCGTAGATCAGCTCGAGCTGAGCCTGGTCGGCGTAGCGCCCGAACGGATAACGCGACTCCAGTGCCTTCAGCTTCGCTGTGGCGCTGGTGTAGCTATTATTGTCCAAGTCTTTCTGAGCCAGTTGGTACAACTCGACTTCGCTCAGGTTTTCGTCGACGACTTCCTTTGTTGACGAGCAAGCAGCAGTCATGGCGAGGATGGCGATCAGCAGCAGGTGTTTCACTTGCATGGCGGCTTGCGTCCCTATGACGGCCGCTGTCTTGGGCGGGGCCGTCCTGTTATGATGAGCGCCCCGTTGAAAGCCTCGGGGCAAAAGACGCCGTATTTAACCACAAGCGCGCAGCCGAAACCAAAGGCTGTGCCACGCCTAGTCTGAGCATGTCCGATAAAATTGAACTTCGCGCAGAGGTGCCGTCCGAATTGGGCGGCCAACGCCTCGATCAAGTCGCCGCACAATTATTCGCTGAGCACTCGCGCTCGCGCCTTTCCGCCTGGATCAAAGACGGCCGCCTGACTGTGGATGGAGCGGTTATCCGCCCGCGAGACACAGTCCATGGCGGTGCGATTCTTGAGCTGACTGCCGAGCAGGAAGCCCAGGGAGAATGGGTCGCCCAGGACATTGAGCTGGACATCGTCTATGAAGATGACGACATCCTGGTCATCAACAAACCCGCAGGCCTGGTGGTTCATCCGGCTGCCGGGCACGCTGACGGCACTTTGCTCAATGCCTTGTTGCACCACGTGCCGGACATCATTAATGTCCCGCGCTGCGGCATCGTGCACCGTCTGGACAAGGACACCACCGGCTTGATGGTGGTGGCCAAGACCATTCAGGCGCAGACGCAGTTGGTCACACAATTGCAAAGCCGCAGCGTCAGCCGAATCTACGAGTGCATCGTGATCGGCGTGGTGGTGGCAGGTGGCAAGATCAACGCCCCGATCGGTCGTCACGGCCAACAGCGCCAGCGTATGGCGGTGATGGAGGGCGGCAAGCAAGCTGTCAGTCATTACCGTGTACTTGAGCGTTTCCGCTCCCACACGCATGTGCGGGTCAAGCTGGAAACCGGCCGCACGCACCAGATTCGCGTGCACATGGCGCACATCAACTTCCCGTTGGTCGGAGATCCGGCCTACGGCGGTCGCTTCCGTATTCCGCCGGCGGCCAGTGTGACAATGGTTGAATCGCTTAAGTCCTTCCCGCGCCAGGCACTGCATGCACGCTTCCTGGAGTTGGATCATCCGACGAGCGGTAAGCGGATGAGCTGGGAATCGCCTCTTCCGGACGATCTGGTCTGGTTGTTGTCGCTGCTCAAGCAGGATCGCGAGGCATTTATCGGATGAGTGACTGGCTGATTCCTGACTGGCCTGCGCCGGCTCAGGTGAAGGCCTGCGTCACCACTCGTGCAGGCGGCGTCAGTCTGGCGCCGTTCGACAGCCTCAACCTGGGCGATCATGTCGAGGACAGCCTGGACGCCGTCCTGGAAAATCGCCGTCGGCTTACCGATGTCTTCGTTATACAGCCGGCTTGGCTGCGCCAAGTCCACGGTATCAAGGTGGTCGAGGCCGACCCTGGCCAGACTGCCGAAGCCGATGGCAGTTGGACAAGCACTCCAGGCATTGCCTGTACCGCAATGACTGCTGACTGCCTGCCCGCGTTGTTCTGCAACCGCGCCGGCACCCGTGTGGCGGCTGCCCATGCCGGTTGGCGCGGGTTGGCGGCAGGCGTGTTGGAAGCTGCTCTCGACAGCCTGGACGCCGAACCCGCTGACGTGTTGGTCTGGCTCGGCCCGGCCATTGGCCCACATGCCTTCGAAGTCGGCCCTGAAGTGCGTGAAGCCTTTATGCAGCAACTGCCGATTACCGCCAAAGCCTTTTTGCCCAGCCGCACCCCCGGCAAGTTCATGGCCGACATCTATCAGTTGGCCCGTCTGCGCCTTGCTGCGCGGGGTGTCACGGCTGTTTACGGTGGCGGTTTCTGCACGGTAACCGATCCACGCTTCTTTTCTTACCGCCGCAGTTCGCGCACCGGTCGGTTCGCCTCCCTTATCTGGCTCGAGCGCTAGACTCTTCTGATCTGCGTCAACTACCCGTAGCTTGAATCTCCCAGAATCGACCGCATCTATAGGGGTATCTGGCAGGTTTCTTCATTCAGGATGTTTTATAGCTCCGGCCTGCTCAAAAGGAAGGTGACTAATGCGTATTGATCGTTTAACCAGCAAATTGCAGTTGGCCTTATCAGACTCCCAATCCTTGGCGGTGGGCCTTGACCATCCGGCCATTGAGCCTGCGCACCTGATGCAGGCACTTCTGGAACAGCAAGGTGGTTCTATCAAGCCCTTGCTGATGCAGGTGGGCTTTGACGTCAACAGCTTGCGCAAGGAGTTGAGCAAAGAGCTCGACCAACTGCCGAAAATCCAAAACCCGACCGGCGACGTGAATATGTCCCAGGACTTGGCGCGTCTGCTCAATCAGGCAGACCGTCTGGCCCAGCAGAAAGGCGACCAGTTCATTTCCAGTGAGCTGGTGTTGCTCGCCGCGATGGACGAGAACAGTAAGCTTGGCAAATTGTTGCTGGGCCAGGGCGTGAGCAAGAAGGCCCTGGAAAACGCCATCAACAACCTGCGTGGCGGTGACGCGGTAAACGACCCTAACCATGAGGAGTCGCGTCAGGCCCTGGATAAATACACTGTCGACCTGACCAAGCGTGCCGAAGAGGGCAAGCTTGACCCGGTGATCGGCCGTGACGATGAAATTCGTCGCACTATCCAGGTGCTGCAACGCCGCACCAAGAACAACCCGGTGCTGATCGGTGAGCCTGGTGTGGGTAAGACCGCGATTGCCGAAGGCCTGGCTCAGCGCATTATTAATGGCGAAGTGCCAGACGGCCTGAAAGGCAAGCGCCTGCTGTCCTTGGATATGGGGTCGTTGATTGCAGGTGCCAAGTTTCGCGGTGAGTTCGAAGAACGCCTCAAATCCCTGCTTAATGAACTGTCGAAGCAGGAAGGGCAGATCATTCTGTTTATCGACGAATTGCACACCATGGTCGGCGCCGGTAAAGGTGAGGGCTCCATGGATGCCGGCAACATGCTCAAGCCTGCCTTGGCGCGGGGTGAGTTGCACTGCGTCGGTGCTACCACGCTCAACGAATATCGCCAGTACATCGAAAAAGACGCCGCCCTTGAGCGTCGCTTCCAGAAAGTGCTGGTGGAAGAGCCGAGCGAAGAAGACACCATCGCGATCCTGCGTGGCTTGAAAGAGCGCTACGAGGTTCACCACAAGGTGGCGATCACCGACGGCGCGATCATTGCAGCGGCCAAGTTGAGCCATCGCTATATCACTGACCGTCAGTTGCCGGACAAGGCCATCGACTTGATCGACGAAGCGGCCAGCCGTATCCGCATGGAAATCGATTCCAAGCCGGAAGTACTCGACCGTCTGGATCGGCGTCTGATTCAACTGAAAGTCGAGTCCCAGGCCCTTAAGAAAGAAGAAGACGAAGCGGCGAAGAAGCGTCTGGAAAAACTTCAGGAAGAAATCGTGCGTCTGGAGCGCGAGTATTCCGACCTGGAGGAAATCTGGACCTCGGAGAAAGCTGAAGTGCAGGGTTCTGCGCAGATCCAGCAAAAGATCGAGCAGTCCCGCCAGGAACTGGAAGCTGCGCGTCGTAAAGGCGACCTGAACCGCATGGCCGAGTTGCAATACGGGGTGATCCCGGACTTGGAGCGCAGCCTGCAGATGGTCGATCAGCACGGTAAAAGCGAGAACCAGTTGCTGCGCAGCAAGGTGACCGAGGAAGAAATTGCCGAAGTCGTTTCCAAGTGGACCGGCATTCCGGTGTCGAAGATGCTCGAAGGCGAGCGCGACAAATTGTTGAAAATGGAAAGCCTGTTGCACCAGCGCGTCATTGGTCAGGAAGAGGCCGTGGTGGCGGTGTCCAACGCAGTACGGCGTTCCCGTGCCGGGTTGTCCGACCCGAATCGCCCAAGTGGTTCGTTCATGTTCCTCGGCCCGACCGGCGTGGGCAAGACCGAGCTGTGCAAAGCCTTGGCCGAGTTCCTTTTTGATACCGAAGAAGCCATGGTGCGGATCGATATGTCCGAATTCATGGAGAAGCACTCGGTGGCTCGCTTGATCGGCGCCCCACCAGGCTATGTGGGCTACGAGGAGGGCGGTTACCTGACCGAAGCCGTGCGGCGTAAGCATTACTCGGTGATCCTGCTGGATGAGGTCGAGAAGGCGCACCCGGATGTGTTCAACATCCTGTTGCAAGTGCTGGAAGATGGCCGCCTGACGGACAGTCATGGGCGTACCGTGGACTTCCGCAACACGGTGATCGTGATGACCTCCAACCTGGGCTCGGCGCAGATCCAGGAGCTGGTAGGTGATCGTGAGGGCCAGCGCGCTGCGGTAATGGATGCATTGACCACGCACTTCCGTCCGGAATTCATCAACCGGGTCGACGAAGTGGTGATCTTTGAGCCTCTGGCACGTGACCAGATCGCGGGTATCACCGAGATCCAGCTGGGCCGTCTGCGCAGCCGTCTGGCTGAGCGCGAACTGTCGCTGGAGCTGGGCAGTGACGCGTTGGAGAAATTGATCGCGGTCGGTTACGACCCGGTGTATGGGGCACGGCCGTTGAAACGTGCGATCCAGCGCTGGATCGAGAACCCGCTGGCCCAGTTGATTCTGTCGGGTAGCTTCATGCCGGGCACCAGCGTCACGGCGACTGTGGAAAACGACGAAATCGTCTTCCACTGAGCCCAGGCTGTTGGCTGATAAGACAAGGCCTCGCATTGCGGGGCTTTTTTTTTCGATAGGGCGTTGAACTGTAAGGCAAAGGCTTGTAAAGTGCGCCCCGCAGCAACGTCAGCCCACGGATTTCTTCTCCCCAAGAAGAAATCAGAAACAAGCGCAAATCATTGTCTTAAAAGCAATTTAAAGGGTTGACAGGGGTTTTTAAGATTGTAGAATAGCGCGCCTCAGACACATGAACGTAGCGATACGGGAAAGTCGAAGAGAAGGTTACACCGCAGTAAAAATGCTTTGAAATAAGTAACACTTTGAAATATGTAGTTCCGTGATAGCTCAGTCGGTAGAGCAAATGACTGTTAATCATTGGGTCCCAGGTTCGAGTCCTGGTCACGGAGCCAATTTCAAGCCGGGGTATAGCGCAGTCCGGTAGCGCGCCTGCTTTGGGAGCAGGATGTCAGGAGTTCGAATCCCCTTACCCCGACCATATTTGGGTCGTTAGCTCAGTTGGTAGAGCAGTTGGCTTTTAACCAATTGGTCGTAGGTTCGAATCCCACACGACCCACCATTTTTGAGACCAGTTAACGCTGGAATCAGATCTTAAGATCAGAGGCCAAAAGCACTGATCGAAGAAGGCGACTGAAAGGTCGCCTTTTTATTACCGGGGTATAGCGCAGTCCGGTAGCGCGCCTGCTTTGGGAGCAGGATGTCAGGAGTTCGAATCCCCTTACCCCGACCATATTAAAAATCCTCGTGTCGAAAGATGCGGGGATTTTTTTTGCGCGCAAATCCTGACTCAGCGCAAAATAAATGTGGGAGCGGGCTCCCACATTTACCAGATCCCATCCGAGGCCGTGTTGTTAGTGCAACTTCAGGCGTGGCTCGGTGCCTCGGCCGATTTTGCTGCCCAGCATCAGCATCGCCGTACGGAAGAAACCGTACAGCGCCATCTGGTGCATCCGGTACAGCGACACGTAAAACATCCGCGCCAACCAGCCTTCCAGCATCACGCTGCCAGTGAGGTTACCCATCAAGTTACCCACCGCCGAGAACCGCGATAGCGAAATCAGCGACCCATAGTCGGTGTACTTGTACGACGGTAGGTCCTTGCCTTCAATGCGCAGCTTCAGCGATTTTGCCAGCAGCGACGCCTGTTGGTGAGCCGCCTGGGCCCGTGGCGGTACGTTGCGGTCGGTGCCCACTTGTGGGCAAGCAGCGCAGTCACCAAAGGCGAAGATGTTTTCGTCGCGTGTGGTTTGCAGCGTCGGCAACACTTGCAGCTGATTGATACGGTTGGTTTCCAGGCCGTCGATATCCTTGAGGAAACCTGGTGCGCGAATGCCAGCGGCCCACACCTTGAGGCTGGCTGGAATCACTTGGCCGCTGCTGGTGATCAGGGCGTCGGCCGTCACTTCACTGACCGCCGAGTTAGTCAGCACCGTCACTCCGAGCTTTTCCAGGGTTTTATGCACAGGCCCGCCGATACGCTCCGGCAGGGCAGGCAACACCCGTGGCCCGGCTTCGATCAGGGTGATGTGCATGTTTTCCGGCTTGATGCGGTCCAGGCCATAGGCGGCCAACTCTTGGGCGGCGTTATGCAGCTCTGCGGCCAGTTCGACGCCGGTCGCACCGGCGCCGACGATGGCGACGCTGATTTTTTCCACCACATCGGTCTGCCCGGCATGGGCACGCAGGTAATGGTTGAGCAATTGCTGGTGGAAGCGCTCGGCCTGCTTGCGGGTGTCGAGGAACAGGCAGTGTCGCGCTGCGCCTTCGGTGCCGAAGTCATTGGTGGTGCTGCCGACCGCGATCACCAGGCTGTCATAGCCGAGCACGCGTGCGGGCACCAGCTCACGGCCTTCTTCATCAAGAGTGGCGGCGAGCTGGATCTTCTTTTGTTCACGGTCAAGCCCGCTCATGCGCCCTAGTTGGAACTCGAAGTGGTTCCATTTGGCCTGGGCGACATAATTGAGTTCGTCCTCCGAAGAGTTCAGCGAACCTGCGGCCACTTCGTGCAGCAAGGGCTTCCAGATATGGGTCAGGTTGGCGTCCACCAGCGTGATGCTGGCGGTGCCACGCTTGCCCAGAGTCTTACCCAGGCGGGTAGCCAACTCCAGGCCGCCGGCGCCGCCGCCGACGATAATAATACGATGGGTCATGGGGATATCTCGCAAGGCTAAAAGAAATCTGAGCGGTTACCCCCGCGAGCGCCAGGCAGCTCATAGCGTCAGGTAACTCAAAAGGCGACTCAACAGGCCGATGCCGATCACCACTACAAGCACCACACAGAGGAGCAGCCATGGCCGGAAAGGCTTGCGCTCGACTCGGTGTTGGGAGAGTTGCAGATACTCTTCGACATGCTGTTGGTCATCGGGGTTCAGGCGGCTGGTCATAAAGGCCTCGTCAGGTAGACGTTGCAAAAGGGCGCCACGTTACAGTCCGGGGGCTCAGAGGCTGATGCCCACGTCGAACACTATGCTGCGGCCCAGGTTGTTGCGCAAGAAATCCGGCGCGTCCGGGTGTGCGAACAGCACCCGTGCAAAGGTCGGCCCCACCAGTGACAGCGAGCGCCAGCCCTGGCGCAGGTATTCCGTCGGTGGCGGGAAGTGGCTGTTAAGGTCGAGTACTTCGCGCTTTAGACTGGAGAAAGCGACGATATCCAGCTCCCCCAGGTCCATGCCGCGCTCTTTATAGTTGTGGGCCTTTTTGCGCAGCGTGGGCGCCAAGCGCATTAAAAACTCATGGGCCGGAATGCGTCGCGGCTTGGCTTCACGTCGTACCAGTTGGCTCAGGGAGAAAGCGCTGCGGCGGCGCAGCAACTCGTCACGCCATTCGTCGTTCAGGCGACGGCCTTCATCCAGTACAAAAAACACTTCGAAACTGGCGTCGCGAAACAGCACGTCCGGCGGTTCTTGCCCCGCGGCGTGAAACTCTTCAGTCCGGTAGGGCACGTTCAAGCCTTGTAGCAGGCGCTGGCAGACCCAACGCTCACGCTCCCACTTGCGGGCATTGGACAGGAAAGCGTTGGCTTGTTCGGCCGCCACGGTGAGCAGACGCAAGTAATCTGAGTCATCCATAGGTAGCAGCTTAGCGCTCAAATCATGACCGCAGGAAGTCCCGCTGTAAAAGCTCGGTGTAGACTGGTCACTCGATCGTCAAATCGTACTTTAGGAGTGCGTAGTGAAGTTTTTAGTGTTGCTGATGCTCAGCCTTTTTCCCGTGTGGTCCCAGGCCGTTGAAGTGGGTGAGCGCCTGGCGCCCTGGACGTTGCTGGATCAATTCGACCAGCCCTACACCCTGAATGACCAAGCGCAGATCTTGCTGGTGGCGCGCAGCATGGAAGCCGCCAAATGGGTGGATACGGCACTGCAAGGGCAGCCCAAGGGGTATCTGGAGGCAAGGCGCGGGGTGTTTGTCGCCGATATCCAGCGCATGCCCCGACTGATCGCCA
This sequence comes from Pseudomonas sp. RA_5y_Pfl1_P24, assembly GCF_963970945.1. Classification (NCBI taxonomy): domain Bacteria; kingdom Pseudomonadati; phylum Pseudomonadota; class Gammaproteobacteria; order Pseudomonadales; family Pseudomonadaceae; genus Pseudomonas; species Pseudomonas sp. RA_5y_Pfl1_P24. Next base: position 360,114 of record NZ_CAXAOJ010000003.1, on the reverse strand, counting down.
AACTGTTCGCAGTGCCGGCCATGCAGTCCTATAACTACCGGGTCATGCTGGACCGTGACGCGCGCATCGCGCCGCGTTATCCGGGCCCTGTGGATAAGGTGCTGTGGCTGCAACTGGATAACGGTAAGCTGGTCGCGCAACGCGAATACAGCTCTGGCGCTGAGCTGCGCCAAGCCCTGGAGCAGGTGAAACCGTGATCAGTGCGGCCGTGTTGGCGCCGCAAACCCTTGGCATCGGCTGGCTGTTGTGCGCGCCGGTGGTGCTGTGGGCAATCTTGCGTTCGCCATGGGTCGAGTTGTTTGCCGACCGGCGGCGTCAGCATTTGCTGTTCGGCACGGTGTTCGCGTTGTTCATGCTGTGGCTGGTACGGCGGGATTTCGATACCGGTGTGTCCTACCACTTTATCGGCATGACTGCCGTCACCCTGCTGCTGGATTGGCCTCTGGCGATCGTCGGCGGCTTTGCTGCCCAGGTGGGCCTGATGTTGTTGGGGCGCCAGGACCTGGCCGCCCTTGGTGTCAACGGCTTGCTGCTTATCGGGCTGCCAGTGTTGGTTACCGAGGGCTGCGCATTGCTGGTCGAGCGTGCGCAACCGCGCAATCCCTTTGTGTATATCTTCTGCTCCGGCTTTTTTGCCGCCGCACTGTCGGCGTTGCTCTGCCTGTTGTTCGGGCTTGGACTGTTGTGGTTCGACGGTCTTTTTGCCATGCCGGAATGGCTGGAGGATTTCGTCGGTTATCTGTGGTTGATCATCTTTCCAGAGGCCTTTATCAACGGCATGGTCATCAGCGCTTTGGTGGTGTTTTGCCCGGAATGGCTGGAGACCTTCAACCGTACCCGCTACCTCTCGGCGCCCTGGAAGGACGACGATTCACAGCGTTGACCCAGATCAAATCCCGCATAGCCGAGCAGGCCCATGCTCTGCGAAGTTTTCCTAGGCAAGGCGGGGGCACGATCATGAGTGTGTACGAGTGGGCACGGCAGGAGTTGCGCAGAAGCCAGGATGCGGCACAGGAAATTGGTTTTGACCCAGGCTTGACCCTGCGCGCCATGCTCAGTGCGGTGGTGCAGCAGAGCAAGGGTGTGCGCAGTTTTGAAGACCTGGCCGACGAGCTGCAATACCTTGCAGAGAACCTCGACGACCAGCAGGAATACGCCTTTATGCGCCCTTAATGGCGCGGCGGCAGGTCTTCGGAAAACAGCTCGTCTTCGGCATCCGGAGCCACCGGGATTTTGTGTTCCTCGGCCGCCCAGGCGCCGAGGTCGATGAGCTTGCAACGGTCCGAGCAGAACGGCCGGTTGAGGTTGGTCGCTTTCCATTCCACGGGTGCGCCGCAGGTTGGGCAATCGACGGTCAAGGGTTGGCTCATGTTCGGCCTCCACGCAAAGTAAGGTAAAAGTGGTGCAGTCGCTCGACCTCGCTGTGCAGCCAGGCGAGGTCCTTGTCGTTGACCAGTATGTCATCGGCATGGTTCAGGCGGTCTTCACGGCTTGACTGCGCCTTGAGGATTGCCTGTACCTGTTGTTCGGTGATGCCGTCGCGCTGCAGGGTACGCTGAATCTGCAGCGATTGCGGCACGTCGATCACCAGGATGCGTTGGGTCATGCTGTTCTGGCCTGACTCAACCAGCAGCGGCGATACCAGGATTGCGTAAGGCGACTGCGCGAGCGCCAGGTGGTTGCGAATCTCCTCGCCAATCAACGGGTGTAGCAAGGCTTCAAGCCAGCGGCGCTCTTCGGGTACTTCAAAGATCAGCTTGCGCAATGCAGCGCGGTCCAACTGGCCGTCAGGCTGCAGCACGCTGGCACCGAAGTGCTCGGCGATGCGCGCCAGTGCCGGCCGGCCAGGCTCGACCACCCAGCGGGCGGCGTGGTCGGCGTCCACCAGGTCAATACCCAGGTCAATAAAGTGTTGGGCGGCCGCGCTTTTGCCGCTGCCGATGCCGCCGGTGAGGCCGAGAATCCAGGGTGCTGCAACAGAAGTGGTCATCTGAAACCGACAGACTGCAAATAGAAGTCGGTTATTTGACCACCCCAGAGCAATGCAATCCAGCCGGCAATTGCCAGATACGGACCAAACGGCATGGGCGCCGATGCCTGGGTCTTGCGCAGACGCATCAGGATCAAGCCTGCGCACACCCCAAGCAGGGACGACATCAACAGCGTCATCGGCAGGATCTGCCAGCCACCCCAGGCGCCGAGCAGCGCCAGTAACTTGAAGTCGCCGTGGCCCATGCCGTCCTTGCCAGTGACCAACTTGAACAGCCAGAACACGCTCCATAGGCTCATATACCCGATCACCGCGCCCAACAGGGCGTCCGGCAATGTCGTCAACAGGCCCAACCCGTTGATGATCAGACCCAGCCATAACAACGGCATCACCAACGCATCGGGCAACAGTTGATGGTCTGCATCGATCAGGCTCATCGCCAACAATCCCCAACTCAGCACCATCACCGCTCCCGCCTGCCAGCCAAAGCCGAAATGCCAGGCCACCCAGGCCGAGATCAGCCCGCACGCCAGTTCTGTAAGTGGATAGCGGGCGCTGATCGCGCTCTGGCAATGGGCGCAACGCCCTCTGAGAAGCAGATAACTGAGTAGCGGGATGTTTTCCCAGGGACGTATCGGATGATTGCAGTGCGGACAGCAGGAGTTGGGATGCATCAAATTGTAAGTCGGCCCGGCAGGCTCAGCGGGCAAACCGAGCACTTCATGGGCCTGGGCGCGCCATTCACGCTCGAGCATTTTCGGCAAGCGCCACACCACCACATTGAGAAAACTGCCAATCACCAGCCCCAATACCAATGCCATCATGACAAAAGCCAATGGGTGTTCACCCAGCAGCAGGTTCAAAAGGCACTCCCCAACTGGAAGACTGGCAGGTACATGGCGATCACCAGCGCGCCAACGATACCCCCCAATACCACCATGATCAGCGGTTCCATCAGGCTGGTGAGGTTGTCGACCAAGTTGTCCACATCGGCCTCGTAATGGCTGGCGACCTTTTCCAGCATGCAGTCCAGTGTGCCCGACTCTTCGCCGATGGCCGTCATCTGGATCGCCATTGCGGGAAACAGTCCGCTGGCGACCATGGATTGATTCAGTTGCATGCCAGTGGATACATCGTGTCGCATATGTTCGATTGCCTGTTTGAACGGTCCTGAACCGGCAGCACCAGCCACAGATTCCAGTGCCTGCACCAACGGAACGCCGGCGGCAAAGGTGGTGGAAAGCGTGCGGGCATAGCGAGCCACGGCTGATTTGCTCAGCAGTTTGCCTGCCAGAGGCATTTTCAACAAACCGGTGTCCAGCCATAGACGAAAAGCAGGCAAGGCACGATAGGCGTGGCGCAATCCCAGAGCTCCCGCAAGAGCGCCCAGCGCCATGATCCACCAGGCTTTCTGGATGAACTCGGACAGAGCGATAACCTGCAAGGTAAAACCGGGCAGCTTGCCGTCGACCCCGGCAAACAGGTTCTGGAACTGCGGTACGACGTGGATCAATAGAACGCCGGTGACAACGCTGGCCACCACCAGCACGGCGATCGGGTAGGTCATGGCCTTTTTGATCCTGGCCTTTAATTGCTCGTTCTTTTCCCGATGTATTGCCACGCGCTCCAGCAGTGTTTCCAGTGCCCCGGCCTGTTCACCGGCCGCCACCAGGTTGCAATACAGCTCATCGAAATAGCGCGGTTGTTTGCGCAACGCTTCGGCCAGGCTGGAGCCGGCGGCGATCGCCTGTTTCAACCCTTGCACCTGCTCACGCACAGCTCGGTTGTCGAAGCCTTCGCCGATGATGTCGAAGGCTTGCAGAAGAGGAATGCCGGCCTTCAGCAGTGTGGCCAGCTGGCGAGTGAGTAGGGTGATGTCTGTCGATTTGATCGACGGTGCCAAGCTTGGCAACACGGCAGATTGCTTGCGCACCAGGCCTGGGCTGATGCCTTGCCGGCGCAACTGAGCCTTGACCAAGGCGGGGTTGTGCCCTGCGGTTTGCCCGGACACCTTACGTCCTTTACGGTTGATGCCTTCCCAGGCGTACAGGGTTGAAGCGTTATCCATGACAGGGTTCCGCAGAGAGGTCGTCGAAGATTTATAGCTTAGTCAGGTGACGGATTCGGGCAGGCTGGCAGCGCAGGATAAAATGTCAGAATGTGCGTCCAGTGCGCGATTGAGCGCTTGCGGATGAGTACACTGGCGCCGCTGCACAACACGGGGCGCAGGAAGCGCCTTGTCATGAGTTCTATTCTGGAGAATGAAAGTGATGCGTCAGAAAGGTTTTACTTTGATCGAGTTGTTGATCGTCGTGGCAATCATCGGCATCTTGGCCACCATCGGCCTGCCCATGTACACCACCCACCAGGCCAAGGCCAAGTTCACCGCCGGGTTGGCTGAAATCACCGCGTTGAAGCCTGGGTATGAAGACACCCTCAACCAAGGCACCGTACCCACGCTGGCGTTGATCGGTGGCGTCAGCCCAACCGCCAATTGCAAGATCGATGTGGCAGGGGATGTGGCGACGGGCGCGGGTTCCATCAGTTGCGAAATACTCGACGCTCCCGCGCCAGTACTGGGCAAGACCATCAGCCTGACGCGCAACGCCACCACTGGTTGGAAATGCACCACCACCGCTGACGCGAAATATATCGCCAAGGGCTGCGGCGCCGACGGTGCATAACTGCTAAACCCTCCACAGGGAAGTTGAGGTGGCCGATGTATTTATCCGTACAGCAGCGTGGCAGTATTTTTCTGGTAGCAGTGGTGTGTCTGCTGGTTGTCGGAATTTGTGCACCGTTCAGTGGGCATGATTTACAGCGGGCGATGCAGATTGCCATCGGGGCTTGTGCGGTGCTGTATGGGCTGTTGGTCGCCCCCGTTGAACGGTTGGTAGACCGGCCTACCGCCCTGGGCCTGGCGCTGATTATTGGGCTGGGCCTGGTGTCATCGACGCTGGCCCACCAGACGCTCTGGGCACTGGCCGAAGTGGCTTTATTTGTCAGCTGCGGTGCGATTGCCGTGGCATTTGCCTTGCTGCGTCGCCAGGGCGGTGAGCCTTTGGATCGCGCCTTGATCCTGGTGGTGCTGCTGCTGTGCCTGATCAAGTCGATTCAATACGTGTATGCGGGCGCACTCGCGTTCGCCAGCGCCGAGCGGACGCTGGACCCTGACTTGCTGCTCTCTGGCTTTTCCAACAAGCGATTCTACGGCCAGTTCCAGACGTTCACCCTGCCATTGCTGGCGCTTCCCTTGTTGATCCCGACTCTCTCGCGCTCGCTCAAAGTTGCGGTGTTTGCGTTGCTGTGCGTGTGGTGGCTGATCGCAATTGGTGGCGGCACACGCGGCACCTGGCTTGGCATGGGCGCGGCGGGTGTGGTGTTGGCGGTGTTGGGGCCATGGGGTCGGCGCTGGCTGGGGTGGCAGCTGGCCGCAGTGCTTGGCGGGCTGTTGTTGTACTGGCTGGTGTTTACGGTGTTAGCGGATTACCTGGGGATCGAACTCGCCAGTAGCGCCAGCGATCGCCTCACCCTCTCGTTGTCGGGACGCGGGCCGATCTGGTGGCAGGGATGGCATATGCTCACCGAGCGGCCAGGGCTGGGTTTCGGGCCTATGCATTTTGCCGATATCACCAACAGGATTGCCGCTCACCCCCACCAGGCCATCCTGCAATGGGCCAGTGAATGGGGTGTGCCATCGGCTCTGTGCGTCGCGGTGTTGGCGTGGCGAGGCGGCTGGGCCACATTCGGTATATTGCGTGAGCGCGCGCTGAGCGCCGAGCGTGCGGACCTGCTGCGGCTATGCCTGTTTGCATCGGTGGTTGGCGCGTTGGTGCAGTCCATGGTCGATGGCGTGATTGTGATGCCCAACTCCCAGGTTTGGCTGGCGCTGGTGGTGGGCTGGTTGATGGCGCTGCATGTGTGGCGAACGCCGCCGACCGCTGAGCTGCCATTGGCCCGGAGTGCTTGGAAAACGCTCAGTGTGCTGGCCGTTGGTCTGTTGATTTTTATTGTCGCGCGCGATGTACCTCACATCAAGCAAGCGCAGCAGCAGTACCTGGACGGCCATGACACCTTCCTGCAACCGCGCTTCTGGGCCCAAGGTGTGATTGCCCGTTGACGCCGGCAAGTTGCCGGACTTCCGATGCAGTGCTAGCTTTAGCCCACCGCCCGTGTAGCTCAGCCGGTAGAGCAGCGCACTCGTAACGCGAAGGTCGCAGGTTCGACTCCTGTCTCGGGCAAAAAGGCAACAAAGGCAGCACGTTTTCAGTTGATCCCAGAATGGTTCTGAAGGCCAGACGAGCCGGCATTCGCGCCCGCTCATTTGTATCTGCGCAAACCTTGATGACCCAGATGCATCCCCATTCCTCGATCTAAGAGAACACACATGACCACGACTGAAATGACCCAGGAAGCTCGGCACGAAGAAGCACTCAAGAAATACCTTGAGGACACGCCGCAGCTTAAAGAAGAAATCAAGGACCTGAGCGCCGATGATCAGCGCGATCAGATTCAGTGGGCATTCGAGGACGAGGCCGAGAGCCAGGGCCTTCAGCCTTGGGAGCTGACCCTCAAGTACACCTCGACACCGGAAGCATTCGAAGCGGCACGGCTGGTCTTGCACAAAGAGGCGGCCGAGGTGCTGGGTGTCGATTGGGAAGAGTACTGCGAGATGAATAACTTAGTGGTCTGAGCGTGTAGTGAGCGGGCTTGCCCGCTCACTACACAAGCATTTCTGAGTGTTTTAGATACTCAGCCGCATCGACAAATCCACCGCCTTCACATCCTTGGTCATGGCGCCGATTGAGATGTAGTCCACCCCGGTCTCTGCGATAGGCAGCAGGGTGCTTTCGTTGATCCCGCCACTGGCCTCCAGCTTCGCCTTTGCGCCGTTCAGGCGCACGGCTTCACGCATATCGTCCAGGCTCAACTCATCGAGCATGATGATATCCGCGCCCGCTGCCAGGGCTTCGCGCAGTTCATGCAGGCTTTCCACTTCGACTTCCACCGGCTTGCCGGGTGCGATCTTGTGGGCGGCCGTGATCGCTTGGGCAATGCCCCCGCAGGCGGCGATATGATTTTCCTTGATCAGGAACGCGTCATATAAACCGATACGGTGGTTGTGGCAGCCGCCGCAGGTTACCGCGTACTTCTGCGCCAGGCGCAGGCCCGGCAGAGTTTTGCGGGTATCGAGCAGCTTGACCTGGGTACTGGCGACAAAATCTGCCAGGAATTGGGCGCGGGTCGCGACCCCGGACAGCAACTGCAGAAAATTCAACGCGCTACGTTCGCCGCTGAGCAGCGAGCGTGCCGGACCTTCCAGGTGGAACAGCGCTTGGTTGGGGCTGACGCGTTCACCGTCGGCGACCTGCCAGTGCACGGCGACCCGCGGGTCCAACTGACGGAATACCGAGTCGACCCAAGCCGTACCCGCGATAACAGCGGCGTCGCGCGTGATGATGGTGGCGGTGGCCAGTCGTTCGGCCGGGATCAACTGCGCAGTGATGTCGCCGCTGCCGATGTCTTCCAGCAGTGCGCGGCGCACGTTGGCTTCGATTTCGGCGGTGAGGTCGGCAAGACGGAGATTCGGCATAACAGGCTCCACAAACAAAGTGCCCCGATTATAGGGGCAGTGCGCGTTTGAACCCAGGCTCACCCCTCATTTACCGTGCGATGGCAGAGTTTGCTGGCGCAACCCACCTCATTTGCAAGATAATCTTGCGCCTTTCAATTGGCGTCATAGCTTTGACGTTTAGACAAATACCGCCGTTTCAGGAGGCCAGGATGCACAATGACGGAAAGGTGGTGCCAATCAAAAAGGCACACGCCACGCCATCGCCGCTCGCCCGACTTCCGGTGGTGTTGCTGCAGGTCCGCGACAAGGCGGTGCAACAGTTGCAGCAAGGGCTGCAGGAACTGTTCGATAACGCCGATGACACGTTGTTCGAAATGGCCGACAGGTCGCGCAACATGCTTGACCACCATATTTTCTTTGAAGCCATGCGCGACCTGCGCCTTAAGCGCAAGAATTTTGAGCGCGTGTTCCTGGAGCAGCTGTTTGAAGCCTTCGCCAGCCTGGGCCAGGCGGGGCAGGGAGAGCTGCAACGGGTGCCGGTGGTTTCCTATGACGCGCCGCCTGGTTCATCCAAGGATGCCCTGGAAAAAATCGTGGCGCTTGAAGCCATGCTCGGCCGGGTGCGACAGCGTGACGGCCTGGCCCTTAGCCAACTCACGGCGCGATTGAGCGCATTACTGGGCAATCGCCTGGATGAGCGTGAGAACCCGCTGGGGCCCGCGCTGCTGTGTGAGTTTTTCCTGCAGGCGGGACGCAGCCTCGGTGTGGAGATTCGCGTCAAACTGATCATGCTCAAGCTCTTTGAAAAATACGTGCTCAGTGACGCCGGCCAGTTGTATGGCGAAGCCAATCAATTGCTGGTCGCGACCGGCGTATTGCCGGAACTCAAGGCCGTACCGTCCCCTCGGCTTGAGGCGCGTGCGGCCCGCGAACACGCGCGCGAAGAGGCTTCGCCGGCCGCCGATCAGCCCGTCGACGAAAATGGCCAGGAAGCTTTCGCCGCGCTCCAGAAATTACTCACAGCGGTACGCGGCAGCGTGGCGCCAACGCTTGAGGCCAGTGCCGAACCGCTGCCTATTTCCACCCGTGACCTGTTACGCCTGCTGTCCCACTTGCAGCAGTACGTGCCGGAGCCTGAGGCCGAAGACGATTTCGACCTGTGTAACCAGCTTGAACAGTTGCTCACCCGTGTCAGCGTCAAGAGTGGTAAGTCGCGGGTCGTAGAGGATGCGGACGAAGACGTAATCAACCTGGTCGCGCTGTTATTCGAATTTATCCTCAACGACCTCACCGTGCCCGGTGCCTTCAAGGCTGTGATCGGTCGCCTGCAGATCCCGATGCTGAAAGTCGCGTTGCTCGACAAGAGCTTTTTCAGCCGCGCCGGTCACCCGGCACGACGCTTGCTCAATGAAATCGCGGCCGCCGTCATGGGCAGCAGTCCGTGTGAAGACTACCAGCGCGACCACCTTTATCTGCGTATCGAGCAGGTCGTGCAGCGTTTGCTCAATGAGTTCGTCGAAGACCCGGCGATTTTCCCCCAATTGCTCGCAGAGTTCAGCGCGTTTACCGCCGATGAACGGCGACGCAGCGACCTGCTTGAACAGCACACCCGCGATGCCGAGGCTGGACACGTGCGCACCGAAGCCGTACGCCAGCGCGTGGCCGATGTGCTTAATCGACGGTTGTTGGGCAAGGTCCTGCCGCGTCCGGTGGTGCAGTTCCTGCAGCAGGCATGGAGCCAGGTGTTGTTGCTGGCCAGTCTCAAGCATGGTGAGCAGTCGGTGCAATGGCAAGCGGCGTTGAGCACCATGGATGAGCTGATCTGGAGCGTCAGCCTGCAGCAAGACACCGAAGCCGGGCGCCATTTGCTGGAGCAACTGCCTGGCTTGCTCAAGGCCTTGCGCGATGGGTTGACCAGTGCCGCGTTCGACCCGTTCAGCACCCGTGAATTCTTTCTGCGCTTGCAGGCCTTGCACGTCCAGGCGCCCGAATGCATGGAAGATCTGATCGAAGTGCGCGAGCCGTTTGTCCTCAGCGCGACGTCGCTCGCCCCGGTCATCGACCTGCCGGGCAACGACCCGGACTTGCTCAGGGCTCAAGAACTAAAGGTGGGTAGCTGGGTGGTGTTCCAGACGGACGCGACCAGCCCACTGCGGTGCAAGCTGACGGCGATCATGGCACCGGCCAACACGTATATCTTCACCAGCCGCACGGGGCTCAAGGTGCTGGAGAAGAGTACCGGCCAGTTGGCGCTGGCGTTCAAGCGCGGCACGCTGCATTCCTTGGACGACGGCCCCCTGTTCGAGCGCGCGCTGGCCGCGGTGTTGAATAAACTGCGTCAACTCAATCGCGGCAAGTGATCGCAACCAGAGGGTCGAACGCGGCATACTGGTCATACGTTGTCTCGTTCAAGGAACCTGTATGCAGTTGGACCCCACCAGCGGTTGGTGCCAGGGCATTCGTCATTGCCCTTCGCCCAACTTCAACGAGCGCCCCGCAGGCGAAATCTCACTGTTGGTGGTGCATAACATCAGCTTGCCACCGGCGCAGTTCGCCACCGGTAAAGTGCAGGAGTTTTTCCAGAACCGCCTGGATGTCACGGAACATCCCTACTTTGAAGGGATTGCCGACCTACGGGTGTCTGCGCATTTTCTGATTGAGCGCGATGGCACGGTGACGCAGTTTGTCTCCTGCCTCGACCGCGCCTGGCATGCCGGGGTTTCGTATTTCGAGGGCCGGGAAACCTGTAATGACTTTTCCCTGGGGGTAGAGCTGGAAGGCACGGATAATCAGCCCTTCACCGAAGCACAATATGGGTCGCTGATCGACCTGACCCGCCAATTGCTGGCGGCCTACCCAGGCATCACCCCCCAGCGCATTTGTGGTCACAGCGATATCGCGCCGGGACGCAAGACCGATCCCGGCCCCGCTTTTGATTGGACGCGCTTTCGCAGCGCCCTGCAGGATGGAGGACACGCACGATGAGTTTTCTGGTGTTGGTACTGGCCGTATGGATCGAGAAGTTCTCGGCCCTGCGCCAGCGGTTGCAGCGCGATGGTGGTTGGCTGCGCGAACTGGCCAAGCTGGAATCGAGCCCGAGCATGGGCAAGCGTCCCTGGCTGATTCTGGTAGTGCTGGTGTTGTTGCCGGTGGCATTGCTGGCGTTGTTGCTGCTGGTGCTGGAGCCGGTGGCCTACGGCCTGTTGGCGCTGCCGGTGCACCTGGTAGTGCTGATCTACAGCCTGGGCCGTGGTGATCTGCTCGCTGGGCTCGGTCCGTTTCGCGATGCCTGGCGCCGTGGCGACCTGCAAGCTGCCGAGCACGTGGCCGAACGTGACCTGAACCTCAGCGCCGACAGTGGCGAACAACTGCTCGAATGCGTTCAGGGCCATCTGTTGTGGCAGGCGTACCAGAGCTTTTTTGCGGTGATTTTCTGGTACTTCCTGCTGGGCCCGGTGGCTGCCTTGGCCTATCGCCTGCTTGCCCTGGCCGGTGAGCACAGCAAGAACCCGCTGGTCGCTGAGCGCGCCGGGCAACTGCGCCACGCGTTTGACTGGCTGCCGGTGCGCCTGTTGGCGGCCAGCTTTGCCTTGGTGGGCAATTTCGTCGCGGTTGGCCGCGTGATGCTGCACGAACTGCTGAGCTGGGACATCAGCGCTGCCCAATTGGTGGAAAAAGTCGGCCTGGTCGCCGCCGAAATCCCGCCGCCGGCGGTGGGCGCCGATGGCATCATCAGCCTGGATCGCATATGGGAACTGCTGCTGCGCGCCGCTGTGCTGTGGTACGCCGGGTTTGCCATCTGGGCAGTGTTGCCCTAGTCGAGTGAATGCGGGCACATTATTTTTCGGCAGCCCCGCTGCCGTTAACCTTAAGTTACAAAACTCCCTTTCAAATTGAGCTATACAGATGCTGGCTAACTGCCGCCCTGCGCCTCAATAAAAAAAAGAAAGGGAGTTCACCTGTGAAGAGCTTGCTCTATCCCGCCGTCGCGCTGATGAACCGCCTGAGCTTCGGCATGAAGTTCAGCTTGATCAGCGTGCTGTTCCTGCTGCCCATGCTGGCGACCAACTATTACCTGGTGCGCGATTCGTGGCGTGAATTCCAGGGCACACGCGTGGAATTGCAAAGCCTCGACTTGCTCGGCAGCAGCCTGGCCTTGCGCCGCGACCTGGAAACCCTCAACAACCAAGTCCAAATCAACGCCACCCTCGGCCAGTCCGGCAAGGCCGGCGACCTTGAGGGCAAGATCAGCGCATTGGAAGACAGTGTCCTGAGCCGCCTGCAAAGCCTCAGCGCCATGGCGACCGACCCCGAGCAAGTCGCCGCTTTTGACGGCAAGCGCGACGAGTTGATCGCGGCCTTCAAGGCCCAGCAGCAGGAAACGTCGCTGCTGAGCAAAAGTGCACTGATCGGTAAGTTGCTCAACAAGGCACAGATGCTCAGCCAGATCATCGCCAGCCAATCCGGTTTGAGCCGCGACCCCCAGAGCGATCTGCGCCAGCTCAGCGAATTGATCACCAGCGTGACCCCGCAAGTCACGCAGACCCTGGGTGAAGGTCGGGCAATCGGCGCGTATTCCCTGGGCCAAGGCTTTCTTAATTCATCGTCCAGTACGCGCTTTGACGAACTGTTGCAGCAATTGGAAAAACTCCAGGCCGAATATGGCTTGAAGTTGCAGGATGCCTTGGGCGCCAGCAAGGCTGCGCACGCCGCACTCGATGGCCTGGCCAAGGCCAGCAACGCCAGCTTGAAGCAAGGCAGCGAGTTGTTTGAAGAGCAGGTGGTGATGGCGCAAACCCTTGACGCGCCCTGGCAGGGTTTCTATGACGGTGTCAGCCAGCTGATGGCCCAGACCTACCAGTTGGACGACGCCACGCTGGCATTTCTCGGACAGCAGTTGGAGCAACGCCTGGCGCAGAACCGCACGCACATGGTGGTGCTGGTCCTGGCCCTGACGGTGGTGTTCCTGCTGATCTTCTATTTGTACGCAGGGTTTTACGCCTCCACGCGCACAACCCTGCGGCGCCTGGGGGCGATGATGGACAAGGTGGCGGCCGGCGACATGACGGTCGCCTTTGTCGCGGATAGCCGCGATGAGTTGGGCGACCTGGGCCAGGTGTTCAATGGCACCGTCGCGAAGATCCATGACTTGATCGAACGTGTCGGACACACCGTCAGCCAGGTCGAAATCCAAGCCGGCCAGGTGGAAACGGTCTCAGCCCAGAGCAATCAGGCGGTGTCCGGGCAGCGCACGCAGATTGAGCAAGTCGCGACGGCCATGAACCAGATGTCGTCCACTGCCCAGGAAGTCGCACGCAGTGCGGCGGCGGCGGTCAGCAGTGCCCACAGCGTCAACGATGAAACTGTCAGTGGCCGTAGCCTGGTGCAATCCCAGCAGGGCAGCATCGCGCGGCTGGCCTCGGAGATCGATCAGTCGGTGCGGGTGATTAACCAATTGGCCACCGACAGCCAGTCCATCAGCAGCGTGTTGGAAGTGATCAAGAGCATTGCCGAGCAAACCAACCTGCTGGCACTCAACGCCGCCATTGAGGCCGCGCGGGCCGGTGAGCAGGGGCGTGGTTTTGCGGTGGTGGCCGACGAGGTGCGCACCCTGGCCCGGCGTACGCAGCACTCCACAGAAGAAATCGAACAGATGATCAGCCGCTTGCACAGCGGTGTGTCGGCCGCCGTGACGGCCATGGGCAGCAGCCATGAAATGGCCAATGGCACCGTTGAGCAGTCGGAAAGGGTCCAGCAGGCCTTGGAAAATATCCTCGGTGCCGTGGGCATGATCGTCGATCAAAACCAGCAGATCGCTGCGGCCGTGGAGCAACAGACGGCCGTCGCCCACGATATCGACCAGAACATCGTCGCAATCAATCGGGCCGGCGAACATGCCGCCGAGGGCGCGCATCAGACCGAAGCGGCGAGCCGACAGTTATCGATGCAGGTGATCGAGTTGAAGCAATTGATCGGTGCGTTTCGCGTGTAAGACCTGGGCGTAGGATTTGTCGTCGGATGGCGTGGTGCTTGTCCTGATTTTCCGGCGTCCCTTTTCTGTTCCCCTGAATGGGTGAAAATTGTTTCACTCGATTTCAAGTTCAGGGGAGGCACAGCGATGATCGCTGCAATCGGCATCAAAGGGCACTGCGCCCATTGCGACATCACCTTTGAGCTCAAGCCTTGGCAATTGAATGCCATTGCTATCGAAGAGCCATTCGATTGCCCTTACTGCCAGTGGGTATTGCGATTGAACTGCCCCCGGCAACTGCGTCAGTTCAAGTCCCTGGACCATTGGGCCTTGGTGCGCCCGAGCATGGTGGTCTTGACCTGTATTGTGCTGATTGTGGTGCTGGTCGCGGAGTGGCTGGGGCTGATCAGTGTGATCGGCCAGTTCAACGTCTCGCTGGTGGTGCTGCTGGTACATTTCCTGGCGTTGCGTTATGCCCGTTACCGCCAACAGCTAACGCTGGACCTGCAAGGGGTCACGCCGAACCTACCAATTGAACAGCTCGCAGGCATTGCGTGTGCTCGCCTCAGCCAGCAATAGCGGGCTGATACCCATGCGCTCGGCCAGGGCGGTGCAGATAGCTGGCAGGTGCTCGGGGCTGTTGCGTTGGCCGGGGAACATGGCCGGTGCCATATCGGGCGAGTCGGTTTCCAGCACCACCGCGTCGAGCGGCAGTTGCGCCAATACCTTGTGCATACGCAGTGCCTGGGGCCAGGTAGGGGCGCCGCCCAAGCCCAGCTTGAAGCCGAGCTTAATGTACTCGCGGGCTTCTTCTTGGCTACCGGCAAACGCATGGATGATGCCGCCACGGGGTAGGCGGATGCGCTTGAGGGTGGCGATCACAGCGGCGTGGCTGCGACGTACATGCAGTAACGCTGGCAATTGGAAGTCCACCGCCAGCTTCAGTTGAGCTTCAAACAGGCTCTGCTGGCGTTCGCGGTCCAGTTGCTCGAGAAAGTAATCCAGGCCGATCTCACCGACCGCACACAGTTGCCGATGGCCGTGCAGGCGAGTCAGCCAATCGCCCAATTCCGACAGGTCGGCGGGACGATGCTCATCAAGGTACACCGGGTGCAGGCCAAAGGCGGCGAACAAACCTTCGTCCGCTTGCACCAGATCCCACACGCGCTGCCAATTTTGCTGATACACCCCCAGCAGCACCATGCGTCGCACACCCAACGCCCTGCTATGACTGAGGACGTCCCGGCGATCGCTGTCGAAATCCGCAAAGTCCAGGTGGGTGTGGGTGTCGATCAACTCCACGTTCAGGCCTCGTGAATACGCTGCTTGAACGTCCGGCCAATGGCGTGCACACCAGGTTGGTACTGCTCTTCTTCAATAGCGGCCAGGGCCAGGCGCAGGGCGGTTTCGGCGATCTGCTGATGTTGTTGGGCCATGGCGTTGACCGGCAGCGGCAGGAAGTCCAGCAACTGGGTGTCACCAAACGTGCCCAGGCGCAGCGGGCGTGATTTGAGCGGAAAGTCATGCAACGCATCGAACACGCCTTGCAGCAGCACGTAGGACGTGGTCACCAGCGCGTCAGGCAAATGCCCCAGTTGACCCAGAAGTTGCTCCATCAACTGCCGGCCGCAGTCGCGGCTGAACGCATCGCCGTGTTCGACGATCACCTCGCCGGTAAAGCCTTCGAGCGCTTCACGGAAACCAGCGGCACGTTCCTGGCTGATGCTCAGCTCGGGCCGTGCGCCGATCAGCACGATCTGCTTGGGCAGTGGTTGCAGCAGGCTGCTGGTTAATTGCTGGCACGCCTGGCGGTCGTCGCTGACCACTGAGCAGAATTGATCCGCGCCCATTACCCGGTCGATGGCAATCACCGGCAAACCCTTGGCTTGCAGCGCGTGATAACTGTCATCGCTGGCCGGCAGGCAACTGGCCACAAACAACGCATCACAACGGCGGGCGCGGAACAGTTGCAGTAATTGGCGCTCGCTGTCGGCGTCATCGTCGGAGCTGGCGATCAGCAACTGATAGCCACGCGCCCGTGCGCCTTGCTCCAGGAGCTTGGCGATGCGTGCGTAACTTGGGTTTTCCAGGTCGGGCAGGATAAAACCCAAGGTGCGCGTGTGCCGACTGCGCAGCCCGGCGGCCTGGGGGTTGGGGGTAAAGCCATGGGCTTCGACGACAGCGCGCACCCGTTCGACGGTGGCGTTGCTGATGCGTTGCTGTTCGGCCTTGCCATTGATGACGTAGCTGGCGGTGGTCACGGACACACCGGCGAGACGTGCGATATCACTGAGTTTCAAACCGGGATTTCCTTGTTTTTTGGAGCTTGCCCCGACATTTTGTCCAATCGTAACCGATTCCTGTACACGACCAATGTCCTGGCTCAAGCGCCGAGCGGTTCTTCAAGGATGAGTAATTAACGCGTAGTCTTCCATAAAGTCTAGATTAAACGTTTCAGCCAGCGTATTTTTACGAAGATCGCGTCTGAGTAGCTACTGCCAATTGACTGCTCGGTCAGTGTTCATAAACAACCCTTACACTGTTTGTTTAAAACAATACCTAGTGCGCCACCGCACTAACTAGGAGAACGGCATGCTTGAGCTCACTGTAGAGCAGATTTCCATGGGCCAGGTGGCTGTGGATAAATCTGCTGCCTTGCACCTGCTCGCTGAGAAACTGGTGGCCGACGGCCTGGTCGCCGAGGGTTACCTCAGCGGTTTGCAAGCCCGTGAAGCCCAGGGCTCGACCTTCCTCGGCCAAGGTATTGCCATCCCCCATGGCACCCCTGAAACCCGTGACCACGTATTTTCTACCGGTGTGCGCCTGCTCCAGTTCCCCGAAGGGGTGGACTGGGGTGACGGCCAGATCGTGTACTTGGCGATCGGCATTGCCGCTAAATCCGACGAACACCTGCGCCTGTTGCAACTGCTCACCCGGGCCCTCGGCGAAACCGACCTGGGCCAGGCGCTGCGCCGTGCCGGCACTGCCGAAGCGTTGCTGAAGCTGCTGCAAGGTGCGCCGCAGGAGTTGGCACTGGATGCGCAGATGATCGGCCTCGGCGTGTCCGCCGATGATTTCGAAGAGTTGGTGTGGCGCGGCGCACGCCTGTTGCGCCAGGCCGATTGTGTCAGCAACGGTTTCGCCGCCGTCCTGCAGCAGGTCGACGCACTGCCCCTGGGCGATGGCCTGTGGTGGTTGCACAGCGAGCAAACGGTCAAGCGCCCGGGCCTGGCGTTTGTCACTCCGGATAAACCCATGCGTTACCTCGGCCAGCCGCTCAATGGCCTGTTCTGCCTGGCGAGCCTGGGTGAGGCCCACCAAACGCTGCTTGAACGCTTATGTGCCTTGCTGATTGAAGGTCGCGGCCAGGAACTTGGCCGCGCCACCAGCAGCCGCGCGGTGCTTGAAGTGCTCGGCGGCGAACTGCCGCCAGACTGGCCCAGCGCGCGCATCACCCTGGCCAATGCCCACGGCCTGCATGCGCGCCCGGCAAAGATCCTCGCGCAGTTGGCGAAAAGTTTTGAAGGCGACATTCGCGTGCGCATCGTCGATGGCCCGGTGGGCGCCGTGTCGGTGAAAAGCCTGAGCAAGCTGCTCAGCCTCGGCGCGCGTCGCGGTCAGGTGCTGGAGTTTGTCGCCGAGCCGACGATTGCCGGTGATGCACTGCCCGCGCTGTTGGCGGCGGTGCAAGAAGGCCTCGGCGAAGACGTCGAGCCGCTGCCGACCCTGAGTGCCCAGCCCGAAATCCTCGACATCGAGCCGGTGCTCAGCGCGCCGCTGGCCGGCAGCCAGATCCAGGCCATCGCCGCCGCGCCAGGCATTGCCATCGGCCCTGCGCATATCCAGGTTCAGCAGACGTTCGATTACCCGCTGCGCGGCGAATCCTCGGCCATTGAGCGCCAGCGCCTGCAAAGCGCACTGGCCGAGGTGCGCGGTGATATCAACGGCCTGATCGAACGCAGCCAATCCAAGGCTATCCGCGAGATTTTCATCACTCACCAGGAAATGCTCGACGACCCGGAACTGACCGACGAAGTCGACACCCGCCTCAAGCAAGGCGAGAGCGCCGAAGCGGCGTGGATGAGCGTGATCGAAGCCGCCGCCAAGCAGCAGGAGTCTTTGCAGGACGCTTTGCTCGCAGAGCGTGCGGCTGACCTTCGTGATGTCGGCCGACGCGTGCTGGCTCAACTGTGCGGGGTTGAAACGGTTCAGGCGCCAAGCGAACCTTACATTCTGGTCATGGACGAAGTCGGCCCGTCCGACGTTGCACGGCTTGATCCCTCGCGCGTCGCCGGCATCCTCACCGCCCGTGGTGGCGCGACCGCCCACAGCGCCATTGTCGCCCGTGCCCTCGGTATTCCAGCGCTGGTCGGTGCAGGGCCCGCCGTATTGCTGCTGGCCTCCGGTACGCCGTTGCTGCTGGATGGCCAGCGCGGTCGCCTGCATGTCGACGCTGACGCTGCCACCCTGCAGCGCGCCACGGTTGAGCGCGACACCCGTGAACAACGCCTGCAAGCCGCTTCCGCGCAGCGTCATGAACCTGCATTGACCCGTGACGGCCACGCCGTAGAAGTGTTTGCCAACATCGGCGAAAGCGCCGGTGTCGCCAGCGCGGTAGAGCAGGGTGCCGAAGGCATCGGTTTGCTGCGTACCGAACTGATTTTCATGGCCCACCCGCAAGCGCCGGACGAAGCCACCCAGGAAGCCGAGTACCGCCGCGTACTCGATGGCCTCGGTGGTCGCCCATTGGTCGTTCGTACCCTTGATGTCGGTGGTGACAAGCCGCTGCCGTATTGGCCGATTGCCCAGGAAGAAAACCCCTTCCTCGGCGTGCGCGGGATTCGTCTCACCTTGCAACGCCCGCAGATTATGGAGGCGCAACTGCGCGCGCTGCTGCGCTCGGCGGACAACCGCCCATTGCGCATCATGTTCCCCATGGTCGGCAGCGTCGACGAATGGCGCGCGGCCCGCGACATGACCGAGCGCCTGCGCCTGGAAATCCCGGTGGCCGACCTGCAATTGGGCATCATGATCGAAGTGCCATCGGCCGCTTTGCTTGCGCCGGTATTGGCCAAGGAAGTCGACTTCTTCAGCGTCGGCACCAACGACCTGACCCAGTACACCCTGGCCATCGACCGCGGCCACCCGACCTTGTCGGCCCAGGCTGATGGCCTGCACCCGGCGGTGTTGCAACTGATCGACATCACCGTGCGCGCCGCCCATGCCCATGGCAAATGGGTAGGGGTGTGCGGCGAATTGGCGGCGGACCCGCTGGCAGTGCCGGTGCTGATCGGCCTGGGGGTGGATGAGTTGAGTGTGTCGGCCCGCAGCATTCCTGAAGTGAAGGCGCGGGTGCGCGAATTCAGTCTGAGCGAGGCCCAGGGCCTGGCGCAAAAAGCACTCGCGGTGGGCTCGCCCGCCGAAGTGCGTGCCCTAGTGGAGGCCGTGTAGATGGCAAGGATTCTGACCCTGACGCTGAACCCGGCGTTGGACCTCACGGTGCGCCTGGCGCGCCTGGAACCGGGTGAAGTGAACCGCAGCGAAGCCGTGCTCACCCATGCCGCCGGCAAGGGCGTGAATGTGGCGCAGGTGCTGGCGGATTTGGGCCATCACGTGAGCGTGGGTGGTTTTCTCGGTGCGGCAAACCCCGAGGCGTTTGATGCACTGATTGCCAGTCGTGGATTTGGCGACGCGTTCATTCGCGTGCCGGGCGAAACCCGGAGCAACATCAAGATTGCCGAACAAGACGGCCGGGTTACCGACATCAATGCGCCGGGGCCTGTGGTCAGTGAGCAGGCGCAACGAGAATTGCTCAAGAGGGTTGCGATGATCGGCCCTGAATTCGATGCGGTGGTGGTGGCCGGCAGCTTACCGCGCGGCGTCAGCCCGCAGTGGTTTCAGGGCTTGCTCGAGGAACTCAAGGCGCTCGGTTTGAAAGTCGCCCTGGACACCAGTGGCGAAGCGCTGCGCGCCGGCTTGAAGGCTGGCCCGTGGATGGTCAAACCCAACACCGAAGAGCTGGCCGAAGCCTTGGGAAATGCCACGGACGCGATCAGTCAGTTGCATCAGCAGGGCGTGGAGCATGTGGTGGTTTCCGACGGTGCCGCCGGCGTGAGCTGGTACAGCCCGGCCGGGGCACTGCATGCCACGCCGCCACAGGTGACGGTCGCCAGTACCGTCGGCGCCGGCGACTCGCTGCTGGCCGGGATGCTGCACGGTGTGCTCAGTGGCGATGCGCCGGAGCACACCCTGCGCCGGGCCACGGCGATTGCCGCCATGGCCGTCACGCAGATTGGTTTTGGCATCAGCGATGACGCGCAGTTGGCGCGTCTCGAAAGCGGCGTACACGTACGCCCGCTGACAGAACAATAAGAGGGTTTGTGATGAAATTAGCCATTGTTACTGCCTGCCCGAACGGCATGGTCACCAGTGTGCTGTGCGCTCGCTTGTTGGACGCTGCCGCGCAGCGCCAGGGCTGGAGCACCAGCGTTGAGGTGGTGGACGTACAGCGCCCGGAACGCCAGTTGTCCCAGGCCACGATTGATGACGCTGAGTGGGTGTTGCTGGTCAGCAGCACCCCTGTCGACATGCAACGGTTTGTCGGCAAGCGCGTGTTCCAGAGCACCCCGGCCCAGGCGCTGGCGGATGTCGACGCCGTGTTGCGTCGCGGCGCCGAAGAGGCGCGGGTCTACGTCGCGGCTGCAGCTGTAGCCAAAGATACACCGCGCATCGTCGCGATTACGGCCTGCCCAACGGGCGTCGCCCACACCTTCATGGCCGCCGAAGCCTTGCAGCAGACGGCCAAGCGTTTGGGCTATGACTTGCAGGTCGAAACCCAGGGTTCGGTCGGCGCACGCACGCCATTGAGTCCGCAAGCGATTGCGAATGCCGACGTGGTGCTGCTGGCGGCCGATATTGAAGTGGCCACCGAGCGCTTCGCCGGCAAGAAAATCTACCGCTGCGGCACCGGTATTGCCCTCAAGCAGTCCGAAGCCACCCTCAACAAGGCCCTCGCCGAAGGTGCCGTGGAAAGCGCCGCCAGCGGCGCGGTGGCCAAGAAAGAAAAAACCGGTGTGTACAAACACCTGCTGACCGGCGTGTCGTTCATGTTGCCGATGGTGGTGGCGGGCGGGTTGTTGATTGCGTTGTCGTTCGTCTTCGGTATTCACGCGTTTGAACAAGAGGGCACGCTCGCCGCTGCGCTGAAAACCGTCGGCGATCGCGCTTTCATGCTGATGGTGCCGCTGCTGGCGGGCTACATCGCCTACTCGATTGCCGACCGTCCTGGCATTGCGCCGGGGATGATCGGCGGCCTGTTGGCGGGCACCTTGGGCGCGGGTTTTATCGGCGGCATCCTCGCCGGTTTCCTGGCAGGCTACTGCGTCAAGTTCATCTCGCGTGCGGTGCAATTGCCGCAGAGTCTGGAAGCGCTCAAGCCGATCCTGATCATCCCGTTGCTGGCAAGCCTGTTCACCGGCCTGGCGATGATCTACCTGGTGGGCCCGCCGGTGGCGCGTCTGCTCACGGGCCTTACTGACTTCCTCAGCACCATGGGCACCACCAATGCGGTGCTGCTGGGCATCCTGCTGGGCGGCATGATGTGCGTCGACCTCGGCGGGCCGATCAACAAGGCGGCGTATGCGTTCTCGGTCGGCTTGCTGGCGGCGTCCAGCGGTGCACCGATGGCCGCGACCATGGCCGCCGGCATGGTGCCGCCCATCGGCATGGGCATTGCTACGTTCCTGGCGCGACGCAAGTTCGCCCAGGCCGAACGCGAAGCCGGCAAGGCGGCGATGATCCTCGGCATGTGCTTTATCTCTGAAGGCGCGATCCCGTTTGCCGCCAAGGACCCGCTGCGCGTTATCCCGGCCAGCATCGCCGGCGGCGCCTTGACCGGTGCGCTGTCGATGTACTTCGGCTGCAAACTGGCGGCGCCCCATGGTGGGTTGTTTGTGCTGATCATCCCGAATGCGATGAACCATGCGCTGTTGTATCTGCTGGCAATCGTTGCCGGTAGCCTGTTGACGGGGTTGGTGTACGCGCTGATCAAGCGTCCGGAGGCTGTAGAACTGGTGGTCGCGCCGACCTGATGGCCAGCGCCGGCACTAGGGGCAAGGTGTCGTGGCAGCGCGGGGGTGTTCGCGGCTGAGCATCGGCATGGAAAGGCGGCCTCGGGGTCGCCTGGAGCCTCAAGGGGGTCACGTTCGTCTAAGCCCCCTTAATATGCCGCCCACTGGCGTCAGGCTGGCCGTCAATGCATCCAACAAGGCACTGACCTTCGGCAGTGCCTGACGGCTTTTGATCCAGGCAAGATTGATCGGAATGCCCTCGGTTGCCAGGTGGGGCAACACTTCCACCAAGGTGCCCTCTTCCAGCTGCTGATTAATCAGCCACGATGGCAATTGCGCGATACCACAGCCAGCCAATACCGCCATCAACAAGCCTTCGCCATTGCCGATCACCAACCCCGCAGCCACCGGCTGGCGTTTTATCCTGCCCGGATGATCACCTGCGAAACTCCACGGGGTGATATTGCCATCCACCCAGCCATAGGCGATGCACTGGTGATGCTCCAGATCCTGCTCTGTGAGCGGCGTGCCGTGCCTGGCCAAATAGCTCGGCGATGCGCAGAAGGTATGCCACTCACTGGCCAGGTAACGATGCGCCACTCGTTCGGGCCAGACATCAGCCCCGCCAATGCGCACCATCACATCCACGCCCTCCTGGAACGGGTCGATCAGCCCGTCGGAGAACGTGATGTGCGGTATCACCAGTGGGTGATCCTGCATGAACTGCAGGAGCGTAGGGAGCACTTGTGCGCGGCCGAACGCGCCTGGAAGGTCGATTCGAATCCGTCCACGCGGCTCGATATTGTCGATTTGCAGTGACAACTCTGCCTCTTCAAGGTCGGCGAGCACACCGGTGCAGGTGCGATAGAACGCGATCCCTGCATCGGTCAGCGCAAGGCGTCGGGTCGTGCGTTGAAAAAGCCGGGTGCCCAATCGGCTCTCCAGCCGGGCGACACTTTTACTGATCGCGGAGCCTGTCAAATTCATTCTCTCGGCAGCTGCCTTGAAGCTGCCGGTCTCCGAGACGCAGACGAACACATCAATCCCTTTCAAGCGCTCTGAGGAAAACATACGAACCCTGTATCCATGAATTTAGTTCCACCTATCTGGTAAAAATTATCATAAATCAGAACGTGGCGCGGCGGTAAGCTATAAGCACGAATACCTGTGAGTGATTCGCTATTCGCAATGTCATAAAAATGACCTATTGGATCGAAGAGGCGAGGATGCTGGTCACCTTTAAAAGGAATCTGACGACGTTAAGTGCTCTTTCTCAGCACTTCGTATATCGACCACTTTATGAGCAATCGCTGAGTCACCTATTTGGGGGACAGCTTTGCTTTATATTTCCGAGCATTCTCATGCAGCAGAAATAGGGCAAAACTCCTTATAGGTCATTAATGGCGCCTCCCTGTTCAGGGCGCGATCGCGTGGGTGATGTCGGCCGCGGAGTCCGCAGTAAATAAAGTTTGCTGTTTTGTAAAAAATAAGTTGTGTTTGCGCAAACCATTGTCGGCAAGGAGCAATAAATGCTTTCCAAGGAAGTTTATACACTGGCATGTGCAGGGTTGAAGAAGTTGGCACTCAACCAGGCGTGTCGCGAAGCGTTCGATAAAAACTCATTGTTTTTCAAATTGTTCGAGCACGCCGCCCATCGTTACATTATCGCGTCGGACGCGCAGGAGCTGAGCGGTAAGCTGCATCAGCTTGCGGCAAAAGGCTATCAGCTCGGTGTTGAATATGTGGGTGAAGAGAATCATGATCCCCAAGTTGTAAAAGGCTTTGTCAGCGAATACCTGAGTGCCATTCAAACGTTTGCCCGCGCTAATTTAAAACCACAGTTGGGGTTTGATTTAAGTGCCGTGGGTATGCTCATTTCCCAGGAAACGGCTTATCACAATGCTGTCACTATCCTGTCGGCGGCGGCGGAGCACGATATCCCCGTCATGATCAGTATGGAGCACTCTTCGGCAGTCGATAAAATTCTGCAAGTGTATGCCGAACTTGCCCCGGCCCATCACAATGTCGGTATTACCGTGCAGGCGCATTTGCATAGGACCGTCGAGGATTTACCGCGCATCATCAGCTATGGCCGTAAAGTCAGATTGGTCAAAGGGGTTTACAACGAGGCGCCTGAAATTGCTCTACCTCGTGGTGAAGAACTGGATAAACGCTACCTGGCGTTACTTGACGATTTACTGGTCGCCAATATTCCTGTGAGTTGTGCAACGCAAGATCCCAACTTGATCAAGCGTCTTTTCGACGGTGTTTATCACTTGAAGATCCAGGAACTGGAGATGCTCCACGGCGTGCAACCGGATGTGTTGCGCAGCGTCAGGGAGGGGGGCCTGACCTGCCGGATTGCCGCAGTTTATGGTGATAGCTGGTACCTGCATTTCCTGCACCGCCTGGCGGAGTCGCCGGACAACGTCCTTGAGGCACTTGCCGACTTCTACGACCCCTCGCGTATCACCTTCGGCGCTGGTTATTAAAGGAGCAGTCATGTTTATCGATCTCAGAAGCGATACCGTCACCAAGCCAACGGAAGGCATGCGCAAGGCTATCTACCAGGCGGAAGTCGGGGATGAATGTTTCGGCGAAGACCCGAGTGTGCGTGCCCTGGAAGCGTTCTGCGCCAACTACTTCCAGAAGGAAGCAGCACTCTTTACTACCGGCGGCACACTGAGCAACCAACTCGCGATCAAGTCCCTCACCCAGCCCGGTGATGAGATTTTTCTGGATGCCTCCTACCACATCAACTATTACGAGGCCGCCGCAACCTCGGCGTTTTCCGGGGTCAACTTTTCATTGTCGGCCCACGACAACGGGTTGTTTGATATCAGTGACCTGGAAAAGTTGTATGCCTCGCGCTGCCGCTGGAACCAGAATTACGCCTTGCCGCGTGTGGTGGTGATTGAAAACACCCTTGGGTGCAAAGGCGGCGCGATTTTTCCTCTGGCGCAGATGAACGAAGTCTTCGGTTATGCCAAGACTATCGACGCCTATCGTTACCTGGATGGTGCTCGCATCCTCCATGCCTCTATCGCTTCCGGCATTGATGTGACCTCCTACACGGAAAACGCCGACCTCATGTCGATGTGTCTATCCAAGGCTCTTGGCGCACCTGTGGGCTCGATCATGGTGGGTTCCAAAGAGCTGATCCAGCGCGCCAGGAAATACCGTAAATGGTTTGGCGGCGATCTTCATCAGGCCGGCATGATGGCTGCGGCCGGGCTCTATGCGATGCATAACAATATTGAGCGTCTGGCCGAGGATCATGAGCATGCGGCCCTGCTGCACCGCCTGCTCAGCGATATCGATGAGACGCCTGCGCACTACAAGGGCACCAATATGGTGACCCTGGACATTTCTTCGTTGGGCATGACACCGATGCAATTTGGCATTCACCTGAGCCAACAAGGTGTCGCCGGCTTGCCCTATAACGCACGGGAAATGCGCTTTATGCCGCATATCAATATCAGCCGCGCCGACATCCTCAGGGCGGCGGGCATAATCAAAACCGCCGTGCGTGAATTGAGTTCATCACAGGAGGCAATCAAATGATCTATAAGAAAAATATCGTATTGATTGTCGACGCCTACTCGATTGGCAGTTTGATCGCGCCTGCGTTCATGTCACGGGGGTATGAATGTGTGCACGTGCGTTCGACCGCCGACGTGAATGCGTTTTATGAGGCTTGGTTGCGCACCGGGGATTTCATCAACGACCTGCTTTATCGTTCGGATGCAGAGTTGCAGCAGGCACTGTCTGAGTACAACGTGCAATTCGTACTGGCCGGTTGTGAGTTCGGCGTCGAGTTAGCGGCTCATCTGGCTGCGCTATTCAACGTCCCGCGCCATAACAATCCAGCCCACGCCGTGCGCTGGCGTGACAAGTACCAAATGCACGAGGCGTTGTTCCGGGCGGGTGTACGTTCGATCAAGCACTTCAAGTCAGATGCGCTGCCGGGCATTCTGGACTGGGTCAAGGAAAACCAGATGCTGCCGGTGGTATTGAAACCGGTTAAAAGCGCCGGTTCCGACAACATCCACATTTGCACCGACGTCAGCCAGATTGAACACGCCTTCGAGGTTATCAAATCCAGTCGCAATATCTTTCTGGAAAGTAATGAAGAAATCCTGGTGCAGCAATACCTGGACAACTCGGATTTCAACTCGGAGTTGTTGCTCAGCAAGTCCAAAGACGTCGACATCGAGTACTGCGTCAATACGGTGAGTATCGATGGCCTGCACTATGTCAGCGAAATTATCCGTGTCTACCGCACCCGTATCGGTGCCTCGCCGGTGCATGATTACAACCAGTTGATGTGCCCGGTGGACAATGCCGATGTCTATAGTCGACTGTCCGGTTACATATTCTCCGTACTCGACGCGCTGGGCATCCGGCACGGCGTCGGGCATAGCGAATTGATGATCGTCAATGACGAACCGGTATTGCTGGAGACGGCTGCGCGCATGCCGGGCGGTATCGATCTTTCGGCCTATACCCGAGCCCTGGGGCATAACCAGTTGAGTCTGTGGATCGACTCGTTGATTAACCCAGAGGCCTTTCTCGACTACCGCCAACGGTCGCGAAAAAATCTCTACTTTCATTCCAGCTGTGTGTTTCTCATCTCACGGCATGCGGGGCCGATCAAGCGTACGCCGGACATCACAGCATGGAAGGCGATCCCTGGGGTGCACAGCATAAAGATCCAGGATGACGGTGTACTCAAGCCGACCATTTCCCTGGAAAACAGCCCCGGTCATGTATTCATCCTCGACAGCAACCGAGCGAACATTCAGCACAGTATTGAAGTGCTGCGTGAGCACGAGGCAAGCGTATACAGGGAAATGCTGGCATGAAGAACGTCTCGGAGGGGTTGGTAGTCCAGAGTCAGGCCAGAGTCTATGACAGAACGGTGATTTTGCTGCTGTCGGCGACCTTCATCCTGACCGTTGCCAGGGCACTGGCGTTGCCCTATCTGGTTATTTACTTCTCCGAGGCATTCGGCCTGGGCGTTGCGGATATCGGTATCGCGGTTGGCGGGGCATTGATCGTCAGTTCAATCCTGGGGGTCTATGGCGGGTTCCTGGTAGACAGGTTCTCCAACTACCGGATCATGCTCGCTGCCGCGACAGTGTTCTCGCTTGCGTTCGCGGTGGCCTTCCAGGTGACCAGCCTGGTGCCGTTCATCATCGCGATTGTGGTAGTGAACCTGGCCTATGCGGTGGTGGATATCGCGGTCAAATCCGGCATAGGTTTTCTGGTGGCGCCGGACAAGCGCGGCGGGGTGTTCTCGCTGAAGTACACCCTGACCAACGTCGGCTATGCCATCGGCCCTTTTCTCGGTGTGATGTTTGCCAAAGTCAGCCCCGGGATGCCATTTGCGGTGGCTGCATTGATCGGGGCGGTCTTTGTCGTGCTGTATGGGCTGGTGGGTGGCCGAATTCCTCGTTCGTCTGGCGGTGTGAGTGGCGGTAGCGGATCGAGTTTTGTCAACGTACTGGTGCATTTGGTTACGAACTATCGGCTGGTGTGTTTCACGATCGGCGGCATTCTCAGCGCCATTGTGTTTGGGCAGTTCACGGCCTACCTGTCGCAATACCTGATCGTGACGAGCGATCCGCAAAATGCGTATCGGATTATCAATTACCTGGTCACTACTAACGCCTGTGTGGTTATCAGTCTTCAATATTTGATCGGCTCCCGGATCAACCAGCACAACCTGTTTCGCATGTTGATGCTGGGAATGCTGTTCTTTGTGATAGGGCTGATGGGTTTCGCCTACGCGCAGATGCCGGCTATTTGGGTACTTGCGATGATTGTTTTTACCGTGGGTGAAATCATCATTATTCCGGCGGAATACTTGTTTATTGATTATATTGCGCCGGAGGATATGCGCGGCGTTTACTACGGTGCGCAGAACTTGTCGAATCTGGGGGCGGCCCTCGGTCCGGTATTGTGTGGCGTTGCGTTATCGCTTTATGCCCCCCAGGCGATGTTTTATGTCTTATCGATGTGCATCGTGGTGGCGAGCGGTTTCTATTTTATGGGCTCACGACAAAGGGCTGATGGATGATTCACTTTAATACGGCAGGGGCGGGTCGTATTTCTTCTGAAACGTTGCATCTGATGCAGGTTTACTTACAAGAGGAATATGCAATCGGCGCGTATGAAACCGAACTTTCCTACGCCGCAACGCTGGACGGCGAAGTGTATGAAAACATCGCCCGGTTGCTTGGCACAAACGCACGAAATATTGCTCTTTTCGATGGCGCTACCAAGGCTTGGGTAACGGCGTTGAACGTGCTGCGCTGGCCCAAGGGGGCGCGTGTCGTGGTCACGCCCTATGAGTACGCCGGCAATCTGATCGCACTGTCCGAGTTGCAGCGCCGATATGGCGTTGTGGTTGATGTGATGCCGTTGCTCGCAAATGGTGACCTGGACCTGCAATGGCTGGCACAGCACATGAGCGCGCAAGTCATGCTGGTCTCGGTGGTGCACGTGCCGTCGTGCTGCGGCATCGTGAACGATGTTGAGGCAGTGGGTAATATTTTGCGTGATTACCCGTGTTTCTACTTTGTCGATGCCTGTCAGTCGGCGGGCATGCTGCCTCTGGATGTGCGCGCGATGGGTGCCGATGTGCTGACCGCCGCCGGCAGGAAGTTTCTTTGCGGGCCCAGAGGCACGGGGTTTGCCTACCTGTCCGAGGATTTTATGGCGGCTGCGCAACCGCGCTTCACTGACTTGAGCAGGGCCAGTGTTGATGTGCGCGGGGAGGTGAGCCTGGGGGTTGAGGATGCCCGGCGTTATGAGTATGCCGAGCGTAACAATGCGGCAGTGGTTGGCTTGAACCAGGCGATCAAAGAGCGTCTGTCTGTGGCCTATAACGTTGAGCGTGGGACCTACCGGTTTCTTTATCAGCAACTGGCACAAACGGCGCACATCAGTGTCATCGCTCCTGGTGCACAACAAGCGGGGATCATTTCATTGACCCATGCTAATTATTCGGCAACTGAACTTGTCGCTTATATGCGCACGCGCGGCGTGAATGGCTGGCCGGGGTATGCCTCGCATACGCCTTACTATATGTTGGGGCAAGGGCATGATCGCTTTGTGCGCCTGTCGATTAATAATAAAAACAGTCTTGAAGATGTGCAGGTATTCATGGATCTGTTGGCAAAAATGTAACATTCGGATTATATAAATGTCGTGGAGATGGGAAGGCGATGATCGCCGATTATCTGTCTGTCAGCTAAAGCAGTTGCACTTTATTAAGTGGCTTCGCGAATTGAGGTGTGGTAATCAAACTCGCGTCGCAAGGCTCGTTTTTATAACTTCGCGCATCTGGGGCAATTGCACTGAGCGCCTCGTACTGAGGAAAAGGAATTCTGATGAGTAAAGTAAACAAATTCAATCCTGCCAATGAAGTGAAACAACGACTGCGTGCACTTTATAAAAAGGACAATTGGCATTGGATGGTGGCGGTGCTGGCCGACGTGGCCGTTATCTCGCTGGCGGTGTTTTTTGCAGATCGCTACAACTACCTGTACCCACTGGCTCTCCTGTTCATAGGCTCCCGACAACGGGCCTTGGCCTCGCTTCTGCACGAAGCGGCGCACATGACGCTGACCCAAAGTAAAAAGCTCAACAAAGTCATCGGCGAGTATTTGCTCGGCTACCCGATCTTCCAGAATTATGAGGCTTACCGTCGCTCCCACGTGCAGCTTCACCATCACAATCTCGGTGACCCCTATAAAGATCCGGACCACCGCTATTACATCGAATCGGGCCTGTATAACGCGACTGACCGCTTCGATTTCCTGATCGGACATTTGCTCAAGAGCCTGACACTGGCCAATACCTATCGTTACTTCCTCTACCTGGTGAAGAACCGGGCCGGGGATATCCTGGCCAACCCGTCCCAAGGTTTGAAATTGCTGGGCGTTCACACGGTACTGTTGCTGGTTTTCAGCTACTTCGTCGGTCCATGGGCTTATGTATTGTTTTGGCTGGTGCCGTATTTCACGGTGTTCCAGGTCATTGGCTGGTTATCTGAAGTCTCCGAGCACTTCGGTATGTTTGGCCTCTACCAAGAAGAGGTGCAGCTCACGCGCAATCGCTTCCCCACGCTGCTTGAGCGTTCGATCATCGGGATGCATGGCGATAACTACCACCTGACCCACCACCTGTTTGCCGGTATCCCATTCTGGAACTTGAAGAAAGCGCATCAGGTGTTGATGGACGACGAGCGTTACGCCGCCGCCAACCAAGGTCGCGGTGGGATTTTCACGGCAAAGGGCGATGCCAAATCCAGCATTGATCAAATATTCGAGGCTTATCGCAGCGGAAAAATCAGCGCCGTTACCGTCGCCTGACGCATTCTCGGCTGGACTGTCATAGTCGCTTCATCCGGCCATGTTTAAGTTGTCCTTTTGAAAGTCAGAGGGCACCTGCATGAGCCACTTCGATCTCGGTCGCCGCCGCGTGATGCAAGCCGTCGGCGCCGGCCTGTTACTGCCGGGCCTGGCCCCGGCAGTGATTGCCTCAGTGAAGGACCGCCCGCAACTCACTGACGGTGTGCAGTCCGGCGACCTGCTCGGCGACCGCGCGATGATCTGGAGCCGCAGCGACCGCCCCGCGCGCATGGTGGTGGAGTGGGACACCCGCAGCGTGTTCAGCAACCCGCGCACATTCATCTCGCCGCTTGCCGACAATCGCACCGACTTTACCGCCCGTGTCGAACTCACCGGGCTGCCCGCCGACCAGGCGATTTTCTACCGCGTGCATTTCGAAGACGCCCAGACCGGTGTCGCCAGCGAACCCTGGTTCGGCCACCTGCGCAGCGTGCCGCAACAGCGCCGTGATATTCGTTTTGTGTGGAGCGGCGACACCGTCGGCCAAGGCTTCGGCATCAACCCGGATATCGGCGGCATGCGCATCTACGAAGCCATGCGCCTGCGCCTGCCGGACTTCTTTATCCACAGCGGCGACACCATCTACGCCGACGGCCCGGTGCCGGCGCAGCTGACCACCGAAAGCGGGCGCATCTGGCGCAATATCACCACCGAAGCCAAGAGCAAAGTTGCCGAAACCCTGGATGAGTATCGCGGCAATTACCGCTACAACCTGATGGACGAAAACGTGCGGCGCTTCAACGCCGAGGTGCCGCAGATCTGGCAATGGGACGACCACGAAGTGGTGAACAACTGGTCGCCGAGCAAGCAGCTCGATGAGCGTTACCAGACCAAGGACATCAACACCTTGGTCGGCCGCGCGCGCCAGGCCTGGTTGGAATATTCCCCGATGCGCCGGCAAAGCGCCGATGGCGGCGGGCGGATTTATCGCAAGCTCAGTTATGGGCCGTTGCTGGATGTGTTCGTGCTGGATATGCGCAGTTATCGTGGCCCCAACGATGACAACCTGGGCGGCGAAAAACCCTTCCTCGGTCGTGAGCAATTGGACTGGCTCAAGGGCGAACTCAAGGCGTCCCAGGCGCAGTGGAAAGTGATCGCCGCCGACATGCCCATTGGTCTTGGCGTGCCTGACGGTGAGGTGAGCCCCGGTGTAGCGCGCTGGGAAGCCATCGCTAACAATGACCCGGGTGCGCCGCAAGGTCGCGAGTTGGAAATTGCCGAATTGCTGGGCTTTTTAAGGGCTCAGAAGGTGCGCAACCATGTGTGGTTGACGGCGGATGTGCACTACTGCGCGGCGCATCACTACCACCCGGATCGCGCCGCGTTCCAGGATTTTGAACCGTTCTGGGAGTTTGTCGCCGGGCCGCTGAACGCGGGGAGTTTCGGGCCTAATCCGCTGGATAAAACCTTTGGGCCCGAGGTGGTGTTCGAGAAGGCACCACCGGCACAGAACACCTCACCGTTTGCCGGATTCCAGTTTTTTGGCGAGGTGCAGATTGATGGGCAGACGGCGGAGTTGACGGTCATCCTTCGTGATCTGGATGGCGTCTGCGTATTCGAGCAAAAGCTGCAACCCGCCTGACTTGGAATGCAATCAAAACTGTGGGAGCGAGCAAGTCCGCTCCCACATTTAGATCTTCATTGTGATTAAGTCAGTAGACATCCCGGCGGTAGCGACCTTGCTCGATCAACCGCGCTACGGCTTCACTGCCGAGAATATCCACCAGCGCCTGATCCACCCCAGCCGCCATCCCCTGCAAACTCCCGCACACATAAATCGCCGCGCCTTCGCTCAGCCACTTACGCAGCACGTCGGCTGATTCCCGCAGACGATCCTGCACGTAGACCTTATCGGTCTGATCGCGGGAAAACGCCAGGTCCAGCAACGCCAGATCACCACTGGCCAACCAGCCCTGCAGCTCGTCCTGGCACAGGAAGTCATGGGCGATATTGCGTTCGCCGAACAGCAGCCAGTTGCGTTGCTGCCCGTCGGCAATCCGCGCCTTGAGCAAGCTGCGCAGGCCTGCCAGGCCGGTGCCGTTGCCCAGCAGGATCAGCGGCACCGGTGCCTCCGGCAGGTGGAAGCCACTGTTGCGACGCAGGCGCAGGCTGATGCTTGACCCGATGGTGGCGTGTTCGGTGAGCCAGCCGCTGGCCAACCCCAGGCTGCCGTCGGGGTGGCGTTCCTGGCGCACGATCAGCTCCAGCACGCCCTCGCTGGCAATCGAGGCGATGGAGTATTCGCGCATGCCCAGGGGCACCAACGCGTTCACCAGGGCCTGGGCGTGCAGGCCGACCAAGTGGGTGCGGTTGTCCGGCAGTTGGCGCGTGGCGAGCGCCTGGTTGAGGGACTGCGCCATGCCGTCGATCAATACGCCATCGCTGCCGACCAGGCCGAGGCCGCCGAGGAAGTGTTCGATGGCCCAGGGGCAATTGCGTGGCAGCACTTCCACCAGATCACCGGCTTGCCAGCTTTGAGGCGACGGCGAGGTGAGGCCCAGCAAATACACGTTCGAGCCGCTGCTGTCGTGGTTGAGCAGGGTGCGTTGGCTGAGCGTCCAGTTTTCGTACTGGGCGGTCGGCCAGGCTGCCACGGCGGTGTGGCCTGTGAGTTGTCCAAGCTGTTGTTGCCAGTGCAGCAGCGCGCTGGTGTCACCGCTGTCTACTTCCACTGGCGCGAACAGGGGGTTGCCGCCCTGGTGGGTCAGCCAGAAATTCAGGCGCCGTGCAAAACCGCAGAAGTGTTCGTATTGGCGGTCGCCCAATGCCAGTACCGAGTAGTTCAGACCTTTGAGAGACAGGTCCTGACCGAGCACGCTGCGCTCGAAACCACGGGCGCTGTCGGGGGCTTCGCCGTCACCGAAGGTGCTGACCACGAACAACGCATTTTCCGACTGGCGCAAGTCATCCTGGCTGACGCTGCCCAGGGGCTGCACCTTCACCGGCAAGCCTGCTGCTTGTAGTTGCCCAGCCGTTTGCCATGCAAGCTGTTCGGCAAAACCGCTCTGGCTGGCAAAGCCGATCAGCCAGGCCGGGGCATCGCTGGTATTGGCAGTGAGGCCTTGACGTGCATCGCGCACCTGGCGTTTTTTACGACGACGGTCCAGGTACAGCAGCCAGCCGGTGATGAAGAACAACGGCATCAGCAATGAGCTGACCGTGAGGATAATCCGCCCTGTCAGGCCAAAATAGCTGCCGGTGTGCAGCGCATAAACGCTGGTCAGCAATTGGGCGCCGAGCGTCTTGCTGGCGTATTGGTCGTGGGATTTAACCTCGCCGGTGGCCGGGTCCAGGTTGATCTGGTTCAGCGCGCGGTCATGGGGCGAGTTGCTCAGCAGGTAATAGACCGTGGCCTGTTGCCCCGCGACCGCTGGCATGCGGATGTTATAGGCGCTCAAACCTGGGCCGGCGTTGCTGTAGATGCTGCTCCAGATGGCGTCGTAGTTGGCCACTGGTGCCGCGCCGTCGGGCGCCGGGCCGCGCTTGCGAACCCTTTCATTGTGAGGTGCGTCGGACAACAGTTTGGTCAGGCCCTGGCTGTACCAGTCGTAGGACCAGGTCAGCCCGGTCAGTGCCGACAGAAGATAGGCCAGCAGGCACCAGGTGCCGAATACCGAGTGCAGGTCCCAGTTGAAGCTGCGCCCCTTTTTGCGCCAGTCCAACGTCAGCCAGGCCCGCCAGTTCGCCACTTGGCGCGGCCAGCGCAGGTACAAGCCGGAGAGGCAGAAGAACACCAGAATCAGCGTGCAGGCGCCGGTGATCTGCCGGCCGGTTTCGCCCATGACCAGGAAACGGTGCAGTTGCAGGATAAAACCGAACGCGTCCTGGCCGACGGCGTCGCCCATGTAGTCGCCGGTGTAGGGGTCGAAGTAGCGCATCTGGCCACGGCGCTCGCCGGGCGGCGGGGTGAAGAACACGCGCGCAGCGTTACCGCTTTCGCTTTCCACCCAGAGCATGGACACGGTCTTGCCTTCAGTGGCCTCCAGTTTGCGCACCAGCTCGGCGGGCGGTAGCACACCGGCTTCGCGTTTCTCGACGCTCAGTACCGTGGGGTTGAGCGCCCGCAGAATCTCATCCTGAAACGAAACCGCAGCACCGGTGATCCCCATCAAGGCCAGCACCAGCCCGGCAGTAATGCCAAAGAACCAGTGCAACTGGAACAGGGTTTTCTTCAACACGTCTGACCGCCTCGTCTATCTGAATATGTAGGGCACGGCGCGCATTATGCCGTGGCTTGTCGAGAAACATTCTGTGTAACACGCAAAAGCCCCACGCATCCGATGCGTGGGGCTTTTTGATGCGTGGCGCTGCTGTTTAAAAGTGGAAGCTGGTGGTCAACAGTGCCGTGCGACCGGCTGCCTGGTTGGCGAAGTGGGTCGAGAATGCCTTGTCGTAGTAAACCTTGTCGGTCAGGTTTTGCACGTTCAATTGAAGGTCGACGTTCTTGGTCAGCTTGTAGCTGGCCATGGCGTCGTAGCGGGTGTAGGACGGTACGTAAACGGTGTTGCCGGCGTCGCCGTAAACGTCGTCAACGTAGAACGCGCCACCACCGATGGTGAGTTTGGAGGTGACGTCGTAGGTGGTCCATAGGCTGAAGGTGTTCTTCGGCGTGTTTGGCATTTGGTTGCCTTCATTGGAGCCAGCACTGATCACACCGTTACGACCATTACGTCCGGATTTGACCAGCTCGCTGTCAAGGTAGCTGTACCCGGCGAACACCTGCCATTGGTCGGTCAGCTTGCCGCTGGCCGACAGCTCCAGGCCGTCGACCTGGGATTCGCCAGCGTTCTCGTAGGTCAAGGCATCGACGAGGATGCGCGTGTTTTTCTTCTCGGTACGGAATACGGCGGCAGTCAGCGAGAGGCGATCGTGGAACAGGTCCCACTTGGTGCCCAGCTCGTAGTTGACGGTTTCTTCCGGTTGCAGATCGCTGGTGGCGGCACCGGCTGACAGTGGGTTGCCGTCGGAACCTTCACCTACCAGGCCGCCAGCCGGCGTTGCCGAAGTTGCGTAGGACGCATAGATGCTGGCGTTTTCCACAGGCTTCCAGACCAGGCCGGCCTGCCAGTTGAAGAACTGGCTGTCTTCCTTGATCGTGGTACGGCCGGTGGTCGCGTTGGTGTTGGCTACCGTGTCAAAGGTGTCGTAGCGCAGGCCGACGTTCAGCAGCCATTTCGGATCGAGTTCGATGGTGTCGAACACATAGGCGCCACGGCTGGTGGCCTTGGTGTGGGTGCCGTTGTAGTTGCGCGCGACGCTACCGGTCCAGGCGTCATCCGGGTTCGGATTGCTCAGCGAGGTGCACTGGCCACCCCGTCCTCCGCCGGCCACGGTGCAGGTCGGGTTGGTGTTCGGGCTTACGGTATAGCCGCTGACACGCGTTTCTTCACCGGTGAATTCCAGGCCTGTGGAGTAACTGTGCTTGAAGCCCAAGGCCTGGAAGCTGCCGAACAGGTCGGTCTGGTTGGTGGTCGTGGTGGTGGTCGATACGCGGGTGTTGGCACGACGCCACACGGTGCCGTATTTGTTGACGTTGAGCTTGCTGTCGTCCGGCTGTGTCAGCACGTAATCCTGGCCGGTGCTGCCATGACGCAGGGTGTTTTTCAGGGTCATGTTGTCGTTCAAATCGTGCTCGATGGAGAACGTACTGATATCGGCGCGGGTCTTGCGGAAGTCGCGGCTCTTGAGGCCGTAGAAGTTGTTGCTGTCGCCGCCGTCGGTGGGTTTGTCATGCACGTGAGCGGTCGCGGTCGACGAGCTGTAGCCGTAGGGAATCCCCGAGTCCGGCAGATCGTTGCTTTCCATGTGGTAGTAGCTGAGGTTGACGCGGGTCGGTGTGCCCAGACCAAACGTCAGCGACGGCGCTACGCCCCAACGGTCGTAATTCACCGCGTCGCGGCCCGCCACGTTCTGCTCGTGGCTCATCAGGTTCAGGCGGAACGCGGCGCTGTCGTCGAGGAACTGACGGTTTACGTCGAGCACATAGCGTCGGGTCTGGTCGGAACCGTAGGTAAAGCCACCGTTGGTGAAGTCCCGCGCTTGCGGGGTCTTGCTCACCAGGTTGAGGCTGCCACCGGCCGAGCCACGGCCGCCGAAGGAAGAGTTCGGGCCTTTGCTGACTTCAATCGACTCGATGTCGAAGATCTCCCGGCTCTGGCCACCGGTGTCGCGCACGCCGTCCAGGTAGGTGTCGCCCTGGGCGTCAAAACCACGGATGAACGGACGGTCGCCCTGGGGGTTCCCGCCTTCTCCGGCGCCGAAGGTAATACCCGGTACGGTGCGCAAGGCGTCCTGCAACGAGGTGGCCGCGGTGTCCTTGAGCACTTGTTGTGGCACCACGGTGACCGAGCGCGGGGTGTCGACCAGCGGCGCGGTGTATTTCTGCGACGAGGCTTTTTCGACCTGGTAGGAGGTGTTGTCCTGTTCTTCCCCGGTGATGCTGGTGGCGCCCAGGGAGATGCTGTTGCGCTGGCCTTTTTGTTCAGTGTCTTCAGCCGCCTGCGCCAAATGGGCAACAGAGCTGGCGCTGAGCGCAACGCCGATGGCCGAAGCCAGCATGCGTGGTGAACTGGCAGGTATTTTTGTAGTAGTGGGCGACATGACGTGTCCTTTCCCCAAGGATGTGAGGCCGCGGAATATAGTGGTAACAAGTATTTCTATCAATTGAGATATATTGCTAATTGCACTGAATTTACATTCTTTACACTTTTTGCTTACGGTATTTACGAACTCATTCGTCGACCTGTTTTACAGGGCGGATAAGAATCAATACCATTGGCGCTTCTCTGATCCCAGGTATTGCCCATGCTGCTGCACATCCCCGGCCTGTTCTCTCGCGAGGAAGTACAGCGCATCCGCCAAGCCCTGGAAAATGCCGATTGGGCCGACGGTAAAATCACCGCCGGGCATCAATCTGCCAAGGCCAAGCACAACCTGCAGTTACCTGAGGGCCACCCGCTTGCCAAGGAAATCGGCGCGGCGATGCTTGAGCGTTTGTGGCAAACCCCGTTGTTTATGTCAGCGGCGTTACCGCACAAGGTCTTTCCGCCGTTGCTCAACTGCTATACCGCGGGGGGCAGTTTCGACTTTCATATCGACAACGCCGTGCGCCAGCCCAAAGGCAGCCACGAGCGCGTGCGCACCGATCTGTCGTCCACGCTGTTTTTCAGCGACCCGGACGAATACGACGGTGGCGAACTGGTGATCCAGGACACTTTCGGCCTGCAGCGCGTGAAGTTACCGGCCGGTGACCTGGTGCTGTACCCCGGTTCCAGCCTGCACAAAGTCAACGCCGTGACCCGTGGCGCGCGTTACGCCTCGTTCTTCTGGACCCAAAGCCTGGTGCGCGAAGACAGCCAGCGCACCTTGCTGTTCGAAATGGACGGCGCGATCCAGCAACTGACCGCCGATGTCCCCGACCATCCGGCGCTGATCCAGCTTACGGGCACTTACCACAACCTGCTGCGCCGCTGGGTCGAGGTCTGACATGGGCTTTTTATTGCGACGTGAAGAAGTGCTCAACATTGAGCAGCTGCAAAGCATGCTCGACGACTCGCCGGTACGCGCTGCCCAGGCGATCTTGATCGCGGCGAAGGAGGGTGTGGTCGATGCCCAGGCGCTGCTCGGGCAAATCTTGCTGCAAGGGCGCGGCATTGCGCGCGATGAGGCGCTGGCGTTGCGCTGGTTTCAGATCGCGGCACAGGGCGGGCATTTGATGGCGCGCAATATGGCCGGGCGTTGCCTGGAACATGGCTGGGGATGCGCTGCGGACGAGGCGGCCGCTGCACGCGAATACCGTATGGCCGCCGAGGCCGGGTTGGATTGGGGCCAGTACAACTACGCCAATCTGCTGGCCACCGGGCGCGGGGTTGCCGAGGACCCACTACACGCACTGGCCTTGTATCTGCAGGCAGCCGAACAAGGACACGCCAAGTCGATGAATCTGCTGGGCCGTTACCTGGAAGAGGGCCAATTCTGCCCACGGGACCTGGATGCTGCAGTGCACTGGTACCGACGCTCGGCCGAAGGCGGTGATTTTCGCGGGCAGTTCAGTTACGCGGCGGTGCTGGCGGACAGAGGCCAGATTGAGACGGCGCTGGCGTGGTTGCGCAAGGCGTTGAGTGGCGGGAATTTGAAGTTTCTGCGAACGGCACACAAGGCTCTGGCGGCGGCAAGTGATCCGCAGGTCAGGGCAATGGCAGACGCCTACCTGCAACGTGCCGACAGCCTTTGCTGACGCATAAAAAAACCCATGACATGTCATGGGTTTTTTATTGGCAGCCGTCTTACACGTAGAACGACTTCAACGGCGGAAACCCATTGAACTCAACCGCGCTGTAGCTGGTGGTGTACGCGCCGGTCGACAGCCAGTACAAACGATCACCAATCGCCAGGTTCAGCGGCAGGCCGTACTTGTAGTTTTCGTACATGATGTCGGCGCTGTCGCAGGTCGGGCCGGCGATGACCACTTCTTCCATCTCGCCTTTCTTCTCGGTCCAGATCGGGAACTTGATGGCTTCGTCCATGGTTTCGATCAGGCCGGAGAATTTGCCCACGTCCGTGTAAACCCAGCGCTCGACGGCGGTGCGCGATTTACGCGCGACCAGCACGACTTCGCTGACCAGGATACCGGCGTTGGCAATCAACGAACGGCCCGGCTCAAGGATGATTTCCGGCAGTTCATCGCCAAAGTCTTCCTTGAGGAAACGGATGATTTCCTCGGCGTAGGTTTCCAGGCTGTTGGTGCGGGTGATGTAGTTGGCCGGGAAGCCACCGCCCATGTTGATCAGCTTGAGGTGAATGCCGTCTTCTTCTTTCAGGCGTTCGAAGATCACTTTGACCTTTGCGATCGCCGCGTCCCACACGCTGATGTCGCGCTGTTGCGAGCCAACGTGGAACGAAATGCCGTAAGGCACCAGGCCCAGGTCGCGGGCGAGGATCAGCAGGTCCATGGCCATGTCGGTCTGGCAGCCGAATTTGCGCGACAAAGGCCAGTCAGCCGTGGTCGAGCCTTCGGTGAGGATACGCACATACACTTTCGAACCCGGCGCGGCCTTGGCGATGTTGCGCAGGTCGGCTTCGGAGTCGGTAGAGAACAGGCGCACGCCCTTCTCGTAGAAGTAGCGGATGTCCTTGGATTTCTTGATGGTGTTGCCGTAGCTGATACGGTCGGCGCTGACGCCGCGGTCCATCACTTTGTCCAGCTCGTAGATCGAGGCGATGTCGAAGCTCGAACCTTTGTCCTTGAGCAGGTCGATGATCTCGACGGCCGGGTTGGCCTTGACTGCGTAGTAGACCTTGGCGAATTCGAAACCGGCGCGCAGGTCATCGTAGGCCTGGCTGATCATCGCGGTGTCGATCACCACGAACGGGGTTTCTTGCTTGTCGGCGAATGCCTTCATTTTGTCAAAAGTGGCGCGCGCGAAATAATCTTCGACGTTGATCGACATGCTGGGAACTCCTAAGGGCAAACTGTTTTAGTCAATGGGTGCAAATGAACGTCCTCCGTATCCCCACTTTGGTTCGCCTACTTCCCAAGGCATGTCGCCGAAAGCAAAAAGGCCATGGGATCAACCGCTTCCCTTGGCCTTGCTGTCTCGTCGTCAGTACTTGAGCCGGATGGATCGTTTCCAGCATGGACGTTCGGCGCGAACTTTAGGGCGTGAGGGGCCATAGATCAACTAAAAATGTCGCGTTTTTGCACGCGTTCGTCGCGAGGACCGGTACAGCTACTTATGTAACCGACCGGTGTGACGGAATGATGTTCCCCGAAGCGGGCGAATTCGCGGGAATTGCTGACACCCGGCAGATCCAAATGTGGGAGCGGGCTTGCTCCCACAGTTTTAACCGAGTTGTGTCAGGTCAGGCTAAAGCAGTCTCAGCAGGCGAAACGATACTGGTCTTGCCCCCACGCGATTTACCCGAGCTCAGGTACTCAGCAATCGACTCCTGTGTCACCTCGCCCAGGAACACCCGCTCCGCATCCATCACCGGCAACCACGAGCGGTTGAACTCGTACATGCGCGACAACAGGATGCGCAAATGCTCGTCATACGCCGCCGTGGCGTTGAATTCGCGCAGGTACTGCCCGCAAGTACCGGTCTGACGGTGCAGGTCGCGACGTCGTACGTACCCCAGCGCCTTGTTCTCGGCACAAGTGACCACCACATAGCGGCGGTCAGTTTCATCCATCAATTCCAATGCTTCGGCCACCGGTGTTTCCGGGCTCACAGACGGCGCGTTGTCCGCTGCGTCTTCGGCTTTCACCAGCAATAGGCGCTTGAGGGTGCTGTCCTGGCCCACGAAGTTGCTGACGAACTCGTCGGCCGGGTGCGCCAGCAAGGTGTCCGGGTGATCGATCTGCAGCAGCTTGCCGGCGCGGAAGATCGCGATCTTGTCGCCCAGCTTGATGGCTTCGTCGATGTCGTGGCTGACCATGATCACGGTCTTGTTCAGCGCGCGTTGCATCTCGAAGAATTCGTTCTGGATCATCTCGCGGTTGATCGGGTCGACCGCGCCGAACGGCTCATCCATCAGCAGCAGCGGCGCATCGGCCGCCAGTGCGCGGATCACGCCGATACGCTGTTGCTGGCCGCCCGACAATTCGCGCGGGTAGCGATGCAGGTATTGCTTGGGTTCCAGCTTGATCATGCTCATCAACTCGCGGGCGCGGTCGTGGCATTTCTGCTTGTCCCAGCCCAGTAGTTTGGGCACGACCACAATGTTTTCCTCGATGGTCATGTTTGGGAACAGGCCGATCTGCTGGATCACATAACCGATGTTGCGGCGCAGTGTCACTTCGTCGAGGTCGGTGGTGTCTTCACCGTTGATCAGAATCTTGCCCGAGGTGGGCTTGATCAGGCGGTTGATCATTTTTAGCGTGGTGCTCTTGCCGCAGCCCGAAGGGCCAAGGAATACGCAAATCTCGCCTTCGTTGACGGTCAGGCTTACGTCGTTGACGGCAGAAACAGTCTTGCCGTTGCTTTGAAAAGTCTTGGTCAGGTGTTGAAGTTCGATCATTTGAGCAGTCCTTTTGGAGTCAGCGAGCGTTGCAGCCATTGCAAAAGCAGGTCGGCGAAGATGGCCAGGAGACTGACCAGCACGGCGCCAACGATCAGCATCGACATGTCGCTGCGGCTGATGGAAGCCAGAATAAGTACACCCAGGCCACCGGCGCCGATGGTGGCGGCGATGGTCATTACGCCAATATTCATCACCACGGCGGTGCGTACACCGGCGAGGATCACCGGCACGGCGATAGGCAGCTCGACCATGCGCAGGCGCTGGCCGAAGGTCATGCCGATGCCTTTGGCGGCTTCACGGATGCCCGGTTCCACACCAGTGAGGGCGAGGTAGGTGTTACGCATGATCGGCAGCAGGGAGTAGAGGAACACGGCGGTGATCGCCGGCATGGGCCCCAGGCCCTGACCGAATTTGGAGTAAAACGGCAGCAACAGGCCGAACAGGGCAATGGAGGGCACGGTCAGCAGCACTGTGGCGCTTGCCTGCAGTGGGCCGGCCAGGGTTGGGAAACGCGTCATGAGTACGCCCAGGGGCACGCCGACGACAATCGCCAGGATCACGGCGAGGCCGACCAAGGTGATGTGCTGCCAGGTCAGATGCAGGACGAGTACCCAATCAAGATGGGAAAAGGCGTTCAGAAATTCCATGTCTTCTCCTCTTAATTAGTTGATCGGATGTTGGCGCAGGAAATCTGCGGCCACGCTGGACGGGCTTTCATGGTCGACGTCGACGCGTGCGTTCAACTGGCGCATGGTTTCATCGTCGAACAGCGCGGCCAACGGCTTGAGGTCAGCCGCCAGTTGCGGGTGAGCATCGAGGTACGCCTGGCGCACCACCGGCGCGGCGGTGTAGTCGGGGAAGTAATGTTTGTCGTCTTCCAGCAGCTTCAATTTGAAGGCACTTAGGCGACCGTCGGTGGTGTAGACCAAACCGGCAAACACCTGGCCATTACGTAGCGCGGTATAGACCAGGCCGGCGTCCATCTGGCGTGTGTTTTCGCGGGTCAGGTTCATGTCGTACAGCTTGACCATGCCGCCCATACCGTCGGAGCGGTTAGCGAACTCTGTGTCAAGGGCTACCAGGCGTGTACCTTTGGTGGTTTGCGCCAGGGCTCGGGTCAAGTCGCTGATGGTGTTGATCTGCGGAAATTCCTTGGCCACGTTTTCTGGCAGCGCCAACGCGTAGGTGTTACTGAATTTCGACGGCGACAGCCAGGCGAGGCCTTTTTTCGCGTCGAGTTCCTTCACTCGTGCGTAGGACTGTTCGTTGTTGAGTTTCTCGTCCACATGGTTGTAATTCACCAGTGACACCCCGGTGTATTCCCAGAGCATATCCAGTTGCCCGCTTTCCTGGGCACTGCGTGCCAGATTGCTACCCAGGCCGCCGGTTACGCGCGTGTCGTAGCCCTTGGTGCGCAGGTACTGGGCAGTGATTTCGGCGAGCAAGGTCTGCTCGGTGAAGACGCGGGCGCCGATGCGGATCACCGGCTTTTCAGCGGCTTGCGCAAAACCTGCGAACAGCAGGACGCAGCTCAATATCAAGGTCAGTTTTTTCATGTTGGTTCCTGTTTCAGGCCTAAGACGGACGCAACCCGCGTTCCAGCCAGAGGCGGCTGGTCATAGTCACCAAAGCGTCGAGCAGCAATGCCAACAACGCGGTGCATGCGGCACCGAGCAGCAACTGCGAGTGGTTGTTCAGGGCTATGCCAGGGAAGATCAGGCTGCCGAGGCTGTTGGCGCCAATCAGGAACGCCAGCGGTGCAGTCCCCACATTGATCGCCAGGGCCACGCGTACACCGCCGATGATGATTGGGACAGCGTTGGGCAGTTCCACGCGAAACAGCACCTGGCGCGGCGTCATGCCAATGCCGGTGGCGGCTTCTTTCAGGGAGCCCTGGACGTTTTTCAGGCCTTCGTAGGTGTTGCGCACGATGGGCAGTAGGGAAGCGAGGAACAGCGCGAAGATCGCCGGCCCGCTGCCGATGCCGAGGACGCCCAGGGCGATGGCCAGTACGGCCAGGGGCGGGACGGTGTTGCCGATGTTGAAGATCTGCATGAAGCGTTCTGCGCGCCCAGCCATGTTCGGTCGGCTTAGCAGGATACCGGCGGGGATGCCCACAATCAGGGCGGCCAGCATGGAGACAAGCACCAGGATCAAATGAGCTTGCAGGTAAAACAACAAATCGTCGTGGTACCGTTCGATCGTGTCTATGCCGATCCAGTGGACCAGCAGGGCCAGGAGAGCGACGACAACCGCTCCTCCCATAAGCCCTTTGCCATAGCGAATAGCCACAGGCGGACTCCTTTTTTTCTTCTGTCGGCGTCCACATTTCCGAGCGGCAATGCCATTGCTGGCTGCCTCTGAATGTGGTCGCGAAATGCAGCTCGCCGATACCGGCAACGCGGTATGCGATCGAGCCATGAGCGCAGCCTCGTCAGGCTAACTTGCTGATTTATCAGCCCCTGTTCCGAGTACGGCATGAGGGGAGTGGACGTCTCTACCTTTTAAAAGGTTCCACACTTGGCAGCATTTAGCCACCCCCAATGGGCTGAATGGTGGTCTGGCCGCCTGGGTTTGCGCTATACTCGCCGCCCTTTTTTGACTCACCTGCCAGGCGATTTCCCATGACCCACCAGGCCGCCGAAGTCGCGAAACGCCGCACTTTCGCCATTATTTCCCACCCCGATGCCGGTAAAACCACCATCACCGAGAAGCTGTTGCTGATGGGCAAGGCAATCGCGGTGGCAGGCACGGTGAAATCCCGCAAATCCGACCGCCATGCCACCTCTGACTGGATGGAAATGGAAAAACAACGGGGTATCTCCATTACCACGTCGGTCATGCAGTTCCCGTATCGCGACCACATGGTCAACCTGCTCGACACCCCGGGCCACGAAGACTTCTCCGAAGACACCTATCGCACCCTGACCGCGGTCGACTCCGCGTTGATGGTTCTCGACGGCGGTA
Organism: Pseudomonas sp. RA_5y_Pfl1_P24; assembly: GCF_963970945.1. Classification (NCBI taxonomy): domain Bacteria; kingdom Pseudomonadati; phylum Pseudomonadota; class Gammaproteobacteria; order Pseudomonadales; family Pseudomonadaceae; genus Pseudomonas; species Pseudomonas sp. RA_5y_Pfl1_P24. The sequence continues at coordinate 316,100 of NZ_CAXAOJ010000003.1, read as the reverse complement.
AAGGTGTCGAGCCACGGACCATCGCGCTGATGGACGTGTGCCGTCTGCGTGATACGCCGATCGTCAGCTTCATCAACAAACTCGACCGCGACATCCGCGACCCGATCGAGCTGTTGGATGAAATCGAAGCCGTCTTGAAGATCAAGGCCGCGCCGATCACCTGGCCGATTGGTTGCTACCGCGACTTCAAGGGCGTGTACCACCTGGCCGATGATTACATCATTGTCTACACCGCCGGCCACGGTCACGAGCGCACCGACGTCAAGATCATCGAGAAACTCGATTCGGACGAAGCCCGCGCCCACCTGGGTGACGAGTACGACCGCTTCGTCGACCAGTTGGAACTGGTGCAGGGCGCCTGCCATGAATTCAACCAGCAAGAATTCCTCGACGGTCAGCTGACCCCGGTGTTTTTTGGGACGGCCTTGGGTAACTTCGGTGTCGACCACGTGCTCGACGCCGTGGTGGACTGGGCACCCAAACCCCTGGCTCGTGTTGCCAACGAGCGCACAGTTGAGCCTGTTGAAGAGAAATTCACCGGCTTCGTGTTCAAGATCCAGGCGAACATGGACCCGAAACACCGCGACCGTATTGCCTTCATGCGCATCTGCTCCGGTAGATACGAAAAAGGCATGAAGATGCGCCACGTGCGCACCGGCAAGGACTTGCGTATCGGCGACGCCCTGACGTTCTTCTCCTCCGAGCGTGAACAGCTCGAAGAAGCCTACGCCGGCGACATTATCGGTCTGCACAACCACGGCACCATCCAGATCGGCGACACCTTCACCGAAGGCGAAGCGCTGGGCTTCACCGGTATCCCGCACTTCGCCCCGGAACTGTTCCGCCGCGTGCGCCTGCGCGACCCGCTGAAATCCAAGCAACTGCGCCAAGGCTTGCAGCAACTCGCGGAAGAGGGCGCCACCCAGGTGTTCTTCCCCGAGCGCAGCAACGACATCATCCTCGGCGCCGTCGGTGTGCTGCAGTTCGATGTGGTCGCCAGCCGCTTGAAAGAGGAATACAAGGTCGAATGCTCCTACGAGCCGATCACCGTGTACTCCGCGCGCTGGATCGATTGCAGCGATAAGAAGAAGTTGGAAGAGTTCTCCAACAAGGCCGTGGAAAACCTGGCGATCGACGGCGGTGGTCACCTGACCTACCTGGCGCCGACGCGGGTCAACCTGGCGCTGATGGAAGAGCGCTGGCCGGATGTGAAATTCCGTGCGACGCGTGAGCATCACTAAGGTCTGAGCGATATATAAGAGGGCGAAGCTGTGATGGCTTCGCCCTTTTTTATGAACAATGCAAAACTCACATTTCGATTTTCATTCGGCATGGGATTGGCGAGAAACTCGCATCCGGTCTAGCGTTGCTCTATCCAGGAACTGAAAAGGAGATCGCTTTGCGTAGTGTTCAACGCATCATCCACTTGGTATTGCTCGCAGGCTTGGGATTGTCCGCCGTCGCTGTACTCGCAGACGCGGGTACACCGCAGTGGAAAGACACCGGCCCCGTCTCCAAGAAAAAGCAACAAGAAGTCAACTCCGGCAGCTGGCAGCCGCAAGTCCAGCCCGCCCCGAAGGAAGACGCAGAAAACCCCTATAACGAAGGCGAAGACAGCGAAACCTACGACGACGGCGACACTTGATCCCTGGCGTAAATCCGGTATCTCGTACTTCGCCTCGAGACTGCTATGCCGCGCCAGCGCTGCAAGGTTTGATTGAGAAGATAGAGAGTGGCCACGATGGCCACTCTTATGCTCAACGCAACGCAGGCTTTCTAGGGGTTTAGCAGCTTGTAGAGTGATCGCAGACTTGCTTCCTGGTCATTGGTCTCTGCGGTAGAGGTGGCGATGATGGCGTCCAGTTTGGAGGTCGCACTGCCTTTGGGTAGTTTATATATCTCATAAGCCGTGATCATCGTTCCTGTTCTTCCTTGGCCAAAACCACAGAAAACCAAAACATTGCCTTTGCTCAACGCACTATCGATTGACTTGCAACCCTGCAAAAGCTCTGGAGCTGTGGGTGCATCAAAGTCTTTGACCGCAAGGTGGTGGTAGGTGATGTTAGCCGCACTTATTACCGCTGCACTGGTGCTGTCTAGCAGTTTTTTATTTAGGCTGATAAGGCCTTTGATTCCGTAGTTATTTAAGAGCGCAACTGCGGCAGCATCAAATTTTTGAGGCGTGTCATCTGTGCCGTTATAGTAGGGTTGCGAGCTTCGGAATACTCGGGTCGTACCTTGAACGAAGGTGATCCAATTTTGGAACACGATCACTTTGTTGTGAGAGAGGTTTGCAACATAACCTGGGAGGGTGCTGACGCTCTTTTTCATTTTGGTGTTCTCAAGTTAATGGGTTGGCTTAAGTGCTATTGGGTGGCTGAAACGCTTGCGCAGGCGGTTGTATCAAGAAGGTGTTGTCTCACTGTAGGGGGATGGGCTGTGCGCCTAGAAGGGTTTTCACATTACTCCAATCATTCATTATTTTTTGCATTCTGGTTCTGAAAACTTTAAGCATTTTTACATCTTGAATTGTGTCGGAATTTTGTTTGGAGTTTAGAATGAAACTGTGCGTTTCTATCCAAAGCAGTTCAAATTGGGATAGTGCTGGCTGTACGAGGGATAAAGATTCGGAAAGTTCGATAAATGCTTCTAATACATTATCATAAGACAATGGAGATGGGTCTGGATAATAATTATCTGAGTTCACAGCGTCTTGTAGGTCCGAGTACATCTTTTCCAAAGTCAACGCTACGCTTGAAGAGGTTCCGTTGTTGTTCGCGTCGTGTATTACAGTACGAGCATTATTTAGAACGTTGTTTACGGTTTTGCCACATAGGGCTAACGCGCCGTCAACAGTAGGGCGCACGTTGTTGGCTAAAAGTAATTTCAGATCGGAAATCTTTTTTTGATATGCGGAAACCTGGTCGACCGCGTTAGAGGTTGCGTTGCTTAATGCATCCATGTAACTCGAAAAACTCAGAACACAGGCGCAGTCATTGACGCTCAATAACGAAGCGTCAAGCGCATCTATTTGTGCTTGTGTGAAATTTTGAGTGTTGGTGCCAGCTGACGTGTTATCGATGACTTTAATAACTGAGTCGCCAAATAAATTTATTTTCTCGGCGATAATTAAAAGGTCGTTCCGAACAGCTAAGGTTTCTACGTCAAGATCGTCGTAGGTATCTGCATAGGTATTCAGGTCTTTAGCGAATTGTTCAAGTTTTTTTTGGTCGCCTGACCAATAGTGAGATTTGCCAGGCCAGATTTCTTCGAACCATTTGACAGAGTCTAAAAGTGTAACTTCCCATCCGTCATTTATTATGTCAATTAAAGTCCAGTAATTCCATTTTGGTTTTAAGCAGTTGGAGGAGTTTTCCACTAGAAAAAGATCAATGGTCAATTTGTCCACGGTGAGTTCCTCATTGAGTGTGTTGGGTTTTACCGGCCAGCGAAGTTCAAGATTGAAAAAAGGCAACTTATTCCGACTTACTGTAATGCATGGGTTGTGCCCCTGGGAGGGCTTTTACATTGTTCCGGTCGTTAATTATCTTTTGCAGTGTTGATGTAATATAAATGGATTTTTAGTTGGTTAGTGCAACCGCTATCTGCTTGTCTACACGTTACGTAACCAATAATACGCGATTTCATCAATATGATTTGGGAATGCAGGACAATTTTCCAGAAGCTTATCCGTCGCGGCGATAAGCCCTTCTCTGCTAGTTAAATCGCTATTGATGAACACGTTATTTATAAGGTCTACAAGCATGTCAACAATTCTTCGTGCCTCCACTACATATAGCGTGCGAGGCTCAGCAATGTCTGAAAGCGCCATTAGTTGTGATTTTTTATCATCTATAATATCGACCTGTTTTTGCTCATAGCTCATTTGTGCCTGCCAAATAGAGATTTCACCTGCTAATTTGTCGCGTGCTTCAACTAAGTTATTAAACTTAAGTTGTTCATTCGCAATATTCAGTAGGTCTTTGGCAATGTTCATCCCCGCCTTGACCGCCGTTTTCGATTTTTCGGAGGGTTGGTCAATAACCTCTGTGACCGCTTTTTGCATTTCGTCAAAAATGGGCATTCCTTTATCAATGAACGTCTTTGATTTGAACTCAATGATTGCCTTTTCAAGCACATCACGTTGCTCCCGAAGGTTGCTTAATTTTTTTTGGTCTTCGGGAAGGTTACTAAGCAATCTAGTGCGTTCAGACTCTAACGTGGAAATCTCCCCGGAATAGTCGCTGATGGTGGCTGTTTCAAAGTTACCCAAGGAAGACTTCATGTCGCGTGAAAGCGTTTCAAGTTCCGACTTGAGTACTTCAAGAGCCTTTTTCAGCTCTTTTTTATAGGGAGCGATACTGGATTCATCCGTCGAGCCATTGAGAATGTCCAAATAGCTTCTGATCTCGGTGACATCTAAAATGCTCGAAACTTTGCTTAGAGAATCGTTAAAGACGCGATCAGTATTGTCAAGAGAGGTCTTAAGGCTTTGTAGTTCCTGGATGAGTGCCTGGATATAGGCGTTGCTCAGTTTGATGTTCGCGTATTCGTGGATGAGGATTCTGGCCTTAAAAATACCAGGCTTATACGGCGTGATTAATGCAACGGTCATTTTCGTGTACTCCAGGCTTAGTTTCTTTGGCCAAAGGCAAGTGTCATGTCATTCATGTAGTCTTTGATTTTCTTCCACCGGGCGAGCACGGCGGTCATTTTTATAATAAAAATTGCCAGTTCGCTGAAGTCTTTGGTCTTGCTCAGTAGGTTCTTGGAGGCGATGATTTCCGCGAGCGTTGCAGTCCACAATGCTTCGATTTGCATCATGCCGTCGATGGCACCTTTTGTAAAAATGCCAAGGCTGCGCATCGCGGAATGAATGTTATTCAGTACTGCTGCGACTTTTTGGAGATCGGCCTGCCGGGTCAGTAACATACTTTCTTCGTTATGCAGGGCGTCAATTTTGGCGCTAAAGGCACTGTCCCGACTAGCAAAGTACCCGGCAGTCACGGGCACACCGATCACTGGGACTACAAGAGTGGCAAATAAAAACCACTCGCCAACACTGTATTTTGATTCTTTTCTTAGATCGCTGACTTCATTATTAATGGCAACCAGCCTTGCAGTAATATCTCTAAGCTCCGTCAATGTGTGGGAGGCCAATGCTCTCGCTGCCTTTTGACCTACATCGACTTCAATTGCGTTCAGGTCCATGTCGAAGGCCACTAATTGGTTTTTTATCGTGGTGGCTTCAGCTTGTTTGTTTTGAATGGATTGAATTATGGCAACGACGTATTCGTCGATGGTCTTATAGGTGTTTTGTGTCGTGGTATCCCCTTCATCTAAAGGGGATTTAAACATACTGATCTGATCTTCGGTCAGGCTACTCGTTTGGAGCGCGTAATTGCTGTATCCCGGCAACGCTTTAATCTCTTCAATGGCAGGTTCCGTATAGTCCTTGAGGTCTTCTGCAAACCTTTTTAGGGAAACAGCTACTTTTATAATTTCAGTCTCCAGAGGTGACCATTTGGCGGCATGCCCATGGATAGTTGAAAACGTGGCAAGAAGTTCGGTGTCACTGATTCCATTGTCTACAACAGTTCCGTTATAGGCGTAGGCAATAGCCGGTAACGTTGTCGGAAGTGCTAATCCTTGAGTTACGTACTTTTTCACTTTTTCCACATCGTTGGCGGTGACTTTTGCATTCGGTGGGGTGTACTCGATAGCGGTACTCATGGATTGTTCCTTATGTTAAGCGGGTTTGTTAAGTTCTGAATCTAGCAGGCGTTTTTAAATCGATATACTGTTAGGTTTAACAGTTGACATTTTGTTTTTTTGGGCCAGCTATAAAATACTGATGAGTGGGGTTTAAAAACAATAGGTTGTGAATGCTGGGGATTTTAAATGTGGGTGCTTTGCACTCGATAAACAAAGGTTTCTTTGTTTGCTCAGTGGTTGGGGGCAATGCATTAGGAATAATGACGTTTGGATTAATAATCTATTGAAATAGCTCAACGCCGCTTATGCGGACTTCAGTGTTTAGCTATTACGGTGCGGTACGTCGATATTAGGGACGTGGCATCAAGCTCTGCGGCACTGTCCAAACCACAGTGGTGAAACCCATCGATTCAAAAGGCGAAGACAGCGAAACTTACGACAACGGCGACACCTGAGGCCTGGCGTAAACCCGGCATTGGGACTAGCGTCAACGCTGGCGACGGTGAACGGCTGTCGCGTGGGATTTACCTACTGACTGGGCGGAATCAACCATGAGTATTTTTCAACGAGTCGTGCTGTTGATAAAGGTGCTGGTGCTGTTGTCGTTGGGGACGTCGTCGGCCTGGGCGCATAATCCGGTGCAGGGCGGTGCTGCATTGACTGCGGTGCACAGCCAGGATCTGCAATTGGCCAAGTCCGAGGCTGAACCCGGCGACAAGGACCAGGGCGGCAGCCAGGACGACGATGACTCCACCACCGATGAGCCGGACAGCGACGATTCGGACGACGAAGGCGATAGCCAGACGTAGGCCTCGCCCAAAAGAAAAACCCCTCCCGCCAGGCTGATGCGCAACCTGATGGGAAGGGTTGTAGAACGCTGTATCACTCCAATCCTGGAGTCGGACTACTGTGGCGAGGGAGCATCCCTCGCCACAAAAGCAGACCCGCGCAGGGGCTTACGCGACAAACTGCTCCGCATAGTGGCAAGCCACCTGGCGGTTATCCAAGGCGCGCAGTTGCGGCTCCTCGGTGCTGCACCGCGCAGTTGCGTACGGGCAGCGCTTGTGGAAGGCGCAGCCGGGCGGCGGGTTCAGCGGGTTGGGCAGTTCGCCAACGATCTTGATTTTCGGCTTGTTCGGGTCCGGGTGAATGGTCGGGGTCGCCGACAGCAACGCCTGGGTGTACGGGTGCAGCGGGCGGGCGTAGATGTCTTCCTTGGGGCCGACTTCCACCGGGCGACCGAGGTACATCACCATCACATCATCGGCAACGTGTTGCACCACGGCCAGGTTGTGGGAAATGAACACGTAGGCCGTGTTGAATTCCTGCTGCAGGTCCATGAACAGGTTAAGCACCTGGGCCTGGATCGACACGTCGAGTGCCGAGGTCGGCTCATCCGCCACCAGCACTTTCGGTTGCAACATCATCGCGCGAGCGAGGGCGATACGCTGGCGCTGACCACCGGAGAACATGTGCGGGTAACGCTGATAATGCTCAGGGCGCAGGCCCACTTGCTTCATCATCGCCTGCACTTTTTCGCGGCGTTCGGCGGCGGACAGGTTGGTGTTGATCAGCAGCGGCTCGCCGAGTTGATCGCCGACTTTCTGCCGTGGGTTCAATGAGGCATAGGGGCTTTGGAACACCATCTGCACGTCTTTGCGCAATTGCTTGCGCTGGGCCTTGTCGGCGCCGGCGACTTCCTGGCCGGCGATTTTCAAGGACCCGGAAGATGGCTCCTCAATCAGCGTGAGCGCACGGGCCAGGGTGGATTTGCCGCAACCCGACTCGCCAACAACGGCGAGGGTCTTGCCGGCTTCCAGCTCAAAGGACACGCCATTGAGCGCACGTACCAGAGCATGGCCCTTGAACAGGCCACGGGACACTTCGTAGTGACGGGTAAGGTCGCGGGCGGTAAGAACGACGGCCATTACGCCACCTCCTGGTTCAAGGGGTAGAAGCAGCGCGCGAGGCTGTTGGTTTTCGGGTCAAGGTCAGGACGCTGGGCACGGCAGGATTCCTGCACGTACGGGCAACGTGGTGACAGTAGGCAACCCTGCGGGCGGTCGTAACGACCAGGAACGATACCCGGCAGCGTGGCCAGGCGCGTGGCGCCGAGGCTGTGCTCGGGGATCGCCTTGAGCAGCGCTTCGCTGTAGGGGTGCGCCGGAATGTCGAACAACTGCGGCACCTGGCCGACTTCCACTGCTTGGCCGGCGTACATCACGCACACGCGCTGGGCGGTTTCCGCCACGACCGCGAGGTCGTGGGTGATCAGCACCAGGCCCATGTTCTGTTCTTTCTGCAGGGCCAGCAGCAGTTCCATGATCTGCGCCTGGATGGTCACGTCCAGCGCGGTGGTCGGTTCGTCGGCGATCAGCAGCTTCGGCTCGCCGGCGATCGCCATCGCGATGGCCACACGCTGGCTCATGCCGCCGGACAGTTGGTGCGGGTAGGCGTCCATACGGCTGGCGGCGCCTGGGATTTCAACCTTTTCCAACAGTTCGATGGCACGCTTGCGCGCTTGCTTGCCGGACATCTTCAAATGCAGGCGCAAGACTTCTTCAATCTGGAAACCCACGGTGTAGCTGGGGTTCAGCGCGGTCATCGGGTCCTGGAACACCATCGACAGGTCTTTGCCGACGATCTGGCGACGCTGGCGGTTGCTCAGCTTGAGCATGTCCTTGCCGTCAAAGTTCAGCGCGTCGGCGGTGACGATGCCGGGATGCTCGATCAGGCCCATCAGCGCCATCATGGTCACGGATTTACCCGAACCCGACTCGCCAACGATCGCCAGTACTTCGCCTTTGTCGACCGAAACGTCGAGGCCATCGACCACCGGCACGGCGGTCTTGTCGCCGAAGCGGACGTTGAGATTCTTGATTTCTAACAGTGACATGGGAATCTCCTCAGGCGGCGTTCTTGAGTTTCGGGTCCAGCGCATCGCGCAGGCCGTCACCCATCAAGTTGATTGCCAGCACGCTGAGCAAAATGGTCAGACCCGGCAGGCTCACCACCCACCAGGCGCGTTCGATGTAGTCACGGGCCGAAGCCAGCATGGTGCCCCACTCCGGGGTTGGCGGTTGAACGCCAAGGCCGAGGAAGCCCAGGGCCGCGGCATCGAGGATCGCCGAGGAGAAACTCAAGGTGGCCTGTACGATCAGCGGCGCCATGCAGTTGGGCAGCACGGTGATGAACATCAAGCGTGGCAGGCCGGCGCCGGCGAGGCGGGCGGCGGTCACGTAGTCGCGGTTCAGTTCGCCCATCACCGCAGCGCGGGTCAGACGCACGTAGGACGGCAACGAGACGATAGCGATGGCGATCACGGTGTTGATCAGGCCAGGGCCGAGGATCGCGACAATGGCAACGGCCAGCAGCAGCGAGGGCAAGGCCAGCATGATGTCCATCAAACGCATGATGGTCGGGCCGAGCAAGCGCGGGAAGAACCCGGCGAACAGACCCAGCAGGATCCCCGGGATCAGCGACATCACCACCGACGACAAACCGATCAGCAACGACAGGCGCGAGCCCTGAATCAGGCGTGAGAGCAAATCACGGCCCAACTCGTCGGTGCCCAACAGAAATTGCATCTGCCCGCCTTCCAGCCAGACCGGCGGGGTCAGCAGGAAGTCGCGGTATTGCTCGCTTGGGTTATGCGGCGCAACCCAGGGCGCGAAGATCGCGCAGAACACGATCAGCAACATGAACAACAGGCCGGCAACCGCGCCCTTGTTCTTGGAGAAGGCTTGCCAGAATTCTTTGTACGGAGACGGGTACAGCAGGCTTTGATCGACTGCTGACACTGGAGTAGGTGTGGTCATGGTCATGATCTCAGCGCTGGTGACGGATGCGTGGGTTGGCGAAGCCGTAGAGGATATCCACCACGAAGTTCACCAGGATCACCAGGCAGGCGATCAGCAGAATGCCGTTTTGCACCACCGGGTAGTCTCGTGCGCCAATGGCTTCGATCAGCCATTTGCCGATGCCGGGCCACGAGAAGATGGTTTCGGTCAAGACCGCACCGGCCAGCAGCGTGCCGACTTGCAGGCCTACCACGGTCAATACCGGGATCAACGCGTTACGCAGGCCGTGCACGAACACCACGCGCGCCGGCGACAGGCCCTTGGCCTTGGCGGTGCGGATGTAGTCTTCGCGCAGTACTTCGAGCATCGACGACCGGGTCATCCGCGCGATCACTGCCAGCGGGATGGTGCCAAGCACGATGGCCGGTAGGATCAGGTGGTGCAGTGCATCCCAGAATGCGTCCGGCTCGTCAGCCAGCAGGGTGTCGATCAGCATGAAGCCGGTGCGCGGCTCGATGTCGTAGAGCAGGTCGATACGCCCGGAAACCGGAGTCCAGCCCAGGCTCACCGAGAAGAACATGATCAGGATCAGGCCCCACCAGAAGATCGGCATCGAATATCCCGCCAGGGAGATGCCCATCACCCCGTGGTCGAACAGGGATCCTCGTTTAAGTGCCGCGATCACCCCGGCCAGCAGGCCCAGGATACCGGCGAACAACAGGGCGGCCATGGACAGTTCCAGGGTCGCCGGGAAGAGGGCGGTGAATTCGGTCCACACGCTGGTGCGGGTGCGCAGCGATTCGCCAAGGTCGCCCTGGGCGAGCTTGCCGACATAGTCCAGATATTGGGCATACAGTGGCTTGTTAAGGCCAAGGCGTTCCATTGCCTGTGCGTGCATCTCGGGGTCGACTCGTCGTTCGCCCATCATGACTTCGACGGGGTCGCCAGGGATCATGCGAATCAACGCAAACGTCAGCAACGTGATGCCGAAGAACGTGGGGATCAGTAACCCCAGTCGGCGGGCAATAAAACTAAACATCTTGTTGTGTACCTCGATCAGCCGGTTAGGCAGGTCCGGCGCCGTCAATAGCGACGGCGCCGAGCGTTTTTCTTATTTACTTCACCTGGGTGGTGGCGAAGTTATTTGTACCCAGAGGGCTTTGGGTAAAGCCTTCTACGTTCTTGCGCATGGCGGTGAACAGTTTCGGATAAGCCATGGGAAGCCATGGTTGGTCCTTGTCGAAAACGTCCTGTGCTTGTTCATAGAGTGCAGCGCGCTGGTCGGGTTCAGCGACGGCGCGTGCCTTATCGATCAAGTCTTGAAACTCTTTGTTACACCAGCGTGCGTAGTTTTCGCCGTTTTTCGCAGCATCGCAACTCAGGTTTGGCGTCAGGAAATTGTCCGGGTCGCCGTTATCACCTACCCAGCCAGCCGAAACCATGTCGTGCTCGCCGTTTTTAGCACGCTTGAGCATCTCGCCCCATTCCATGACTTTGATATTCACCTTCAAGCCGACCTGCGCCAGGTCCGCCTGCATGCGCTGTGCGCCGAGCATCGGGTTAGGGTTGGTCGGGCCGCCGCCGTTACGGGTGAACAGGGTGAACTCGGTACCTTCCGGTACGCCGGCTTCCTTGAGCAGGGCGCGGGCCTTCTCCAGGTCGCGGGGCGGATTCTTCAGCTTGTCGTTGAAACCCAGCAAGGTCGGCGGATAAGGGCCGGTGCCCACCACCGCATTGCCTTTGCCGAACAGGGCTTCGGTATAGCCGGCCTTGTCGAACGCGATGTTGATCGCGTGACGGACCCGCGCATCGCTCATGTATTTGTGGGTGGTGTTCAACGCGGTGTAGCTGGTGGTCATCGCCGCCAGTTCATCGACTTTCAGGTTCGGGTCTTTCTTGATGCTTGGAATGTCATCCGGCTTGGGAAACAACGCGATCTGACATTCGTTGGCCTTGAGCTTCTGCAGGCGCACATTGTTATCGGTGGTGACCGCCAGGATGAGCGGGTCGACTGCCGGTTTGCCGCGGAAGTAGTCGGGGTTGGCTTTGAACCGCGCCTGGGCGTCTTTCTGATAACGGGTGAAGATGAACGGGCCAGTGCCGATGGGCTTGGCGTTGAGGTCGTCGGTCTTGCCGGATTTGAGCAACTGGTCGGCGTATTCCTTCGAATGGATTGAAGAGAATGCCATGCCCAGGTCGGCCAGGAACGGTGCTTCACGGCGCGTCAGGGTAAAGACGACAGTGTGATCGTCGGTCTTCTCCACGCTCTTGAGCAGTTCCTTGAAGCCCATGCTTTCGAAGTACGGGTAGCCCACGAGGGACTTGTTATGCCACGGGTGATTCGGGTCCAGCTGGCGCTGGAAGCTCCAAAGTACGTCGTCGGCGTTCATGTTGCGCGTGGGTTTGAAGTAGTCGGTGGTGTGGAACTTGATGTCGTCACGCAGGTGAAAGGTGTAGGTCAGGCCATCGGCGCTGATCTCTGGCAAGGCTTTGGCCAGCGCGGGGATCACTTCAGTGGTGCCGGGCTTGAAGTCCACCAAACGGTTGAACATGGTTTCAGCGGCAGCGTCAGCGGTCACAGCTGTGGTGTACAGGACCGGGTCGAAACCTTCCGGGCTGGCTTCGGTGCAGACCACCAGTGGTTTGGCCGAAACGCCGATCGCCACGCTCAACAGCGCGGCAGCCATGGCGGCTTGTAGTGGGAGCAATTTCATTCGGAGCCCTCTGCAATCGATGGGACCAGACAAACGTAGACGGCGGGCTCGTCCTGAGCCCGCCGTCTACCTGGTGCTAATTAAAGGATGTTGAATGGAACGGTGGTGACCAGACGGAACTCTTTGATGCTGCCATCTGCCTGGAACTCGCTGCCACGGTGCTCAACATAGGTTGCGCGCACGGTGGTGGCCTTGAGTGGGCCGCTTTGGATGGCGTAAGAGCTGCCGACACCGTATTCCTGGTGTTTTTCGCCGTCCTGGTTCTGGATGCCGGCGTAGGCGAAATTGGCCCGACCGTTGTTGCCGGTGTAGTGAGTGCCGTCGATGCCCCAGCCACGCGCCGAGTAGATGTTGAACTTCAAGCCTGGCACGCCGTATTCGGCCATGTTGATGGCATAGGCAACCTGGAACGATTTCTCGTTCGGGCCGTTGAAGTCAGAGGTCAGGGAGTTGGCAAGGTAGATGCCGTTGGTTTCGTGCAGGTAGTCGAAGTATTCGTTACCGTTCACAGCCTGGTAGGAGAAGGTCAGGCTGTGCGCCTGGTGAGCCAGGCCCAGGGACAGGGAGTAGGTATCGTTGTCGATTTCCCCCATCTCTTTTTTGCCTTCATCGACAGTCTTGTAGTAGTTGAAACCGGTGGTCAGCGCCAGTTGCTGGGCATCACCCAACTCGTGGGTTGCGCCGAAGTAGTACTGGTTCCAGAAGTCCTTCACGTTGGCGCCGAAGACGCTGACTTTCAGGCTTTTCAGCGGCTGGTAGTTCAGGCCCAGGGTGGACACCTTGTCGGTTTCCGCGCCATTGCCGTATTCGCTGCGGAATTTCGACAAGCTCTGTTCGGTACGTGGCGAAACGCGGTCAAACACGCCACCTTGGAACGACAGGTTGCTGAACTCTTCGCTGTTGAAGCTCACACCTTCAAAGCTCGATGGCAGTGCACGGTTGCCGATGGTGTCGACGATGCCGCTGCTGAAGTTCTGACGACCGGCAGTCAACGTGGTGTTCGACACACGGAACTGCACGTTGGCCAGGCCCAGTTTGCTCCATTGGTCTACTGCATCACCGTCGGAGTCAGCCAGGGTACGGTTGGAGCCGCCCTTGATATCACGCTTGCTGCGGTCCAGGACCACGGCGTTGTACACCGCCAATTCAGTCTTGACGCCTACGGTGCCCTGGGTGAAACCCGAGCTGGCGTTGATGATCGTGCCCTGTACCCAGTTGGTACGGTTACGGTCAGTCAGGGTCTGGCCATGCTTTTTGTATGTGAAGGTGCCGCCACGGTATTTGCTTTCGTGGGCGTACCAGTTACGCGTCGTGCCGCCCAGGCTGAAGTCTTCGATAAAGCCTTTGGCCTCGCTTTGCGCGCTGGTGCCGGCCAGGGTAGTCGGAACGAAGTCCTGGCTGACGGGTTCAGCGTAGGCGGTGGCCGTGATGCTGCTGATGGCCAGGGCCAGAAGCGCTTTGCTGCTCAGTTTCATGAATGAAGCTCCTTTGGTTCTCTTTTTAATGCCGGTCTTTTTTGGTGATCCGGCTATTGGTTGTGTAACTCGTTCAAGCCTATGCAAACGTTTGCCGTAGGAAAAATCCTAATAGAAGGCCGCACGTTTGCAGCAAGGCGATGTTCGCCCTGCGCAATCCGGTTATTTTCTTATGGGGTGATACTGACGCCCGAGAACACGTTGCGGCCGAAGGGGCTCACTTTGAAACCTTCGACTTTGGTGCTTAACGGCTGGTTGACCGTCGAGTGGGCGACTGGCGTGATGGGCACCTGCTGCTTGAGCAGTTGCTGCGCCTGTTTGTACAGAACAGTCCTTTGTTCGCGGTCGGTCACGACCTTGGCTTGCTTGATCAACTTGTCGTACGCCGGGTCACACCACATGGAGTAGTTGTTCCCGCCGATGGCGTCGCAGCTATAAAGAGTGCCCAGCCAGTTGTCCGGGTCACCATTGTCGCCGGTCCAGCCGATCAGGCTGATGTCGTGCTCACCGTTCTTGGTGCGCTTGATGTATTCGCCCCACTCGTAGCTGACGATCTTGACCTTGAGGCCGATTTTGGCCCAGTCGCTTTGCAGCATCTCGGCCATCAGCTTGGCGTTGGGGTTGTACGGCCGTTGTACCGGCATTGCCCACAAGGTGATCTCGGTACCTTCCTTCACGCCGGCGGCCTTGAGCAGTTCCTTGGCTTTTTCCGGGTTGTAGGCGGCGTCCTTGATGCTGTCGTCGTAGGACCATTGCGTCGGCGGCATGGCGTTGACCGCCAGTTGCCCAGCGCCCTGGTACACGGCATTCAGAATGCTCTGCTTGTTCACCGCCATGTCCAGTGCCTGGCGCACTTCGAGTTGGTCGAATGGCTTGTGGCGCACGTTGTAGGCGATGTAGCCGAGGTTGAAGCCTGGCTTGGTCAGCAGTTGCAGGTTCGGGTCCGCCTTGAGGGCGTCCACGTCAGCCGGGCGCGGATGCAGGGTTACCTGGCATTCGCCGGCCTTGAGTTTTTGCACCCGCACCGAAGCGTCGGTGTTGATGGCGAAGATCAACTGGTCGAGCTTGACCCGGCTAGGGTCCCAGTATTGTTTGTTGGCCAAATAACGGATCTGCGAATCTTTCTGATAGCGCTGGAAAACGAAGGGGCCAGTGCCGATCGGCTTCTGGTTGATATCGCTCGGCTTACCGCTCTTGAGCAACTGCTCGGCGTATTCGGCCGACAGGATCGCAGCGAAACTCATGGCAATGTTCTGCACGAACGCAGCGTCGACCGTGTTCAAGGTCATCACCACGGTGTGCGGGTCAGTTTTCTCGACCTTGGCAATGTTCTTGTTCAGGCTCATCCCGTTGAAGTACGGAAACTCGGTGGGGTAGGCCTTGCGAAACGGATGCTCAGGGTCAAGCATGCGGTTGAACGTGAACAGCACGTCGTCAGCATTGAAGTCCCGCGTTGGCTTGAACTCCTTGTTGCTATGGAACTTCACCCCTTCGCGCAGGTGGAAGGTGTACGTCAGGCCGTCTTCGGAAATATCCCACTTGGTAGCCAGCCCGGGCACCACATTGGTCGCGCCTTTTTCAAACTCAACCAAGCGGTTGTACAGCGGCTCGGCCGCATCGTTATCGGTGGCGGTGGTGTATTGCGCGGTGTCAAAACCTGCTGGGCTGCCTTCCGAGCAGAACACCAGGCTCTTCTTTTCGGCGGCTTGGCCCATCGTGGCCACAGCCAGCAGGCTGGTGCCAAAAATTGCGGATAGAACGGTGGTATGGCGCATGACGATCCCGATCCTTGTTTGTAGTTGTCATCAGCGAGCAATCACCTTGGCGTTCGGCCAGGGGGACATCACTGATCCCACACGCAGCAAGTACCCTTCCGAGGTTGGTGCCTCTGCTGTCCTACGACGTTATGGGTCGCGGACCTGGCAGTAAATGCACCAAATCGGATTGACCTTGTAGGTAACGGAGTCGCGCATCGCAGTTCGCTGCTGTAGGAAGCAACGATTGCAAGCGTGGTCTGTTTCCTACGGGTCAGGCGGATGCAATAACGGCGACGTTATGCAACGTCGCCGTTATTGGTCCTTACTTGCCGCTGACGCTCACGCCGTAGAAGGAGTTCAAGCCAAACGGGCTGATCTTGAAGTCCTGCACGGTGTTGCGCATGGGTTGATACACCGTCGAGTGCGCGATAGGTGTCATCGGGACAGCATCTTTGAGGATATGTTGCGCCTGCTTGTACAGCTCGGTGCGTTTGGCGACATCCGACGTAGCCTTGGCTTCTTTCACGATGCCGTCGAATTTCTTGTCGCACCATTTGGAGAAGTTGTTACCCGACAGCGAGTCGCAGCCGAACAGCACGTTCAGCCAGTTGTCTGGATCACCATTGTCACCGCTCCAGCCAATGATCATGGCCTGGTTCTCGCCACCTTTGGAGCGCTTGATGTACTCGCCCCACTCGTAGCTGGTAATTTTTACGTTGAGACCGATCTTCTTCCAGTCGTTTTGCAGCATTTCAGCCATCAGCTTGGCGTTCGGGTTGTACGGACGCTGAACCGGCATGGCCCACAGAACGATTTCGGTACCTTCCTTGACGCCGGCTTCCTTGAGCAGCGCCTTGGCTTTCTCAGGGTCGAACTTGGCGTCCTTGATGGTGGTGTCATACGACCATTGGGTCGGTGGCATGGCGTTCACGGCCAGTTGGCCAGCGCCCTGGTACACGGAGTCGATGATCTGCTGCTTGTTCACCGACATGTCTAGCGCCTGGCGCACGCGCAGGTCGGCCAGCGGGTTTGGCTGGTCGCTGCCCTTGACCTTGTCCATAACGTTGTAGGCGATGTAACCCAGGTTGAAACCGGCCTGGTGCGGCAGTTTCAAGTCCTTGTCTTCACCCAGCGCCTTGAGGTCGGCCGGGCGTGGGAACAAGGTGATCTGGCATTCGTTTTTCTTGAGTTTCTGGATACGCACCGACGGGTCGGTGGTGATGGCGAAGATCAGGTTGTCGATCTTCACGTCTTCAGGTTTCCAGTAGTCCTTGTTGCCGGTGTAACGAATGTTCGAGTCTTTCTGGTAGCTCTTGAACACGAACGGGCCAGTGCCGATTGGCTTCTGGTTGATGTCCGCAGGCTTGCCTTCCTTGAGCAGTTGAGCGGCGTATTCAGCCGACTGGATCGAGGCGAAGCTCATTGCCAGGTTCTGGATGAACGCGGCGTCCACAGTGCCAAGGGTGAACTTGACGGTGTGCTCATCGACTTTCTCGATGTTCTTGATGTTGGTGTCCATCCCCATGTCCGTGAAGTACGGGAACTCAGTGGGGTAGGCTTTGCGGAACGGATCGTCCTTGTTGATCATGCGGTTGAACGTGAACAGCACGTCATCGGCATTGAAGGTACGGGTCGGCTTGAAGTACGAGGTGGTGTGGAACTTGACGCCATCACGCAGGTGAAAGGTGTAGGTCAAGCCATCCGAGGACACTTCCCAGCTGGTGGCCAGCCCAGGAATCACAGCGGTGCCGCCACGTTCGAACTGGGTCAGGCGGTTGAACATGGTTTCGGCCGAGGCATCGAAGTCTGTTCCGGTGGTGTACTGGCCTGGATCAAAACCGGCCGGGCTCCCTTCGGAGCAGAACACCAGGTTAGTCGCCGCTTGGGCGAAAGGTGCCGCGGCCATTAGGCCAGCGCTAACAATTAACGGAATGACTGCGTTTCTAAGCATGTTGGCCTCATGATTTGTTGTCATTTTTGATGGTGAGGGCGACCTCGTGAGCCGGCCTGCGGATACTTATGCAGGCGCCATACCCATTGCAAGATGCTGAACCGTTCCGAGGGTGAAAGAGTGGTACGAACGTACAGGAATGTCGCAATTATGA
The DNA here is from genome assembly GCF_963970945.1 of Pseudomonas sp. RA_5y_Pfl1_P24. Lineage (NCBI taxonomy): Bacteria > Pseudomonadati > Pseudomonadota > Gammaproteobacteria > Pseudomonadales > Pseudomonadaceae > Pseudomonas > Pseudomonas sp. RA_5y_Pfl1_P24. Next base: position 298,534 of record NZ_CAXAOJ010000003.1, on the reverse strand, counting down.
AAGTTTGTACATATTTGCGCATATTTCGAGGGTTTTTTCGGTGCAAGCAGCGCACTAAAAAAGACCAACCGAGGCGTCTGGCGCACTCGGTTGGGGCGTTGCTGTTACTTATCTAGACTCACGCCATAGAACGGCGTCAACCCGAAGGGGCTGATCTTGAAGTCTTTGACTTCCTTGCGCATGGGTTGGAAAACCGTCGAGTTTGCGATAGGTGTTATAGGTACTTGTTCCTTAAGGATTTTCTGTGCCTGTTGATACCACTTGATGCGCTGCTCGCGGTCATTGCTGATCTTGGCTTGTTGAACGAGTTTGTCGTACGCCGGGTTACACCATTTAGCGTAGTTGCTGCCCTTGACCGCGGCACAACTGTAGAGCACGCCAAGCCAGTTATCCGGGTCGCCATTGTCGCCAGTCCAGCCATAAATCATCGCGTCGTGCTCGCCGTTTTTGGCGCGCTTGATGTATTCGCCCCATTCATAGCTGACGATGTTGGCCTTGATGCCAATTTTTGCCCAATCCTGTTGAATCATTTGGGCCGACATGCGCGCATTCGGATTGGACGCGCGCTGGACGGTCATTGCCCACAGGTTGATGGTGGTACCTGGTGCAACCCCTGCTTCTTTTAGTAGCGCTTTGGCCTGGGTCGGGTCGTAGGGCGCGTCCTTGATCGCGGGGTCATAAGACCACTGTGCAGGTGGGAGTGCATTCTGCGCCAATTGCCCGGCGCTCTGGTACACGGCTTTGATAATCGCGGGCTTGTCGATCGCCATGTCCAGGGCCTGGCGCACCTTGAGCTGGTCAAGCGGCGGATGGGTCACGTTGTAGGCCAAAAAGCCCAAGTTGAAACCGGCTTGCTGCAGCACGCGCACGTTCGGGTCCTGCTTCATCACTTCGATGTCGGCGGGGCGTGGATAGCCGCTGACCTGACATTCGCCGGCCTTGAGCTTTTGCAGGCGTGACGCGGCATCCGGGGTAATGGCGAACACGAGGTTGTCGAGTTTCACATCCTCGGGCTTCCAATACTGTTTGTTGGCCACGTAGCGGATCTGCGAATCCTTCTGGTAGCGCTTGAACACAAACGGCCCAGTGCCCACCGGCTTCTGGTTGATGTCGGAGGCTGTGCCTTGTTTGAGCAGTTGCGCGGCGTACTCGGCGGATTGCACTGAAGCGAAGCTCATGGCCAGGTTCTGCACGAACGACGCATCGACGTTGTTCAGGTTGAAGCGCACGGTGTGTTCGTCGAGTTTGTCGACGCTCTTGATCGTGGTGTTCAAGCCCATGTCGGTGAAGTAAGGCGACTCGGAAGGGTAGGCCTTGCGGAACGGGCTTTCGGCATCCAGCAGGCGATTGAAGGTGAACAGCACGTCATCCGCGTTGAAGTCGCGGGTAGGCGTGAAGAAATCCGTGGTGTGGAACTTGACGCCATCGCGCAGGTGGAAGGTATACGTCAGGCCGTCCTTGGAAACATCCCAACTTGTCGCCAGGCCAGGTTCGACTTCGGTGCCACCGCGCTTGAACTGGGTCAGGCGGTTGAACACGGTTTCGGCAGATGCATCAAAATCGGTGCCGCTGGTGTACTGGCTGGGATCGAAACCGGCGGGGCTGGCTTCGGAGCAGTAGACCAGGGTGCTGGCCGCCTGGGCCAACGGCATAAAGGCCAGCAGGCCTGCGGCGAGGAGGAGCGGCTTTAAGGCGATTCTTTCCATGGAGACCCCTGAAGTGGCAGGCATACATAAGCTGCCCAAACGAAAATGGCGTCACCGAGGGTAACGCCGTTCAGGTTTGTCAGGTAGGGGTCACTGCATCTGCACTTCGATCACGCCATCGGCACTCATGGTGACTTGGCTGGTGCCGGCTTCGACCTCCGGTGTCGGTGCCGAATCGGCCATCGCTGCCTTCATCATCATGCCGCCACGGGCATAAGGCGTTGGGTAGCCGTTGGTGTTGAAGTTCAAGTTGACGATCTTGTAGCCCTTGCCGCCCAATGCATCGGTGGCCAGTTGCGCGCGAGCCTTGAAGGCGGCAACCGCATCCTTGAGCAGTGCATCTTCACTGGACTTGCGCGTGGCGTCGGCGATGGCGAAGTCCATGCTGTCCATTTTCAGGGTGGTCAGCAGTTCGCCGGTGAGCTTGGACAGCGCCGGGAAGTCCGCGCTTTCCAGGCGCAGTTCGGCACGCTCACGCCAGCCGGTGATCTTCTGGTTCTTGTTGTCGTAGATCGGGTAGCTGTTACGGCTGCCTTGGCGCAGGGTCACGGCTTTGACTTCGCTGGCCTGGCCGAGGGCCTTGTTCATCGTTTCAGTGATTTCGGCGGCGAGTTTGGCCGGGTCGCTGTTCTGGGATTCTGTGTACAGGGTGACGATCATCTTGTCGCGGGCCACTTCCTGGCTGGCCTCGGCGCGCAGGGAGATCTGGTTGTAATGCAGCTCATCGCCAGCCAGGGCCGGAAGGCTGGCCAGGGCGCTGACGCTGAGCGTGATAACGGCTGCACTGCGAGTGAAACGAGACATGAAAGCTCCTTGGGATGTTCGTGTTCGGTAAGACTGTAGACGATGGCGTTGGGTTCTTCGGGTTTAGGAATTAGAAAAAAAAGCTGCAAGCTTCAAGCGGCGGCGCCCACTGCGTCAAAGAGCCACACACCCAATGCCCAAGGCGCTGCTTCGTTTATACTCCTGCCGATCCGCCTGCAGCGCTCACCGGGAGAGCTCATGCTCGCCGCCGTAAAACTGACTTCCGCCACCCGCCAGAACCTCTGGCGCCTGACGTTCATACGTACCCTGGTACTGGCCGCACAAGCCGGCTCCGTGGGGCTTGCCTATTGGTTTGACCTGCTGCCACTGCCCTGGCTGCAACTGGGCGTAACCCTCGGGTTTTCCATCGTCCTTTGTGTGTTTACCGCGATCCGCTTGCGTACCACCTGGCCGGTCACCGAGCTGGAATACGCGCTGCAACTGGCCTGCGATCTGTTTATCCACAGTGTGTTGCTGTATTTCTCCGGTGGTTCCACCAACCCGTTTGTGTCTTATTACCTGGTGCCACTGACCATTGCCGCCGTGACCTTGCCGTGGCGCTACTCGGTGGTGCTGTCGGGCATCGCGCTGACCCTGTATACGTTGCTGCTGGCGCAGTTCTACCCGCTGCAAACTTTTCCTATCGCCCGCGAAAATCTGCAGATCTACGGGATGTGGCTGAGTTTTGCCCTGTCTGCTGCGGTCATCACCTTCTTCGCCGCACGCATGGCCGAAGAACTGCGTCGCCAGGAAGAACTGCGCGCCATTCGCCGTGAAGAGGGCCTGCGCGACCAACAACTGCTGGCCGTCGCCACCCAAGCCGCCGGCGCCGCCCATGAATTGGGTACGCCGTTGGCCACCATGAGCGTGCTGCTCAAGGAAATGACCCAAGACCATCACGACCCGGCCCTGCAAGATGACTTGAGCGTGTTGCAGGAGCAGGTCAAGCAGTGCAAGCAGACCTTGCAGCAACTGGTGCGGGCCGCCGAAGCCAATCGCCGCCTGGCGGTGGAGATGCAGGATGTGACCCAGTGGCTCGACGAAGCGCTGAACCGCTGGCACCTGATGCGCCCCGAAGCCAGTTACCGTTTTCATCTGCTGGGGCAGGGCAGCGTGCCGCGCATGGCGCCGCCACCGGATTTGACCCAGGCATTGCTCAACCTGCTGAACAACGCCGCCGACGCCTGCCCCGAAGGCCTGGGCGTACAGTTGGATTGGGATGCCGAGAACGTGACCATCAGTATTCGTGACCACGGTGCAGGTGTGCCGCTGGCGATTGCCGAGCAGATCGGTAAACCGTTCTTTACCACCAAGGGCAAAGGCTTCGGCCTCGGCCTGTTTTTGAGCAAGGCCAGCGTGACCCGCGCGGGCGGCTCAGTGAAACTCTATAGTCATGAGGAAGGCGGTACGCTCACCGAGCTGCGCCTGCCCCGTGTCGCACGAGGAGATATCGATGAGTGACGAGATCCAAGTCGAAGGTGAAGAACTGCCGCACCTGTTGCTGGTAGATGACGACGCCACCTTTACCCGCGTGATGGCGCGCGCCATGAGCCGTCGTGGTTTCCGCGTCAGCACCGCAGGTTCCGCCGAAGAGGGCCTGATCATCGCCCAGGCCGACCTGCCGGACTACGCTGCGCTCGACCTGAAAATGGACGGTGACTCCGGCCTGGTGCTGTTGCCCAAGCTGCTGGAGCTCGACCCGGAAATGCGTGTGGTGATCCTCACCGGTTACTCCAGCATTGCAACTGCCGTCGAGGCCATCAAGCGCGGCGCGTGCAACTACCTGTGCAAGCCGGCAGACGCCGACGACGTACTGGCCGCCTTGCTGTCCGAGCACGCTGACCTCGACACGCTGGTGCCGGAAAATCCGATGTCGGTGGACCGCTTGCAGTGGGAGCACATCCAGCGCGTGCTGACCGAGCACGAAGGCAATATATCCGCCACTGCCCGTGCCCTGGGCATGCATCGCCGCACCTTGCAGCGTAAGTTGCAGAAGCGCCCGGTACGTCGCTGAACCTAAGCTGAACAGTCTGCTTCAGGCCGCACAGAGCCCTGAACCGATCACTTATGATCGGTTCATACGCCTGTGACCTTATCCCTACCGAGCCTGAACGATGAATCAGAACGCTGAGTACTCCGCGGTCAACGACGCGGTGCGTGGGCAATTTTTACGGCGGGTGTGGGGGCTGATCACGCCTTATTGGCGCAGCGAAGAGAAGGGCAAAGCCTGGCTGCTGCTGTTGGTGGTGCTGGGGCTTTCGCTGTTCAGCGTCGCCGTGTCGGTATGGTTCAACAGCTGGAACCGCGATTTCTATAACGCCCTGGAGCACAAGGACTACGACGCCTTCACCCATCTGCTGATGTACTTCAGCGTGATTGCGGTGGTAGCAATCGTGACCGGTGTGTTCACCTCCTATTTGCAACAGATGCTCACCATCCGCTGGCGCCGCTGGCTGACGGAAACCTACTTTGCCCAATGGCTGAGCCACAAGAATTACTACCACCTGGAATACGGCGGCTACACCGATAACCCCGACCAGCGTATCTCCGAAGACCTCAACGCCTTTACCAGCAGCACCCTCAACCTGGGGCTGGGTTTTATCAGCAACCTGGTGAGCCTGGTGTCGTTCTCGGTGATTCTGTGGGGCGTGTCCGGCAGTATCGACGTGTGGGGCATCACCATTCCCGGCTACATGTTCTGGGCGGCGCTGGTTTACGCGGTGGTCGGCAGTTGGTTGACCCACTTGATTGGTCGAAAACTCATCGGCCTGAGCAACCGTCAACAACGGTTCGAGGCCGACTTGCGTTTCAGCCTGGTGCGGGTGCGCGAAAACGCGGAAAGCATCGCGCTGATCAATGGCGAACGCAACGAACACCAGCAATTGAGTGCGCGTTTCGGGCGGGTGTGGAGCAATTTCTGGAGCATCATGCAGCTCAAGAAGCGCCTGAATTTCTTTACCAGTGGTTACTCCCAGATCGCGATCATCTTTCCTTTTGTGGTCGCGGCGCCGCGTTATTTTTCCGGCAAAATCGAACTGGGCGTACTGATGCAGGTGGCCCAGGCGTTTGGCAGTGTGCAGGGCAGCCTCAGTTGGTTTGTCGACGCCTATACGATGCTGGCCAGTTGGCGCGCCACCTGTGATCGTCTGCTGAGTTTCGGCCAGGCCATGCAAGACAACCAAAACCGCACCATGGGCATTGGCTTGCAACATCAAGGCGGGGATTTGCAGGTCAAGGACCTGAGCCTGGACCTCGCCGACGGCCGTCATTTGCTGCAGGGCGCCGACCTGACCGTCGCCGAGGGTGAGCGCTTGATGCTCAGCGGTCGTTCCGGCAGCGGCAAGTCGACCTTGCTGCGGGCCATGGGCAACCTGTGGCCCAACGGCCACGGTAATATTCGCCTGCCGGCCGAGCGCTATCTGTTCCTACCGCAAAAACCGTACTTGCCGATTGGCACGCTGAAGGCGGTGTTGAGTTATCCACAGGACGACAGCGTCTACCCGGCAGAACGTTATGCACAGGCCCTCGAGACGTGCCGTCTACCCCATCTGGTTGCTCGTCTGGACGACGCCAACCACTGGCAGCGCATGCTCTCACCGGGCGAGCAGCAGCGCCTGGCCTTCGCCCGTGCGTTGTTGTATGCGCCGCAATGGCTGTACATGGATGAGGCGACGTCGGCTATGGATGAAGAGGATGAGGCAACGCTGTATCAAGCGTTGATTGATGAGCTGCCGGGGCTGAGCATTGTCAGTGTGGGGCATCGCAGCAGCCTCAAGCGTTTCCATGGGCGGCATGTGCGGATTGAGGGTGGGCGGTTGCAAGAACAACCATTGGCGTAAGGTCAAACTCGGTCAATGTGGGAGTCGGCTTGCTCGCGAATACGGTCTATCCGTTACCGATGTGCTGACTGACCCACCGCTGTCGCGAGCAAGCCCGCACATTTGATTGATGTTGTTTGTGAGACTCACAAAAAAGCCCGGCTGATCATCGATCAGCCGGGCTTTTTGTTGCTTGAAGACGAGTTACTTCTTCAAGCCGTAATGCTCATCCAGCATGCCAGGGGCGTTCGGCGTTTTTGGCGCGTAGTCCCGTGGAGGCTCCTGGTTTTCCCGCGGCGGGGTCAGGCGCTCCCGCGGCGCTTGAGGTGCATCGGAATGCAACGCGGCCAGCAGACGCTGACGGGTAATGTCATCGAGGGCCAGGCGGTTGGCACCATCGGCGAGGTGGTCCTGTACATCCTGGTAGCTCTGGGTGAGCTTCTTGACCAGGGTCGCGGTGCTGTTGAAGTGGGTAACCACCTCATTCTGATAACTGTCAAAACGTTCCTGAATGTCATCCAGCTGACGCTGCGTGCGGTTAGGCGCGGCATTCGGCAACAGGCGAGCAACCAGGAATCCAATGGCGACACCGGCAACCAGGGCAAGAGTCGGCAACAACCAAACTAAGAGCGAGTGTTCCACGAGTCCTTCCTCTATAAACGGCTTTGCTTTACGTTAACGGCTCAAACCTGCGCTGTATACCGCGATTAAGCTCGCAATGATGCCAAGCACAGACTTTTAGCTAGACGAGTCGACCCATTGAGAGGTCACGGAGTTCATCTCTTGCTCATGCGTGAAACCCCCGTTTTGATCGATGGCCCGGTAGGCCAATTGGAAGCCCTGTATCTGGATCACCCCGAGCCGCGTGGCCTGGCGTTGATCTGCCACCCTAACCCGGTGCAGGGTGGGACCATGCTTAATAAAGTTGTGTCGACCCTGCAGCGCACTGCCCGCGATGCTGGATTGATTACTTTGCGTTTCAATTACCGTGGTGTCGGCGCAAGTGCCGGCACCCACGACATGAGCACCGGTGAAGTGGACGATGCCGAAGCGGCCGCCGCTTGGCTGCGGGAAAAACACCCCGAGCTGCCGATCACCTTGCTCGGTTTTTCCTTCGGTGGCTACGTCGCTGCCAGCCTCGGCGGCCGCCTGGAAGCCAAGGGCGAAAAACTGTCACATCTGTTCATGGTGGCCGCTGCGGTGATGCGCTTGAGCGATAACGACCTGCTGCCCCAGGGGTGCCCATTGACACTGATCCAGCCTGAAACCGATGAAGTGGTCGACCCACAACTCGTCTACGACTGGTCCGCCGCCTTGAAACGCCCCCATGAGCTGCTGAAAGTGGCAGAATGCGGACACTTTTTTCATGGCAAGCTCACCGATCTCAAGGATCTGGTCCTGCCGCGCCTCTCGAATTGATAGCAGTCTGATAAGCGATTACCCATGACGACTCGTACCCGTATCCTCACCGGCATCACCACCACCGGCACGCCGCACCTGGGCAACTACGCCGGTGCGATCCGCCCGGCGATCCTTGCCAGCCAGGACGCCAATGCCGACTCCTTCTACTTCCTGGCCGACTACCACGCCCTGATCAAATGCGATGACCCGCAGCGCATCCAGCGTTCGCGTATGGAAATCGCCGCGACCTGGCTGGCCGGTGGCCTGGATGTAAACCGGGTGACGTTCTATCGCCAGTCGGACATCCCGCAAATCCCCGAGCTGACGTGGCTGCTGACCTGCGTGGCCGCCAAGGGCCTGCTCAACCGCGCCCACGCCTACAAGGCCTCGGTGGACAAAAACATAGAAACCGGTGAAGACCCGGACGCGGGCATCACCATGGGCCTGTACAGCTACCCTGTGCTGATGGCGGCGGACATCCTGATGTTCAATGCGCACAAAGTGCCGGTCGGCCGTGACCAGATCCAGCACGTGGAAATGGCCCGCGACATCGGCCAGCGCTTCAACCACCTGTTTGGCAACGGCAAAGAATTCTTCACCATGCCTGAGGCGTTGATCGAAGAAAGCGTCGCCACCTTGCCGGGCCTGGACGGCCGCAAGATGTCGAAAAGCTACGACAACACCATTCCGTTGTTCACCAGCGCCAAGGACATGAAGGACGCCATCTCGCGGATCGTCACCGACTCCCGCGCGCCAGGCGAAGCCAAGGACCCGGACAACTCGCACCTGTTCACCTTGTACCAGGCCTTTGCCAGTAAGGCCCAGGAAGAAGAATTCCGCGCCGAGCTGCAACAAGGCCTGGGCTGGGGTGAGGCGAAAAGCCGTCTGTTCCAGCTGCTGGATGGGCAGTTGGGCGAAGCGCGCGAGCGCTACCACGCGCTGATGTCGCGCCCATCGGATATGGAAGACCTGCTGCTGGTCGGCGCCAAAAAAGCCCGTGCCGTGGCGGCGCCGTTCCTCGCCGAGCTGCGTGAAGCGGTTGGCCTGCGTTCGTTTGTCGAGCAAGCTGCGGCGCCGGTCGCTGCGAAGAAGAAAGCCGCAAAAGCCGCGCGCTTTGTGAGCTTTCGCGAAGACGACGGCAGCTTCCGCTTCCGCCTGTTGGCCGCCGATGGCGAGCAATTATTGCTGTCGCGTCATTTCGCCGACGGTAAGGCCGCCGGTGCCGTGACCAAGCAACTGCAAAACGGTGACGCGCTGGATGTGCGCCCTGAGGCCCTGAGCTTCAGCGTATGGCTGGACGGTAGCGCGGTAGCGGACAGCGCCGAGTTCGCCGACGAAGCGTCCCGCGATGCCGCCATCGCCGCGCTGCGCGTCGCGTTGACCCCCCTCGAGGATTAACCCGACCAAGGGTTGATTGCCATTATCCAGGGCCGTCGTTACAGTGACCGCCCGTTTTTGTTGCCTTGCTAACGAAATTATGACGCCCCTAGAACGATATCAAGCTGATTTGAGACGCCCTGAGTTCTTCCATGACGCGGCCCAGGAAACGGCAGTGCGTCATTTGCAGCGCCTGTACGACGACCTGGTCGCGGCCTCGCAAAGCAAGCCAGGTATGTTCAGCAAGCTGTTTGGCAAAAAAGACCACACGCCGGTCAAGGGCCTGTATTTCTGGGGCGGCGTGGGCCGTGGCAAGACCTACCTGGTCGATACGTTCTTCGAAGCACTGCCGTTCAAGGAAAAGGTGCGGACGCACTTCCACCGCTTCATGAAGCGTGTGCACGAAGAGATGAAGACCCTGCCGGGCGAGAAAAACCCGCTGACCATCATCGCCAAGCGCTTTTCTGATGAGGCGCGGGTGATTTGCTTCGATGAATTTTTCGTCTCCGACATCACCGACGCCATGATCCTTGGCACGCTGATGGAAGAACTGTTCAAGAACGGCGTGACGCTGGTCGCCACCTCGAACATCGTGCCTGACGGTTTGTACAAGGACGGCCTGCAACGCGCACGCTTCCTGCCGGCCATCGCGCTGATCAAGCAGAACACCGAGATCGTCAACGTCGACAGCGGCGTCGACTACCGCCTGCGCCACCTGGAGCAAGCGGAGCTGTTTCACTTCCCGCTGAACGAAGCGGCCCATGAAAGCTTGAAAAAAAGCTTCCGTGCGCTGACGCCGGAATGCACCCAGGCGGTGGAAAACGACAAGCTGATGATCGAGAACCGCGAAATCATCGCATTGCGTACCTGCGATGATGTGGCCTGGTTCGAGTTCCGCCAACTGTGCGACGGCCCGCGTAGCCAGAACGACTACATCGAACTGGGCAAGATCTTTCACGCGGTGATTTTGAGCGGCGTGGAGCAGATGAGCGTGACCACCGACGACATCGCGCGACGGTTTATCAATATGGTCGACGAGTTCTACGACCGTAACGTCAAGCTGATCATTTCGGCGGAAGTCGAGCTGAAGGACCTGTATACCGGCGGTCGTTTGAACTTTGAGTTCCAGCGCACGCTGAGCCGCTTGTTGGAAATGCAGTCCCACGAGTTCCTGTCGCGCGGTCACAAACCTTAAGAATGATGTAAATCAAATGTGGCCGCGAGCAAGCCCGCGTCCACATTTTTACCGCGTTCAACCTAACTTAGGCAGCCTGCTGGAACTGCTGGCGATACTGGTTCGGCGACAGTTCGGTGTGCTGCCTGAACAGCCGCGCAAAGAAACTCGCATCGTCATAACCCACCTCATAACTGATGGTCTTGATGCTCTTGCGGCTGCCCGAGAGCAGTCCCTTCGCCGTCTCAATTCGCAGCCGCTGCAGGTAATGCAGCGGCTTGTCACCCGTGGCGGTCTGGAAGCGGCGCATGAAATTGCGGATGCTCATGCCGTGTTCCCGTGCCACATCTTCGAAGCGAAATTTGTCTGCGAAATGCTCTTCGAGCCAATGCTGGATCTGCAGGATGATCACGTCCTGGTGCAGCTTCTGCCCGCCAAACCCAATGCGTCCAGGTGCATAGCTGCGCTGCACTTCGTAGAGGATGTCGCGGGCCACGGCCTGGGCGATGTTGGCGCCGCAGAAACGCTCGATCAAGTAGATGTAGAGGTCGCACGCCGAGGTGGTGCCGCCAGCGCAATACAGGTTGTCGGCGTCGGTGAGGTGCTTGTCCTGGTTGAGCTGGACCTTGGGGAAGCGCTCGCTGAAGGCGTTGAAGAAACGCCAGTAGGTGGTCGCCTCCTTGCCGTCGAGCAGGCCGGCTTCCGCCAGCCAGAACACCCCGGTGGCTTCGCCGCACAACACCGCACCGCGGGCATGTTGCTCGCGCAGCCACGGCAGCACTTGAGGGTAGCGCGCGCACAAGGCGTCGAAGTCATCCCAGAAGGCCGGTAATACGATGATGTCGGCGTCTTCCAGGCCGCCGTCCACCGGCATGATCACATCACTGAAGCTGCGCACCGAGTGCCCGTCGGGGCTGACCAGCCTTGTCTCGAACGCAGGGGTCAGGCCCTGGCCCAGTTGCTTGCCGTAACGCAGGCTGGCGAGGTGGAAAAAATCCTTGGCTTGCATGAGGGTTGAAGCGAATACCCGATCAATGGCCAAAATGCTGATGCGCCGCAACGGCGTGGAGATTTGGTTAGACATAATTTCATTTATTCTTATAGGGGAAAGTGGTCACCAGACGGCTGGATCGTCTTATTTTTTGTCGCATGTGTCCAGTGTCCCGTGATGCCTTCGCGGCATAGTCTCTGTGGGTTCGTCTTTGTCCGACAATCCATGCAGGTGACCCATGATTCCCAGAACCTTATTCAGCCCGGAACACGAACTCTTCCGCGAAAGCGTGCGTACCTTCCTTGAAAAAGACGCCGCGCCGTTCCATGGGCAATGGGAGAAACAGGGCTACATCGACCGAAATTTGTGGAGCAAAGCGGGGGAGGCGGGGATGCTGTGTTCTCATCTGCCGGAGGAATACGGCGGGCTGGGCGCGGACTTTTTGTACAGCGCGGTGGTGATCGAGGAGATCAGCCGGCTGGGCCTCACTGGCATCGGTTTTTCCCTGCACTCGGATATTGTGGCGCCTTACATCCTGCATTACGGCAGTGAGGCGCTGAAGCACAAATACCTGCCCAAGTTGATCTCCGGCGAGAGGGTCACGGCTATTGCCATGACTGAACCGGGGGCGGGTTCCGACCTGCAAGGGGTCAAGACCACGGCGGTGCTGGAGGGCGATGAGTATGTGATCAATGGTTCCAAGACCTTCATCACCAACGGCTATCTGGCCGAGCTGGTAATAGTCGTCGCCAAGACCGACCCCAAGGCCGGCGCCAAAGGCATCAGTCTGTTTCTGGTGGAAGCCGACACGCCGGGGTTCGCCAAGGGCAAGCGCCTGGAGAAGGTAGGCATGAAGGCCCAGGACACATCGGAGCTGTTCTTCCAGGACGTGCGTGTGTCCAAGGAAAACCTGTTGGGCCAGGCGGGCATGGGCTTCGCGTACTTGATGCAGGAGTTGCCTCAGGAGCGATTGACGGTGGCGATCGGCGCGCTGTCGTCGGCCGAGGCGGCGTTGGCGTGGACCCTGGAATACACCCGCGAGCGCAAGGCGTTCGGCAAGGCGATTGCGGACTTCCAGAACACCCGCTTCAAGCTGGCGGAGATGGCCACCGAGATTCAGATCGGCCGCGTGTTTGTGGACAAGTGCATGGCGTTGCACCTGGAAGGCAAGCTGGATGTGCCTACGGCAGCGATGGCCAAGTATTGGGCCACGGACTTACAGTGCAAGGTGCTCGACGAGTGCGTGCAGCTGCACGGCGGCTACGGCTTCATGTGGGAATACCCGATCACCCGGGCCTGGGCGGATGCGCGGGTGCAGCGGATTTATGCGGGGACCAATGAGATCATGAAGGAAATTATTGCGCGGGCGCTTTGATGGTTTTGTAGCGATGCTTAGGACCTCTTCGCGAGCAAGCCCGCTCCCACATTCAACCGCATTACAAATGGATGTACTCGGTCAAATGTGGGGGCTGGCTTGCCTGCGATAGCGGTCTACCGGTCAATCAGGGAGCAGGATTTGGGTGATCCTTCTGAATCGCCTCAATCCCTTCCAGCACCTCCTTCGTGAGCTTCAGATCAGCACTGGCAATGTTGCTGTCCAACTGCTCCAGGCTTGTCGCCCCGATGATGTTGCTGGTCACAAACGGCTGCTGCGTGACAAACGCCAAGGCCATCTGTGCCGGGTCCAGACCATGCTCCCGAGCCAGCGCCACATAACGACTGCACGCCGCTTCCGACTGCGGGTTGAAGTAGCGGCTGAAGCGGCTGTATTCCGTCAGTCGTGCTTTTGCAGGGCGCGCGCCGTTCTCGTACTTGCCGCTGAGCATGCCGAACGCCAGTGGCGAATACGCCAGCAAACCGCACTGCTCACGAATCGCGACTTCCGCCAAACCCACCTCAAAACTGCGGTTGAGCAGGTTGTACGGGTTCTGGATCGACACCGCGCGGCTCCAGCCACGGGCTTCGGCCAGGGCGAGGAATTTCATGGTGCCCCACGGCGTTTCATTGGACAGGCCGATGTGGCGGATCTTGCCGGCTTTCACTTGCTCGTCCAGCGCTTCGAGGGTTTCCTCCAGCGGGGTGAGGTCGTCTTCGTCCTTGTGCTTGTAGCTCAGTTGGCCGAAGAAGTTGGTGCTGCGCTCCGGCCAGTGCAGTTGGTAAAGGTCGATCCAGTCGGTCTGCAGGCGCTTGAGGCTGGCATCCAGGGCTTCAACGATGTGCTTGCGGTTGTGGCGCAGGTGGCCGTCGCGGATGTAATCAATGGTGTTGCCGGGGCCGGCGATCTTGCTGGCAAGGATCCAGTCGGCGCGGTCGCCACGGCTTTTGAAGTAATTACCGATATAACGCTCGGTGGTGGCATAGGTGTCGGCCTTGGGCGGCACCGGGTACATTTCGGCCGTGTCGAGGAAGTTTATCCCCGCGGCCTTGGCTCGCTCGATCTGTGCGAAGGCCTCTGCCTCGCTGTTCTGCTCGCCCCAGGTCATGGTGCCCAAGGCTATCGCGCTCACATTCAGATCCGTACGGCCCAGCTGTCGATAATCCATCGGGTACTCCTTCAGGGAAAACAATCATAAAAGCAGGTTGAATTTTTTTTCGCAATCTGCATAATTGCCCACCTCTTTCTGCAGTGGAAGTGATGCGCCGTCTGCCGAAGAATCTTGCCGTTGAACGGACGCGCCGACCCGAGCCCCCGATAGCGTCTGTATCCGGCTGCCTTTGACTTGTCAAAGTACGCACTATTCAGTAAGATCCGCCGTCTAATTTACAGGGCGGCCCCTGAGGCTATTAAAGAATGACAACTTTTACTGCAAAACCGGAAACAGTTCAGCGCGACTGGTTTGTCGTCGACGCCGCTGGTCAGACCCTGGGTCGTCTGGCCACTGAAGTCGCCAGCCGTCTGCGTGGCAAGCACAAGCCTGAGTACACCCCTCACGTTGACACCGGTGACTACATCGTGATCATCAACGCTGAGCAGGTACGTGTTACCGGCAACAAAGCGCAAGACAAAATGTACTACCGTCACTCCGGTTTCCCAGGCGGTATCAAGTCTTCGAACTTCGAAGGTCTGATTTCCAAGAAGCCTGAAGCCCCGATCGAAATCGCGGTCAAAGGCATGCTGCCGAAGGGCCCACTGGGTCGCGATATGTTTCGCAAGCTGAAAGTCTATGCGGGCGCTGTACACCCTCATGCTGCTCAGCAGCCCCAAGAACTGAAGTTTTAACGGAATAGTTCATTATGTCGGCGACTCAAAATTACGGCACTGGCCGTCGCAAAACCGCAACCGCACGCGTTTTCCTGCGTCCGGGCACTGGTAACATCTCGATCAACAACCGCACTCTGGAAAACTTCTTCGGTCGCGAAACTGCCCGCATGGTAGTTCGTCAGCCGCTGGAACTGACCGAGACCGTTGAAAAGTTCGACATCTACGTCACCGTTATCGGTGGCGGTGTAAGTGGTCAAGCTGGCGCAATCCGCCACGGTATCACTCGCGCTCTGATGCAGTACGACGAAACCCTGCGTGGCGCTCTGCGCAAAGCTGGCTTCGTGACTCGTGATGCCCGTGAAGTTGAACGTAAGAAAGTCGGTCTGCGTAAAGCGCGTAAGCGTCCGCAGTACTCGAAGCGTTAATTCGCTTTACGTTCCACAAAGCGCCCAGCCTCCTCACGGAGCTGGGCGTTTTTTATTGCCTGCGATTTATGCATAAAAATCGCCGTGACAACTTGCCACATCCGTAGACCCCCTATACTACAAGGCCTGGAGGCGGAGCCCCGGGCAATTCCCTTGTCATACGTGGGGCTTTTCATTACCATTCGGCAAAATTTTTATAAGTTCAGATTTAATACTTAGTAGACGCCTGATTTAACAGGCCAAAAAGCTGATGGGAGAGGACTGAATGAGCAATGACGGCGTGAATGCAGGCCGGCGTCGCTTCTTGGTAGCAGCCACATCCGTGGTGGGTGCTGCAGGAGCGGTGGGGGCTGCGGTCCCGTTCGTGGGGTCATGGTTTCCCAGTGCCAAGGCGAAAGCCGCAGGTGCACCGGTGAAGGTGAATATCAGCAAAATCGAGCCAGGCCAGCAGATGATTGCTGAATGGCGCGGCCAGCCGGTTTTCATTGTTCGTCGTACAGAGGAAATCCTGGGGAATCTCAAGAAGATCGAGGGCCAGTTGTCTGACCCGAAGTCCGAGAAGTCCGACCAACCCGCCTACGCCAAGAACGAAGCACGTTCGATCAAGCCAGAGATCCTGCTGGTGGTTGGTCTGTGCACCCACCTGGGGTGCTCGCCGACCTTCCGCCCGGAAGTCGCTCCTGTGGACCTGGGCAAGGATTGGGTCGGAGGTTATTTCTGCCCCTGCCACGGTTCCCACTACGACCTCGCCGGCCGCGTCTACAAGTCCCAGCCTGCGCCTTTGAACTTGCCGGTTCCTCCGCACGAGTACGAATCTGACGACATCATTGTCATTGGCCTCGATAAGGAGAACGCGTCATGAGTAAGTTCATGGATTGGGTAGATGCGCGCTTCCCCGCCACTAAAATGTGGGAAGACCATCTCAGCAAATATTACGCGCCGAAAAACTTCAACTTCTTCTACTTCTTCGGCTCCCTGGCCCTGTTGGTGCTGGTCAACCAGATCGTCACCGGCGTATGGCTGACGATGAGCTACACGCCGTCGGCGGAGGAAGCGTTTGCTTCCGTCGAATACATCATGCGTGACGTCGAGTACGGCTCGATCCTGCGCCTGCTGCACTCCACGGGCGCGTCGGCGTTCTTTATCGTCGTGTATATGCACATGTTCCGTGGCCTGCTCTACGGTTCGTACCAGAAGCCGCGCGAGTTGGTGTGGGTCTTTGGCATGCTGATCTACCTGGCGCTGATGGCCGAAGCCTTCATGGGCTACCTGCTGCCCTGGGGCCAGATGTCGTACTGGGGCGCCCAGGTGATCATCTCGTTGTTCGGCGCGATCCCGGTAATCGGCAACGACCTGACCCAGTGGATTCGCGGTGACTACCTGATCTCTGGTATTACCTTGAACCGCTTCTTTGCGCTGCACGTTGTTGCCCTGCCGATCGTGATTCTCGGCCTGGTAGTGCTGCACATCCTGGCGCTGCACGAAGTGGGTTCCAACAACCCTGATGGCGTGGACATCAAGAAGCACAAGGACGAAAACGGCATCCCGCTGGACGGCATTCCGTTCCACCCTTACTACACCGTCAAAGACATTGTCGGCGTAGTGGTGTTCCTGTTCGTGTTCTGCTCGATCGTGTTCTTTTTCCCGGAGATGGGCGGTTATTTCCTGGAGAAACCTAACTTCGAACAGGCTAACGCCTTCAAGACACCTGAGCACATTGCCCCGGTCTGGTACTTCACGCCGTTCTACGCAATCTTGCGCGCAATCCCCGACAAACTCATGGGCGTGATCGCCATGGGCGCGGCCATTGCGGTGCTGTTCGTGTTGCCTTGGCTCGACCGCAGCCCGGTCAAGTCCATGCGCTACAAGGGCTGGCTGAGCAAGATCTGGCTGTGGGTGTTCTGCATTTCGTTCGTGATCCTGGGTGTGCTGGGCGTATTGGCGCCGACGCCTGAGCGTACGTTGCTGTCGCAGGTCTGCACCTTCCTGTACTTCGCCTACTTCATTCTGATGCCGTTCTATACCCGGCTCGAGAAGACCAAACCGGTTCCGGAAAGGGTGACTGGCTGATGAAAAAGTTATTTGTTGCATTGATGCTTGCGGCCTTGCCGCTACTGTCCTTCGCTGCCGAACACGGCGGCCCGGAACTGGAAAAAGTCGATATCGACGTCTCGGATAAAGCCGCCCTGCAAGACGGCGCGCGGACGTTCGCCAACTACTGCATGGGCTGTCACAGCGCCAAGTTCCAGCGTTATGAGCGTGTCGCCGATGACCTCGGCATTCCTCATGAAACGATGCTGGAGAAGCTGGTGTTCACCGGTGCCAAGATCGGCGACCACATGAACATCGGCATGAAGCCTGCGGATGCCAAGGCCTGGTTCGGTGCTGCACCGCCTGACCTGACCCTGGTGGCGCGCGTGCGCGGTACCGATTGGCTGTATGGCTACCTGAAATCCTTTTATGAAGACCCGGCGCGTCCTTACCAGGTCAACAACCGCGTGTTCCCGAACGTCGGCATGCCTAACGTTCTGGTCGGCCTGCAAGGCAAGCAAGTGGTAGGATGCAAGCAGATTCAGGTCGTTGAAGACGGCAAGAAGCAATACGATCCGTTGACCGGCACGCCCTTGACTCATGAAGCGTGCGATCAACTGACGATAGAGACTCCAGGTTCCCAGACTGAGGAGCAGTTCGACGGGACGGTCAAGAACCTCGTGACCTTCCTGGCCTACTCTGCCAACCCGGTCAAATTGCAGCATCAGCGCATCGGTACGTATGTGTTGCTGTACCTGGCTTTCTTCTTCGTATTCGCCTATCTGCTCAAACGCGAATACTGGAAGGATGTGCATTGATCCAACCGTAAGCAATTGCTGTTAATCTTGCGCGCCCAGCGGCATCTCTGAACACGTAGCGATCTGGTTGTGCCAGGCGTTATAGAGATGCTCTCTGGGCGCGCTCGTTTTTGAGCTTTCGATAATTTCAACACGCGAGGAGGACCGCCATGGGCGTGACCAACCGGTTGGCCTGTTACTCCGACCCCGCCGACCACTATTCCCACCGAGTACGCATCGTGCTCGCAGAGAAGGGTGTCAGCGCCGAGATCATCACTGTGGAGGCAGGTCGCCACCCACCGAAACTGATCGAAGTGAACCCTTACGGCAGCTTGCCCACCCTGGTCGATCGTGACCTGGCGTTGTGGGAGTCAACCGTGGTGATGGAATACCTGGATGAGCGTTACCCGCATCCACCTTTGCTGCCGGTGTACCCGGTGGCGCGTGCCAACAGCCGCCTGCTGATCCATCGGATCCAGCGTGACTGGTGTGGGCTGGTGGATCTGATTCTGGACACACGCAGTAAAGAGCCGGCACGAGTGCAGGCGCGTAAGGAATTGCGCGAGAGCCTGACCGGTGTTTCGCCGTTGTTCGCCGACAAACCTTTTTTCCTCAGCGAGGAACAAAGCTTGGTGGATTGCTGCCTATTACCGATACTCTGGCGCTTGCCGATTCTCGGTATTGAACTGCCGCGGCCGGCCAAGCCGCTGCTTGATTACATGGAGCGCCAGTTTGCGCGTGAGGCTTTCCAGGCGAGTCTGTCTGGTGTCGAACGCGATATGCGCTAAGGCTTAAGGAGCCGCTGATGAACTCCAGTCGACCCTACTTGGTCCGCGCGCTCTATGAGTGGATTGTGGACAACGATTGCACCCCGCACATGCTGGTCAATTCCGAATTTCCTGCGGTTCAGGTACCGGAGGGTTTTGCCAGTGATGGACAAATTGTGCTGAACGTATCGCCGAGTGCCGTGCGCCACCTGCACATGGACAACGAAGCCGTGAGCTTTGAAGGGCGTTTCGGCGGCGTACCGCATACGCTTTACGTGCCGACTGGCGCCATCCTCGGCATTTATGCCCGGGAGAACGGCCAAGGCATGGTGTTCGATCTGGAGTCGCCTTTCGAGGATGACGAAACGATCGAAGCAGAAGATGGCGACGATCTGCCGCCACCGGATTCCGAGCCACCGCGCCCTAGCGGCCGGCCGAGCCTGAAAGTCGTGAAGTAACCGGTTTTCACCCTCGGGTGAGCCTCAAAAATGCCTCGATCTGTGTCGGGGCATTTTTTTGCGCGCAGGATATCAATGAAAGTCGTGCCCGGGCAGTGATCGTACAACCGCCATGGGCTATGATGCGTGTTCAAGTTCGCCGAGAAAAATGGATCATCATGGATAACGCTGCCACCGCCCCTCGTCTTCCCCGCAAGCGTCGCAGCCTTGCCCAGGAATTGGTCACGGTGTTGTCCGAGCAGATCCGCGACGGTCAGCTCAAGCGTGGCGATAAACTGCCCACCGAGTCGGCGATCATGGATGCCCATGGGGTCAGCCGCACCGTGGTGCGTGAGGCCATCTCACGCTTGCAGGCGGCGGGGCAGGTCGAGACCCGTCACGGTATCGGCACGTTTGTGCTGGATACGCCGAGCCCAAGCGGCTTCCGTATCGACCCGGCCACGGTGGTAACGCTGCGTGATGTGCTGGCGATTCTGGAATTGCGGATCAGCCTGGAAGTGGAGTCCGCAGGGTTGGCCGCATTGCGTCGCAGCGACGAGCAACTGGCCGCCATGCGTGCGGCGCTCGATGCCCTGAATGAAAGCGCGGCCCATGCCGGCGATGCTGTAGCCTCCGATTTTGCGTTTCACCTCGAAATTGCGCTGTCGACCGGTAACCGCTACTTCACCGATATCATGACCCACCTGGGTACCAGCATCATTCCGCGTACGCGTTTGAATTCTGCGCGCTTGGCGCATGATGACCAGCAGCATTACATGGGGCGTTTGAGCCGCGAGCACGAAGAAATTTATGAGGCGATTGCGCGCCGGGATTCAGATGCGGCGCGGGCGGCAATGCGGTTGCATTTGACGAATAGTCGGGAGCGGCTGCGCCATGCTCATGAGGAGGCGGAGGCGCAGCGCCTTTAGAAAAGCCTATCAGGCAGCAGCCAACTCGAACTCAACGCCAGTGATGACATCGTTCTCCGAGTAGAACGTTTTACTCACAACGACAAAAAGGTGACCGTCCTGGTTGATATGGTCTCCTTTGTTGGGCAGTTCGCTGATGTCGATATTCGAAGTGCTGTTTTTCTTGGGGCCTTTGAATGTAACCGAAATTTTAGTCGCCATGATCAAGCCTCATTGAGTAACAGAAGATTGGGTGAGCACCGCACGTCTCGTGCGGGCTCAATCACCTTAGGATGGCTGGAAATGCCGCGACACTGTCAGAATTCACAGTTCTGACGAGCGGTGTCAAACGCGCATGAGGCTTTGCTCAACTCAAGGCTGCGGGTTATTCGGCGTGTAGTCCCTCAACAACAGATACGTACTCCACCCCCACCAATCATTCGTCCAGTGCTTGTCGTTCAAGTCATTCACATCCTTGCGCCTCAGCACCTTTTCACCCTCTACCTTAAACAGCGGTGAGAAGTTATTCGCCGGGTTCTGCGCGGCATTCAGGTCCGGCACATGCAGCGGTGCCTTGAAGTTGGCCGGGGAGGGCGGAACACCACTGATGAAGGTGTCGAAGACCTCATCCGCCGAGGCCTGCACCGCACGTTTTACCTGCGTCCGGTTGTCCGCGTCGATGGCGTCGAAGTAGCGTTTATCCCCATAAGCGTGCCACTGATCTCCCAGGGCATTGCGCACCTTGAGCCCGAACGTGCTGTCTTCATCGTGCATGAAACGGCTGATCAGCGAGCCCAATTCACCGGGCGTTACCACTGCCGCCAACTGCTTGCGCGGGACCCGCAAGTGGCCTGCGGAAAACAGATCGGTCAAAAAGTGATCAGCAAAGCTGTTCATGGCATACGCCAGTTCCAGGGCCTGGTCGGTGCCGGTTTGGTGAGCCACCACGGCTTGTTGCAGCGCCGCCGTATGCCCCGCCAAATAGGCCGACAGCGCCCATTCGCCGAAGTGGTCGGCATTGTCCGCCGCCAGTTTCAGGTAGCGGCCCAACGGGACAAGCGCCGAAACAGCGCTGCCACCCCCAGTGATGCGGTTCCATTCCTCAGACAGCGTATCGCCCAGGGCGTCATAGGCTTGATGAGCCTGCTTGCCGTCCTTTATTGCCTGTTTGACCGCAGTGATCTCCTTTTGCATCACCGCCAGGATCTTGTGTGCTTCTTCTCGCGAAGCGGGCAGCACGGCCAGCGAGTTGAAAGCGCCAGTGAAGCGCTGCACGCGCTCTGCCGGGGATGCACCATCGCTGATGGGCTGGCCGGGGATGCCATAGAAGTCGCCGCCCAGGGCGATCACTTGGCCATAGGTGAGCGCCAAGCCGTTGGGCAGGTGCAGTTCGACTTGGCGCGCGGGGATCGCCGGTGCGTCCTTGACGAAGCGCAACAGGGTGTCATCGCCGATGGCAGTGTGTTCACCGCCTTCGAAACGTAGGGTAGGCGGGTTTTTTTCGGGTGCCGCGAGTTCAAGACCTGACATGTTAGCTCCTTGCTATGTCGTAAAAATCTTCCGTGATTGCTGTATGTTCGTACAGTATTGGCGAGCTTAGAGGAAAATTTTCCTACGTCAAGAAGGCGGCTCTAAACACCTTGCGGATGAAGTTTGATGAATTGCAGTTGACGAATATTTTTATAGTTGTACGATGACGTACGACATCACCAAAACCAACAATAACCTTTCGACAGAAAGTCTTTACCCAGGGTGTTCGAATAATGAATCCACAAGAACTGAAGTCCATCCTCTCCCACGGTCTGCTCTCTTTCCCGGTGACCGATTTCAATGCCCAGGGTGACTTTCACCAGGCGGGCTACATCAAGCGTTTAGAGTGGCTGGCACCGTATGGCGCGACCGCCTTGTTCGCGGCCGGCGGCACTGGTGAGTTTTTCTCCCTCGCTGCCAGCGAATATTCCCAGGTGGTGAAAACCGCCGTTGATACCTGCGCGACCAGCGTGCCGATCCTCGCCGGCGTGGGCGGTTCGACCCGACAAGCTATCGAGTACGCTCAAGAAGCCGAGCGTCTGGGGGCCAAAGGCCTGCTGTTGCTGCCGCACTACCTCACCGAAGCCAGCCAAGACGGCGTTGCCGCTCACGTTGAAGCGGTGTGCAAATCGGTCAAGATCGGCGTGGTGGTCTACAACCGCAATGTCTGCCGCCTGACCGCACCGCTGCTGGAACGTCTGGCCGAGCGCTGTCCGAACCTGATCGGCTACAAAGACGGCCTGGGTGACATTGAGTTGATGGTGTCGATCCGCCGTCGCCTGGGTGACCGTTTCAGCTACCTTGGCGGCCTGCCGACGGCAGAGGTTTACGCCGCTGCCTACAAGGCCTTGGGCGTACCGGTGTACTCCTCGGCGGTGTTCAACTTCATCCCGAAAACCGCGATGGATTTCTATCACGCGATTGCCCGCGAAGATCACGCTACCGTTGGCAAAATCATCGACGACTTCTTCCTGCCATACCTGGACATCCGTAACCGCAAATCCGGTTATGCCGTGAGTATCGTCAAGGCCGGTGCAAAAATCGCAGGCTATGACGCCGGCCCGGTGCGTACGCCGCTGACCGACCTGTTGCCGGAAGAGTACGAAGCCCTGGCCGCGCTGATCGACAAGCAAGGCCCGCAATAACCTATCTATAAGGCCGCTGAGCAATCAGCGGCCTTTTGCGTCAGGAGAAGATTCGTGTCCCAAGCCCAACGTTTTGACAACTACATCAACGGCCAATGGGTGGCCGGCGCTGACTATTGCGTCAACGTCAACCCGTCGGAGTTGTCCGATGTCATTGGTGAATACGCCAAGGCTGATGTCGCCCAAGTCAACGCCGCCATCGATGCTGCTCGCGCGGCGTTCCCGGCCTGGTCCACTTCCGGCATTCAAGCGCGCCACGATGCCTTGGATAAAGTCGGCAGCGAAATCCTCGCGCGCCGCGAAGAGCTCGGCACCTTGCTGGCTCGGGAAGAAGGCAAGACCCTGCCCGAGGCCATCGGCGAAGTGACCCGTGCCGGTAACATTTTCAAGTTCTTCGCCGGCGAATGCCTGCGCTTGTCCGGTGACTACGTGCCGTCGGTACGCCCAGGCGTCAACGTTGAGGTCACTCGCGAAGCCTTGGGAGTGGTCGGCCTGATCACTCCGTGGAACTTCCCGATTGCCATCCCCGCGTGGAAGATCGCCCCAGCCCTGGCCTACGGCAACTGCGTAGTGATCAAACCTGCTGAACTGGTACCGGGCTGCGCCTGGGCCCTGGCCGAAATCATCTCGCGCGCCGGTTTCCCTGCCGGTGTATTCAACCTGGTGATGGGCAGCGGTCGTGTGGTGGGCGATGTGCTGGTCAACAGCCCGAAAGTCGATGGCATCAGCTTCACTGGTTCTGTCGGTGTAGGTCGCCAGATCGCTGTCAGCTGTGTCTCGCGCCAGGCCAAAGTGCAATTGGAAATGGGCGGCAAGAACCCGCAGATCATCCTCGACGACGCCGACCTCAAGCAGGCCGTCGAGCTCTCGGTACAGAGCGCGTTCTACTCCACCGGCCAGCGTTGCACCGCCTCCAGCCGCTTGATCGTCACCGCCGGTATTCACGACCAGTTCGTCGCGGCCATGGCTGAGCGCATGAAGTCGATCAAAGTCGGCCACGCCTTGAAAAGCGGCACCGATATCGGCCCGGTCGTTTCCCAGGCCCAGTTGGACCAGGACCTCAAGTACATCGACATCGGCCAAAGTGAAGGTGCGCGGCTGGTCAGCGGTGGCGGCCTGGTGACCTGTGATACCGAAGGCTACTACCTGGCGCCGACGCTGTTTGCCGACAGCGAAGCCGCCATGCGCATCAGCCGTGAAGAAATCTTTGGCCCAGTCGCCAACGTTGTGCGCGTGGCGGACTACGAAGCGGCGCTGGCCATGGCCAACGACACCGAGTTCGGTTTGTCGGCGGGCATTGCCACTACTTCGCTGAAGTACGCCAACCACTTCAAACGCCACTCCCAGGCCGGGATGGTGATGGTCAACCTGCCAACCGCGGGTGTGGATTATCACGTTCCATTCGGTGGCCGTAAGGGCTCATCCTATGGTTCGCGTGAGCAAGGTCGCTATGCACAAGAGTTCTACACCGTGGTGAAGACCAGCTACATCGGTTCGTAACAGCGACACCAGGTGGGGGCCAGATGCCTGCTGGCTCCCCCAACAAAAAAACAGAAAACCATTACCCGCAAAAAAAATAATTAGTGGGAGTACTTCTACATGCAAGCGACCAAGCCGACCCACGTCCGCTATTTGATCCTGCTCATGCTGTTCCTGGTGACCACGATCAACTACGCCGACCGGGCCACCATCGCCATCGCAGGCTCCAGCCTGCAAAAAGACCTCGGTATCGACGCGGTCACCCTCGGTTACATCTTCTCCGCATTCGGTTGGGCCTACGTGGCCGGGCAAATCCCCGGCGGCTGGCTGCTGGACCGTTTCGGCTCGAAAAAAGTCTATGCCCTGAGCATCTTCACCTGGTCACTGTTCACCGTGCTGCAAGGCTATGTCGGTGAGTTCGGCGTCTCCACCGCCGTTGTTGCGCTGTTTATGCTGCGCTTCATGGTGGGCCTGGCCGAAGCGCCATCCTTCCCCGGTAACGCACGTATCGTGGCAGCGTGGTTCCCTACCGCAGAGCGCGGTACCGCCTCGGCGATCTTCAACTCAGCGCAGTACTTTGCCACTGTGTTGTTCGCGCCACTGATGGGCTGGATCGTCTACCGCTTTGGCTGGCAGCACGTGTTTATCGTGATGGGCGTGATCGGCATTACCTTCTCGCTGATCTGGCTGAAAGTTATCCACAGCCCGCGCCAGCACCCGCTGATCAACGAAGCAGAGCTCAATCACATCGCCGCCAACGGCGCGATGGTCGATATGGATCAGGACAAAGGCAAGGGCAAGAAAACTGACGGTCCGAAGTGGGATTACATCCGCCAGCTGCTGACCAACCGCATGATGCTCGGCGTCTATTTGGGCCAGTACTGCATCAACGGCATCACTTATTTCTTCCTGACGTGGTTCCCTGTGTACCTGGTGCAGGACCGTGGCATGACCATCCTCAAGGCGGGTTTCATCGCCTCGTTGCCAGCGATCTGCGGGTTTATCGGTGGCGTGCTCGGTGGGGTGATTTCCGACTACCTGCTGCGCAAGGGCCATTCCCTGACGTTCGCGCGCAAAGCGCCGATCATTGCCGGCCTGTTGGTCTCCAGCAGCATCATCGCGTGTAACTACGTTGACGTTGAGTGGATGGTCGTGGGCTTCATGGCGTTGGCCTTCTTCGGCAAAGGCGTTGGCGCACTGGGTTGGGCGGTAGTGTCCGACACTTCGCCGAAACAAATCGCCGGCCTCAGTGGCGGCTTGTTCAACACCTTCGGTAACCTGGCGTCGATCACCACCCCGATTGTCATCGGCTACATCATCGCCACCACCGGTTCGTTCAAGTGGGCCCTGGTGTTCGTCGGCGCCAACGCGCTGGTGGCGGTATTCAGCTACTTGGTCATCGTCGGTCCGATCAAGCGTGTGGTGCTCAAAGAGCCACCAGCCAAAGGCCCAGAGCTGACCAACCTTACCGAAGCGCATTCCTGAGGGGCGATGTAATGCAGTTGATTGAACATGCCGACTCGCCGCGCTCGATTCGTTTGCACGAGCGCGACAACGTGGTGATCGTGGTCAATGACCAGGGTGTACCGGCCGGGACGGAGTTTCCGGATGGCCTGGTGACCGTGGATTTCATCCCCCAGAGCCACAAGGTGACCTTGGAAGATATCCCTGAAGGCGGTCAGATAATTCGCTACGGCCAGACCATCGGTTACGCCTTGGCGCCGATTCCGCGCGGCAGTTGGGTGCAGGAAGATCAACTGCGCATGCCGACCGCGCCGCCGCTGGACAGCTTGCCGCTGTCCACCGAGGTGCCTGAGACCCAGGCGCCGCTGGAAGGGTTTACGTTCGAGGGATACCGCAATGCCGACGGCACCGTGGGCACGCGCAATATCCTCGGCATCACCACTACGGTGCAGTGCGTCACCGGGGTGCTGGACCATGCGGTCAAGCGCATCAAGGATGAGTTGCTGCCCAAGTACCAACATGTCGACGACGTAGTGGCGCTGACCCACAGCTACGGCTGCGGGGTGGCGATCACGGCGACGGATGCCTACATCCCGATCCGTACCGTGCGCAACCTGGCGCGCAACCCGAACCTGGGGGGCGAAGCACTCGTGATCAGTCTGGGCTGTGAGAAATTGCAGGCCGGGCAGGTCATGCACGATAACGACAGCTCCGTCGACCTCAGCGAGCCGTGGCTGTATCGGCTGCAGGACTCCAGCCACGGTTTCACCGAAATGATCGAGCAGATCATGGCGCTGGCCGAGACGCGCCTGAAGAAACTCGATCAGCGTCGCCGGGAAACCGTGCCGGCGTCCGAGCTGATCCTGGGCATGCAGTGTGGTGGCAGCGATGCATTTTCCGGCATCACCGCCAACCCGGCACTGGGCTACGCCTCGGATTTGCTGTTGCGGGCGGGGGCGACGGTGATGTTTTCCGAAGTCACTGAAGTCCGTGATGCCATCTACCTGCTGACTTCGCGTGCAGAGAGCAAGGAAGTTGCCCAGGAACTGGTCAGGGAAATGGACTGGTACGACCGTTACCTGGCCAAGGGCGAAGCGGATCGCAGTGCCAACACCACGCCGGGCAACAAGAAGGGCGGCTTGTCGAACATCGTCGAGAAGTCCTTGGGCTCTATCGTCAAATCCGGCAGCAGCGCAATTAATGGTGTACTGGGCCCGGGCGAGCGTTTCAAGGGCAAGGGCCTGATCTTTTGCGCCACGCCGGCCAGTGACTTTGTGTGCGGTACCTTGCAACTGGCGGCGGGGATGAACCTGCATGTGTTCACCACCGGGCGTGGCACGCCTTATGGGCTGGCGATGGCGCCGGTGGTGAAGGTGTCGACCCGTACGGAGCTGGCGCAGCGCTGGCCCGACCTCATCGATATCGACGCCGGGCGTATTGCCACTGGGCGCGCGAGCATCGAGGAGTTGGGTTGGGAGTTGTTTCACTTCTACCTGGATGTGGCCAGCGGCAAAAAGCAGACGTGGGCCGAGCATCACAAGCTGCATAACGACATCACCTTGTTTAACCCTGCGCCTATTACTTGAGACCGAGTCGCCAGCTTCGCGAGCAAGCCCGCTCCCACATTCGACCGCGTTCATGCTGGAGGAATGCGGTCAAAATGTGGGGGCGGGCTTGCTCGCGAAAGCGGTAGACCAGACGAAGCGGCCCACACTGGCTTATCATTAGCCACCTAACGACGCTCACCAAGGTTCTCCCCGGCATGCTGGCAATTTTCCTCACCACCCTCACCATCACCGCGCCGGTGTTTACCATGCTGTTTCTCGGTGTGCTGCTCAAGCGCATCCACTGGATCAACGACAACTTTATCCACACGGCTTCATCCCTGGTGTTCAACGTCACCATGCCGGCGTTGCTGTTCCTCGGCATCCTGCATGCCGACCTGCATTCGGCGCTCAAGCCGGGCTTGCTGATTTACTTTTCCGTCGCCACCTTGCTCAGCTTTGCCCTGGCTTGGGGCTGGGCGATCTTTAGATGCAAGCGTGAAGACCGAGGCATCTACACCCAAGGCGCGTTTCGCGGCAACAACGGGGTGATCGGCCTGGCGCTCGCGGCCAGTATGTACGGCGACTACGGCATCTCCCTCGGTGCGATCCTCGCGGCGCTGGTGATCCTGTTCTACAACACGCTGTCGACCATTGTGCTGGCGGTGTACAGCCCGGTGATCAAGTCCGACCCATGGAGCATCTTCAAAAGTGTGGCGGCCAACCCGCTGATCATCAGTGTGATCGTGGCTGCGCCGTTCGCCTATTTTCAGATCGGCCTGCCGGGCTGGCTGGAAAAATCTCTGCAGTACCTGGCAGACACTACGTTGCCACTGGCGTTGATCTGCATTGGCGGCACGTTGTCCTTGGCGGCGCTGCGCAAGAGCGGCAACATGGCGTTGAGCGCGAGCTTGATGAAAATGGTCTGGCTCCCGGTCGTCGCCACTCTGGGGGCATGGTGGCTTGGCTTCCGAGGGCCAGAGTTGGGGATTCTGTTCCTGTACTTCGGCGCACCGACTGCCGCTGCAAGCTTCGTGATGGCGAGGGCAGCTGACGGTAACCATGAATTGGCGGCGGCGATTATCGTAATCACCACGCTGATAGCGGCGGTGACTACGAATATCGGGATCTTTGTGTTGCAGGCCGGTGGTTGGATCTGAGATCGGTGGTGTGGTTCAGGGCCAATCGCAGGCAAGCCCGCTATCTGACAGTCACTGCTTATCGGCCTGATACGCCTCAATCACTTCCTGCGCCGCCCGAAACGCATCAATCGCCGCCGGCACACCGGCATACACCGCGCAATGCAGCAGCGCCTCGCGGATCTCTTCCACCGTACAACCATTATTCAGTGCGCCCCGCACGTGGCCCTTGAGTTCCTGCGGGCACTTCAGCGCGGTCAGGGCGGCGAGGGTGATCAGGCTGCGGGTTTTCAGCGATAAACCTTCGCGGTTCCACACACTGCCCCAGGCATGTTCGTTGACGAAGTCCTGCAGCGGCTGGGTGAACTCAGTGGCATTGCCCAGGGCGCGGTCGACGAACACATCGCCCATGACCTGGCGACGCATTTCAACCCCGGGCTTTTTCTGATCGGTCATTGCGATTCCCTCTTGTGTTGGCGGCGCCAGGCTCGCAGCGTGCTGAACAACAGAAAAGCCACCAGCACTGGCAGGACATAAAACACCATCAGTTGTTCAAGCTTGTTGGCCAGTGGCATACCGGTGGTGAACGCCATTACGTGCAGCCCGTAGGCCAGGTATAGGCCCAGCAGCACCAGGCCTTCGGCGCGAGTCAGGCGGTAGCCGGTATAGAACATCGGCAGGCACAGGACCACGACAGCCAGCATCACCGGCAGGTCGAAGTCCAGAGCGTTGGGCGATACTGACAGCGGCGAAGGGGCGAGCACGGCGGTCAAGCCCAAGACGCCAAGCAGGTTGAACAGGTTGCTGCCGATCACGTTGCCCACGGCAATTTCCCGCTGCCCGCGCAGGGCGGCAATCAGCGAAGTCGCCAGGCACGGCAGCGAGGTGCCGACGCCGATCAGCGTCAGGCCAATCACGCGCTCCGACAGGCCCAGATCGCCCGCCACATCCACCGCTGCGCCCAGCAGCAAATGCCCGGCCAGCACCAGGATCAACAACCCGCTGAGCATCTGCAGCACGCTGCTCAGCCAGGGCGCGCGGGCCACTGTATCCAGCGTGCGTGGGCGGCGAGAGTGACGGGTCTGGTAGTGCAAAACGCCGAGGTAAGCGGCCAGGGCCACGAGCAGCAACAGGCCGTCGGTTGGGGTAAGTTCTTCATTGCCCGCCAGGGTAAACACCAGCAGCCCGGCCAGGATCATCACCGGGATGTCCAGGCGCACCAGCTGCCGCGAGACTCGCAGCGGAATGATCAGCGCCGACAGGCCCAGGGTCACCAGGATGTTGAAGATGCTGCTGCCGATTACGCTGCCCACGGCGATGTCCGTATTGCCCGCCAGGGTGGCTTGCAGGCTGACGGTCATCTGTGGCGCGCTGCTGCCGAAGGCGACAATCGTCAGGCCGATGATCAGCGGCCGTACCTTGAGGCTTGCGGCCAGGCGCACGGCGGCGCGCACCAGGATTTCGGCGCCGATGATCAGCAGCAAGAGGCCGCTGACCAATTCCAGCAGGCTCCAGGGTGAGAGAGCGGTTAGTCCGAAAATGGCCAGGCCTCCATCGTCAGTTGCTCAAGGCTTGTACGCGCACCCGCGCTGTACCGCTGCTGATCATGCCCAACTGCTCGGCAGCCTTGCGTGAAAGATCGATCAAGCGCCCACGGGTGTGCGGGCCGCGATCATTGATGCGGACAACCACGGATTTGTCGTTGTCGAGATTGGTGACCTTGACCTGGGTGCCGAACGGTAATCGCCGGTGGGCGGCGGTCAGGCCGTATTGGTTGAAGGGTTCACCGCTGGCAGTCTTATTGCCGTGGTGTTTGGCGCCGTAATAGGAGGCGGTGCCGGTTTCGTCATAGCCGTTGGGGTTGATGACGCCGCTGGCGCAACCGGCCAGTAGAGAGAACAAGGCCAGTAGGCCAAGTAGACGCTTCATTTTCAAGATGCCCCATAACAAATGTGGGAGCTGGCTTGCCTGCGATGCAAACGACTCGGTGTCTCAAGAACACCGAGGTGATGCAATCGCAGGCAAGCCAGCTCCCACAGGGTATCCGGGCTGGAAGTGAAAGCTGCGCCCGGACCATTCATCGCTATCAGCCTTCAAGCTTGCTTTTCAGCAGCTCGTTCACCTGTTGCGGGTTGGCCTTGCCTTTGGAGGCTTTCATCGCCTGGCCCACAAAGAAGCCGAACATCTTGCCGCGCTTGGCTTCGTCTGCCGCACGGTATTGCTCGACCTGCTCGGCATTGGCCGCGAGCATTTCATCGAGTACGGCCGAGATCGCGCCGCTGTCGGTGACTTGCTTGAGGCCACGCTTCTCGATGATCTCGTCCGCGCTGCCTTCACCGCTGGCCATGGCTTCAAACACGGTCTTGGCGATTTTGCCGGAGATGGTGTTGTCCTTGATGCGCAGCAGCATGCCGCCCAGCTGCTCGGCGGAGACCGGCGCTTCGTCGATTTCCAGGCCCTGCTTGTTCAGCAGGCTGCCCAGCTCAACCATCACCCAGTTGGCCGCCAGCTTGGCGTCACCGGCAATGCTCACGACTTTTTCAAAGTAGTTGGCTTGTTCGCGGCTGGAGGCCAAAACGCTGGCATCGTAGACCGACAGGCCAAACTGCTCCTGGAAGCGCTCGCGTTTTTGCTGCGGCAACTCCGGCAGGGTGGCGCGCACGTCATTGAGGAACGAATCCTCGATGACCACCGGCAACAGGTCCGGGTCGGGGAAGTAACGGTAGTCGTTGGCTTCCTCTTTGCTGCGCATGGCGCGGGTTTCGTCTTTGTTCGGGTCGTACAGGCGGGTTTGTTGGATGACCTTGCCGCCGTCTTCGATCAGTTCGATCTGGCGACGCACTTCGCTGTTGATCGCCTTCTCGATGAAGCGGAACGAGTTGACGTTCTTGATCTCGCAGCGGGTGCCGTACTCGGATTGGCCCTTAGGACGGATCGACACGTTGCAGTCGCAGCGCAGCGAGCCTTCGGCCATGTTGCCGTCGCAGATGCCTAGGTAGCGCACCAGCGCGTGGATCGTCTTGACGTAGGCCACGGCTTCCTTGGCGCTGCGCATGTCCGGTTCGGAGACGATTTCCAGCAATGGCGTACCGGCACGGTTCAGGTCGATACCGGTCGCGCCCGGGAATTCTTCGTGCAGGCTCTTGCCGGCATCTTCTTCCAGGTGGGCGCGGGTGACGCCGACGCGCTTGATGGTGCCGTCTTCCAGAGGTATGTCCAGGTGGCCCTTGCCGACGATCGGCAATTCCATCTGGCTGATCTGGTAGCCCTTGGGCAGGTCCGGGTAAAAGTAGTTCTTGCGCGCGAACACGTTGTGCTGGCCGATCTCGGCGTCAATCGCCAGGCCGAACATCACCGCCATGCGCACCGCTTCCTGGTTCAGCACCGGCAGTACGCCGGGCATGCCCAGGTCTACCAGGCTGGCCTGTGTGTTGGGCTCGGAGCCGAACGTGGTGGCGCTACCGGAGAAAATCTTCGATTGGGTGGCGAGCTGGGTATGAATTTCCAGCCCGATCACAACTTCCCATTGCATAGTGTTCTCCTCAGAAGCCGGTAGGGGGGCGGGTGTGCCAGTCAGTGTTCAACTGGTACTGGTGCGCCACATTGAGCAGGCGGCCTTCCTGGAAATACGGGGCGAGCAATTGCACGCCCACCGGCAGGCCATCGACGAAACCGGCAGGCATGGACAAGCCCGGCAAGCCCGCGAGGTTGGCGGTGATGGTGTACAGGTCTTCCAGGTACTCGGCGATCGGGTCGCCGGTCTTGGCGCCGATCTTCCAGGCTGGGTTCGGCGTGGTTGGGCCGAGGATCACGTCGACGTTTTCAAAGGCTGCCATGAAGTCGTTCTTGACCAGGCGACGGATTTTCTGCGCCTTGAGGTAGTACGCGTCGTAGTAGCCAGCCGACAGGGCGTAGGCGCCGACCATGATGCGGCGTTGCACTTCGGCACCGAAGCCTTCGCCACGCGAGCGCTTATAAAGGTCGGTGAGGTCTTTCGGGTTTTCGCAGCGGTAGCCGAAGCGCACGCCATCGAAGCGCGACAGGTTGGATGACGCTTCTGCCGGGGCGATCACGTAGTACGCTGGAATCGCGTGCTGGTTGTTCGGTAGGCTGATTTCTTTGATCACGGCACCGAGGCCTTCCAGCGTCTTGACGCTGTTGTGCACCAGCTCCGCGATACGCGGGTCGAGGCCGGCGCTGAAGTATTCCTTTGGCACGCCGATGCGCAGGCCTTTGAGCGAGGTGTTCAGGCTGGCGCTGTAGTCCGGCACGGGCTCATCGATGCTGGTGGAGTCCTGCTTATCGAACCCTGCCATGCCTTGTAACAAAATCGCGCAGTCTTCAGCCGTGCGTGCCAGCGGGCCACCCTGATCGAGGCTGGACGCGTAGGCGATCATGCCCCAGCGGGAAACGCGACCGTACGTCGGCTTCAAACCGGTGAGGTTGGTGAACGCGGCCGGCTGGCGAATCGAGCCGCCGGTATCGGTGGCGGTGGCGGCGGGCAGGAAGCGCGCAGCCACTGCGGCAGCCGAACCACCGGAGGAACCGCCGGGCACGTGGTCCAGGTTCCAGGGGTTTTTCACTGCGCCGTAGTAGCTCGACTCGTTGGCCGACCCCATGGCGAATTCGTCCATGTTGGTCTTGCCCAGGGTCACGGCGCCGGCGGCGGCCAGCTTGGACACCACGGTGGCGTCGTAGGGCGCCTTGAAGTTGTCGAGCATCTTCGAGCCGCAGCTGGTGCGAATGCCCTGGGTGCAGAACAAGTCCTTGTGGGCAATAGGTGCGCCCAGCAGCGCGCCATTTTCACCGTTGGCGCGACGTGCGTCGGCAGCCTTGGCCTGGCTCAGGGCCAGCTCTTCGGTGAGGCTGATGAAGCTGTTAACCTTTGGATCGAGCTCGGCGATACGCGCAAGCAGGGTCTTGGTCAGCTCTTCGGAAGAAAACTTTTTGTCGGCGAGACCGCGGGCGATCTCGGCCAGAGTCATGTGATGCATTGCAGGCTCTTTCCCTTTAGTCGATGACTTTCGGAACCAGGTACAGGCCGTTTTCGACCGCTGGCGCGATGGACTGGTAAGCCTCGCGATTATTATGCTCGGTCACGACGTCTGCGCGCAGGCGCTGGCTGGCTTCCAGTGGATGAGCCAGGGGCTCGATGCCGTCGGTATTCACGGCCTGCATTTGGTCGACCAGCCCGAGAATACTGTTCAGGGCTGCGGTGGTCTGTGGAAGATCGGCATCATTAAGGCCAAGCGAGGCCAGATGCGCGATTTTTTCCACGTCGGAGCGTTCAAGTGTCATGGGAATCTCCAGTGGAAAACAGAACGGAGGCTGTCCGTGTGTTAGATTGTCGGAACACTACCGCATTTCTACGGTCTTACGGCCGCGATTGTGGGGGTTGGTGCACAGAAAGTCGGCCAATTTAGCACATTGGCGCCTTGCCCAAAATCCCTGTCGTTGTTAGAGTTTGCCGCACTTTTTTACCCACGCGTTGCCTAGGGTCCCTTTCCCATGTTCAAGAAACTGCGTGGCATGTTTTCCAGCGATCTTTCCATTGACCTGGGCACTGCCAACACCCTTATTTACGTGCG
Source organism: Pseudomonas sp. RA_5y_Pfl1_P24 (assembly GCF_963970945.1). Classification (NCBI taxonomy): domain Bacteria; kingdom Pseudomonadati; phylum Pseudomonadota; class Gammaproteobacteria; order Pseudomonadales; family Pseudomonadaceae; genus Pseudomonas; species Pseudomonas sp. RA_5y_Pfl1_P24. Next base: position 264,807 of record NZ_CAXAOJ010000003.1, on the reverse strand, counting down.
CGAGCGCGGTATCGTCCTGAATGAGCCATCAGTTGTGGCCATTCGGACCCATGGTAATCAGAAAAGTGTCGTTGCCGTCGGCACCGAGGCCAAGCGCATGCTCGGCCGCACACCAGGCAATATTGCCGCCATTCGTCCGATGAAAGATGGCGTGATCGCTGACTTCAGTGTCTGCGAGAAGATGCTGCAGTACTTCATCAACAAGGTTCATGAAAACAGTTTCCTGCAGCCCAGCCCTCGTGTGCTGATCTGCGTTCCGTGCAAGTCCACCCAGGTTGAGCGTCGTGCCATCCGTGAATCGGCCCTCGGCGCCGGTGCCCGCGAAGTGTTCCTGATCGAAGAGCCAATGGCTGCTGCGATCGGTGCCGGCCTGCCGGTTGAAGAAGCCCGCGGTTCGATGGTGGTGGATATCGGTGGTGGTACCACTGAAATCGCCCTGATTTCCCTGAACGGTGTGGTGTATGCCGAATCCGTACGTGTAGGCGGCGACCGTTTCGACGAAGCGATCATCACCTATGTGCGTCGTAACTACGGCAGCCTGATTGGTGAGTCCACTGCTGAGCGCATCAAGCAGGAAATCGGTACCGCTTACCCGGGCGGCGAAGTGCGCGAAGTTGATGTTCGCGGTCGCAACCTGGCCGAAGGCGTTCCACGTGCTTTCACTCTGAACTCCAATGAAGTGCTGGAAGCTCTGCAAGAGTCCCTGGCCACCATTGTTCAGGCTGTGAAGAGCGCCCTGGAGCAATCGCCGCCGGAATTGGCTTCCGACATCGCCGAGCGTGGCTTGGTGTTGACCGGTGGTGGCGCCTTGCTGCGCGACCTCGACAAACTGCTGGCCCAGGAAACCGGCCTGCCGGTGATCGTCGCCGAAGACCCGCTGACCTGCGTCGCCCGTGGCGGTGGCCGTGCACTGGAAATGATGGATAAACACACCATGGACCTGCTCTCCAGCGAATGAGTCATTGCTGGTAAGCCCATGTTTCGCCAACAGGCAGCACTTTGCAGTGCTGCCTGTTGGCGTTTATCTTCTTCAATCTGCATCCAGGCCGGTTAGATGCCGTATGAATAAAGAGAACATTTGTCTGGGAGGAGCGGCCTATTAAACCGCTTTTCGCCAAAGGCCCCTCATTGGGCGTGCGCCTGTTGGTGCTGGTCGTGCTTTCGGTCGCGCTGATGGTGGTCGATGCCCGCTTCGCATTGCTTAAGCCCGTGCGCAGCCGGATGTCGCTGGTGTTGATGCAGGCTTACTGGATCACCGACCTGCCGCAACGTCTGTACCAGGGCGTGGCCAGCCAATTTGGCAGCCGCACTGAGCTGGTTGCCGAGAACGAAAAACTCAAGACCGAAAACCTGCTGTTGCAGGGGCGCATGCAAAAGCTCGCGGCCCTCACCGAACAGAATGTTCGGCTGCGCGAGTTGCTTAATTCCTCCGCGTTGGTCAACGAAAAGGTCGAAGTGGCCGAGTTGATCGGCATGGACCCCAACCCCTTTACCCACCGCATCATCATCAACAAAGGTGAGCGCGACGGTGTGGTCCTCGGCCAGCCGGTGCTTGATGCACGTGGCCTGATGGGCCAGGTGGTTGAGCTGATGCCCTACACCTCGCGGGTATTGCTGCTGACGGACACCACTCACAGCATTCCAGTGCAGGTCAACCGCAACGGCCTGCGTGCGATTGCTAGCGGCACCGGCAACCCCGAGCGCCTGGAACTGCGCCATGTGGCCGATACCGCCGACATCAAGGAAGGCGACCTGTTGGTCAGCTCCGGCCTGGGTCAGCGTTTCCCGGCGGGTTATCCGGTGGCGACGGTGAAGGAAGTGATCCACGATTCCGGTCAGCCGTTCGCCATTGTGCGTGCCGTACCAACTGCCGCCTTGAACCGCAGTCGCTACCTGCTGCTGGTGTTCAGCGACAATCGCACCCCGGAAGAGCGTGCCAACGACGCCGCCCAGGCTCAGGAAGCGGAGGACCAGAAGAACGGCACGGCGCCGATCATTCCGGCCGCCGCGCCTAAGCCTGCCGCTGCCGCACCGGCTTTGCCGGCGGTGACTCCGGCTGTGGCCACGCCCGTCAAGCCAGTGGCGCACCCGGTTAAACCGGCCGCGACCAAACCACCTGCGTCGACGCCGGCTGCTGCAACCCCCGCGACTAAACCGCCTGCTGCTCCGGCTGCGCGCCCAGCCGCTACCGCCCCGGCAACCACGCGGCAGAGGGAGGAATAATGGCCGGTACTCATTCGCAAAATGGCTGGATTGTCTGGCTGACTTTCGCCATCGGTTTGCTGCTCAGCGTTTCGCCGCTGCCACAGTTCATGGAAATTTTGCGCCCGCTCTGGTTGGCGCTGTTGCTGGCTTTCTGGTCGCTGAACCTACCGCATAAAGTCGGTATGGTCACCGCCATGTTCCTGGGTCTGGCGGAAGATGTGCTCTATGGCACCTTGCTGGGCCAGAACGCGTTGATCCTGACCCTGATCACTTTCCTGGTGCTGTCGTTGCAGCAGCGTCTGCGCATGTTCCCGATGTGGCAGCAGTGCCTGGTGATCCTGGTTATCTTCGGCCTGGCGCAGCTTGTTCAGCTGTGGCTAAGCGCCTTGACCGGTAACCGGCAGCCGACCCTTGCGCTGGTGTTGCCGGCCCTGGTCAGCGCCTTGCTGTGGCCATGGATCAGTTTCGGCCTGCGTGGGTTGTGTCGTCGCTATAAGATCAATTGAATGGATTGCGAGGCTCTGCCTGGTTATCGAACCCTACAGGGAGAGTCTGCAATGAACTCGCTTTACCTGGCCTCGGGCTCACCGAGGCGGCGTGAACTGCTGACCCAGATCGGTGTGCCCTTCACCGTGGTCAGCGCCGCCATTGATGAAACCCCTCTTTCAAACGAATCTGCTGTTTCCTACGTCGAGCGTTTAGCGCGGGGCAAGGCAGCGGCGGGTTTTGCTGCGCTTGAACGCCCTGCTGGCGCCTGTGTGCTGGGGGCCGATACTGCGGTGATCGTCGAGGGCCTAATCCTCGGCAAACCCGCGGACCAAGCCGATGCCTTGGCGATGTTGATGGCCCTGTCGGGGCGTGAACACGAAGTGCTCACTGCCATATCCCTTACCGACGGCCAGCGTTGCGAAACCCGATGTGTCAGCAGTCGTGTCCTTTTTCGTGGGATTTCTGTCGAGGAGGCTACAACCTACTGGCACAGCGGTGAACCTCAGGACAAAGCAGGCAGCTATGCTATCCAAGGGTTGGGTTCGGTGTTTGTCGCCGGCCTCAATGGCAGTTATTCCGCCGTGGTAGGGCTGCCGGTGTGCGAAACCGCGCAACTGCTCGACCAATTCGGCATACCCTGTTGGCAAAACCTTACCGCGCGCTGAACGCCTTTACTTGCGCGCCCAGCCTTAAGCGACCGGTCACTATTGTGAAAACGCCTGAACGAGACCTAGCCATGAGTGAAGAGATTCTGATCAATATCACGCCGATGGAATCGCGCGTGGCGGTGGTAGAGAACGGTGTTCTGCAAGAAGTGCACGTGGAGCGCACCCAGAGGCGCGGTATCGTCGGCAATATCTTCAAAGGCAAGGTAGTGCGGGTATTGCCGGGGATGCAGGCGGCATTTGTCGATATCGGCCTGGACCGAGCTGCGTTTATCCATGCCTCCGAGATTTCCCTGCGCGAAGGCCCGGCGGTCGAAAGTATCAGCGCCCTGGTGCATGAAGGGCAGAGCCTGGTGGTGCAAGTCACCAAGGACCCCATCGGCTCGAAGGGCGCACGCCTGACCACTCAGCTGTCGATTCCGTCGCGTTACCTGGTGTACATGCCGCGTACCGCGCATGTCGGCATTTCCCTGAAGATCGAGGACGAAGCCGAGCGCGAGCGCCTGAAAAAGGTGGTCAGCGACTGCGTGGCGGCCGAGGGCATCAAGGAAGCCGGTGGGTTTATCCTGCGCACCGCCGCTGAAGGCGCTGGTGCCGATGAGATCCTCATGGACATCCGCTACCTGCGACGCCTGTGGGACCAGATCGATGCCCAGATCAAGACCATCAGTGCGCCCAGCGTTATTTATGAAGACTTGGGCCTGGCCCTGCGTACGTTGCGCGACTTGGTCAGCCCCAAGATTGAGAAAATTCGCATCGACTCGCGGGAAACTTTCCAGCGCACCACGCAATTCGTTGCCGAATTGATGCCGGAAATTGCCGACCGCCTGGAACACTACCCCGGCGAGCGGCCGATCTTCGACCTGTATGGCGTCGAAGACGAAATCCAGAAAGCCCTGGAACGCAAGGTGCCACTCAAATCCGGCGGCTACCTGGTGGTGGACCCGGCAGAAGCCATGACCACCATCGACGTCAACACCGGCGCATTTGTTGGTCATCGCAACCTTGAAGAAACCATTTTCAAGACCAACCTCGAAGCGGCCACCGCGATTGCCCGCCAGATGCGCCTGCGCAACCTGGGCGGGATCATCATCATCGATTTCATCGACATGGAAGATGAAGAGCACCAGCGCCAGGTGCTGCGTACCCTCGAGAAGCAGTTGGAGCGCGATCACGCCAAGACCAACATCATCGGCATTACCGAGTTGGGCCTGGTGCAAATGACCCGCAAGCGCACCCGCGAAAGCCTTGAGCAGGTGCTGTGCGAGCCGTGCAGCAGCTGCCAGGGACGCGGTAAATTGAAGACCCCGGAAACGGTTTGCTACGAGATTTTCCGCGAAATCCTACGAGAGGCACGTGCCTACCAGGCCGAAGGTTATAGAGTGCTAGCCAACCAAAAAGTGGTGGACCGGCTGCTGGACGAAGAGTCCGGCAACGTTGCCGAACTGGAAGGGTTTATCGGGCGCACGATACGCTTCCAGGTTGAAACCATGTATTCCCAGGAACAATACGACGTGGTGCTGCTCTGATCCCCAATCGTTTTCTTTTTATGCGACTGGCAGACCTTGATCTGCCGTCCGACTACCGCCTCGAGGGTCGCCTGACATGGAGCGTCTGATACGCTTTTTTGCCGCTTTGACCCGTTGGGGCCTTGGGCTTTGTGCCTTGCTGCTGGTATTGGCAGCGGTGTATGTGAGTCTGGGGCGTGAATTGACGCCGCTGGTGGCCGAGTACCGTGCGGATGTCGAGGTCAAGGCCCAGGCTGCGGTGGGCATGCCTGTGCACATCGGCAGCTTGGAAGGCCGCTGGAGCGGCTTCGCGCCGGTATTGCTGGCCCATGATGTGATGGTGGGCGAGGGCAACAGTGGCTTGCGCCTGGACCAGGTTGAAGTGGTACCGGACATCTGGGCCAGCGTTGTGGCCCGCGAAGTGCGCATTGCGCACTTGCAAGTCAGTGGCCTGCAACTCAGTGCCAAGGAAGACAAGGACGGGAAATGGGTCCTGCAAGGCCTGCCGTTGCAGGACGACCAGCCGCTGGACCCGGAGCAGTTGCTCAAGCGCATGCAGTTGGTCAAGCGTGTGTCGCTGCTCGACAGCCAGGTGACGTTGCAACCGTTTGACCATGCGCCAGTGACCCTGACGTATGTCGGCCTCAGCTTGCATACCGGCATCACCCGCCAACGCTTGGATGTGCGCTTGACCTTGCCGGACGGCCAGCCCCTTGCCATGAGTCTGCGCACGCGTATTCGTGCCAGCCAGTGGAAAGACGCTGAAGTCCAGGCCTATCTGAGCCTGCCGCAAAGCGAGTGGGCCAAATGGATTCCTGCCAAGCTGACCCAGCAGTGGAAACTCACCCAGTTCAAGGCCGGTGGCGAATTCTGGCTGAACTGGGCCAACGGTACCGTACAGAGTGCGGTGGCGCGTCTGAACTCTGCGCAGGTCAAGGGCAGCTACGCCGATCGCAAGCCCGTGCATATCGAAAACCTTGCGCTCACCGCCTACCTGCAACGCAGTGACACGGGTCTCAAGGTGCTGTTCGACTCACTGGCGATGAACCTGGGGGAAACGCGCTGGGAGTCGCGCGTGCAACTGCAGCAAACCCTGGCCACCGACAAGGCTCAGGAAGTCTGGAAGCTGCAGGCCGACCGCCTTGACCTGACGCCAATCACGCCACTGCTCAACGCCCTGGCACCGCTGCCGGAAGGGTTCGCCAAGACTGTAGAGCACCTCAAGGCCACTGGCATGCTGCGTAATGTGCTGGTGGATTTTCGCCCTCAAGACACTACCGATCAAAAACTCAGCTTCGCTGCCAACCTCGAGCGTATCGGTTTTGATGCCTACTCTGGCGCGCCGGCCGCGCGTAACGTCTCCGGCAGCATCAGCGGCGACTTGGGCCAGGGCGAGTTGCGCATGGACAGCAAGGACTTTTCCCTGCACCTCGATCCGATCTTTGCCAAGCCGTGGCACTACATCCAGGCCAATGCGCGCCTGACGTGGAAGCTGGACAAAGAAGGCTTCACCCTGATCGCCCCTTATATCAAGGTGCTGGGCGAAGAGGGCAAGGTGGCGGCTGACTTCCTGATTCGCCTACATTTTGACCACAGCCAGGAAGACTACATGGACCTGCGCGTCGGCATGGTCGAGGGTGATGGGCGCTTCACCCCCAAATACTTGCCGGCGGTATTGAGCCCCGCGCTGGATGAATGGTTGCGCACGGCGATTCTCAAGGGCGCGGTGGATCAAGGGTTCTTCCAGTACCAGGGTTCGCTGAACCACGACGCGCTGCCGGCTTCGCGCAATATCAGCCTGTTTTTCAAGGTGCATGACGCCGAACTGGCCTTTCAGCCTGGCTGGCCCCATGTGAGCAAGGTTAATGGTGAAGTGTTTGTCGAGGAAAGCGGTGTGCGCATCCTGGCCAGCAAAGGCCAGTTGCTCGACACGAAGGTCAAGGACATCTACGTCAATATCCCTCACGCACCTGCGGGCAAGGACAGTCACCTGTTGCTCACCGGTAATTTTGCCGGTGGCTTGGGCGATGGTCTGAAAATCCTCCAGGAAGCGCCGATTGGCACCGCATCGACGTTCGCCGGATGGAAGGGTGAGGGCGACTTGCAAGGCAGCCTTGACCTGGATATTCCGTTGACCAAGGGTGCCGATCCAAAAATCGTGGTGGACTTCAAAGCCGATAAGTCGCGCTTGCAACTGGCTGAGCCGACCCTGGACCTGACCCAACTCAAGGGTGATTTCCGTTTTGACAGCACTAAAGGCCTCAGTGGCCAGAACATCACGGCTCAAGCGTTCGACCGGCCGATCACCGCGCAGATTTTCGCCGATGGCAAGCCGGGCAGCATCAGCACCCGCGTGGCTGCAAAGGGCCAGGTGACGGTCAAGCGGCTGACGGACTGGTTGAAAGTCAGCCAACCGCTGCCGGTGTCCGGCGATATTCCCTACCAACTGCAATTGACCCTGGACGGCGCGGACAGCCAACTGATGGTCAGTTCCAACCTCAAAGGTGTGGTGGTGGATTTGCCCGCTCCGTTCGGGATGCCAGCCAACCAGGGGCGTGACAGTGTGTTTCGCATGACCTTGCAGGGCGCCGAGCGCCGTTATTGGTTCGATTACGGCGAACTGGCGAGCTTCACCTTTGCTGCGCCACCGGACAGATTCAATGATGGCCGCGGTGAACTGTTCCTCGGGGATGGGGGCGCCGTGCTGCCGGGTGCCAAGGGTTTGCGCATTCGTGGTGTGCTCTCGGAGCTGGACATCGATCCGTGGAAAAAGCTGGTGAACCAGTACGCCGGCAATGACCCGGGGGGGAGTGCCAAGCAACTGCTGAGCAGTGCCGACTTCAAAGTCGGCAAACTCACCGGTCTGGGCACCCAGTTCGATCAGGTCAACCTGCAACTCAACCGCAAACAGGCGGCCTGGGGCTTGCAGCTCGACAGCCAGCAGGCCAAGGGCACAGTCAACCTGCCTGACGCCAAGGGCGCGCCGATTGCGATCAACCTGCAATATGTGAAACTGCCGGGGGGGGATCCGACGGTGCAGGCGGACGAAAACGCGCCGGACCCTTTGGCAAGTATTGATCCCAAGGATATTCCGGCGCTGGATATTTCCATTGATCAGCTGTTCCAGGGCCCGGAACTGGTGGGCGCCTGGTCGCTGAACATCCGCCCGACCGCCCAAGGCCTGGTCTTCAATAACCTGGACCTGGGCCTCAAGGGTATGCAGCTCAAGGGGGCCGGTGGTTGGGAGGGGGCGGCGGGCGATAGCAGCAGTTGGTACAAGGGCCGTTTGGACGGTAAGAATATCGCCGATGTGCTCAAGGGTTGGGGCTATGCTCCCACCGTCACCAGCCATGATTTCCACTTGGATGTGGATGGTCGCTGGCCTGGTTCGCCGGCCTATGTCGGGCCTAAGCGCTTCTCCGGCAGCTTGGATGCGGCTTTCCGCAACGGTCAGTTCGTGGAAGTGGAGGGTGGCGCCCAGGCCCTGCGGGTGTTCGGCCTGCTGAACTTCAACTCCATCGGGCGCCGGTTGCGTCTGGACTTCTCGGACTTGCTCGGCAAGGGCTTGAGCTATGACCGAGTCAAAGGTTTGTTGGCGGCGAGTAACGGTGTGTTCGTAACCCGTGAACCGATCACCATGACTGGGCCTTCTACCAACCTGGAGCTCAACGGCACCCTGGACCTGGTAGCAGACCGTGTCGACGCCAAGCTGCTGGTCACCCTGCCGGTTACCAATAACCTGCCGATCGCGGCGCTGATCGTGGGGGCGCCCGCCATTGGTGGCGCGCTGTTCCTGATCGACAAGCTGATTGGTGATCGTGTTGCACGCTTCGCGAGCGTGCAATACAAGGTCGAAGGGCCCTGGAAGGACCCGAAAATCACCTTCGACAAGCCATTTGAAAAACCAAACTGAGAGCCTGTGGAGTAGCATGGCCGCATGCTTTTTCTGGAGTGTCGGCCCATGTCCTTTGCGGTAATTCAAATGGTCAGCCAGAGCGATGTGCTGGCCAACCTGGCCCAGGCCCGGCGCTTGCTGGAGCAGGCTGCGGCGGGTGGGGCGAAGCTGGCGGTGCTGCCGGAAAACTTCGCCGGCATGGGGCGTCGCGATATAGCTGATATCGGCCGCGCCGAGGCGCTGGGCGAAGGTCCGATCCTGCCGTGGTTGAAACAGACCGCCCGCGACCTCACCTTATGGATAGTGGCAGGCACTTTGCCGTTGCCGCCAGAGGGCCAACCGCACGCCAAGTCCAACGCCTGCTCGCTGCTGGTTGATGATCGCGGCGAAATCGTTGCCCGTTACGACAAGCTGCACCTTTTCGATGTGGATGTCGCTGATGCTCGCGGTCGTTACCGTGAATCCGACGACTATGCTTTCGGGGGTAATGTGGTGGTGGCAGATACGCCCGTCGGCCGTTTGGGCTTGACGGTGTGTTACGACTTGCGCTTCCCCGAGCTCTACAGCGAGTTGCGTGCGGCGGGGGCTGAATTGATTACGGCGCCTTCGGCGTTTACGGCAGTGACCGGTGCCGCCCATTGGGACGTGCTGGTTCGCGCACGGGCCATCGAGACCCAGTGCTACCTGCTGGCGGCGGCTCAGGGTGGCGTACACCCGGGCCCACGGGAAACCCATGGCCACGCGGCCATTGTCGACCCTTGGGGGCGTGTGCTGACGCAACAGGATAGAGGCGAAGCGGTGTTGCTTGCCGAGCGCGATAGCAGTGAACAGGCGTCGATAAGGGCGCGTATGCCGGTGGTCAGCCATCGGCGCTTTTTCTCGCAGGGCGCACAGCGGCCTGCTTCGGAACGATGAATTTAAGGCCATACCTATGAGCGAGTTGTTGTCCTCAGTCAGTGAACACCTCCTGGCACCCGGTGGCGTGACCATCGAAAGCTTGCAAACCGTGCTCGGCGATCTGGCCGGACCGGGCATTGATGCGGCTGACCTGTATTTCCAGGGCCAAATCTCCGAGTCCTGGTCCCTGGAAGACGGGATCGTCAAGGAAGGCAGCTTCAATCTCGACCAGGGTGTCGGCGTGCGTGCGCAATCCGGTGAAAAAACCGGCTTTGCCTACAGCAACGCGATCACCCTGGAAGCCTTGGGCCTGGCGGCGCGTGCTGCGCGCTCAATCTCCCGGGCTGGCCAAAATGGCACGGTTCAGGCGTTCAGCACTCAAGATGTGGCGCAGTTGTACGCGCCGGATAACCCGTTGGAGGTCATCAGTCGTGCGGAAAAGGTCGAGCTGCTCAAGCGTATCGACGTGGCCACCCGCGCCCTCGATCCGCGTATCCAACAGGTTACCGTGAGCATGGCCGGTGTGTGGGAACGCATTCTGGTGGCATCCACCGACGGCGGCCTGGCGGCGGATGTACGGCCGCTGGTGCGCTTCAATGTGAGTGTGATCGTAGAGCAGAACGGTCGCCGCGAGCGCGGTGGCCATGGCGGCGGCGGGCGTACCGACTACCGCTACTTCCTCAACGACGACCGTGCCATGGGCTATGCCCGTGAGGCCCTGCGCCAGGCGCTGGTCAACCTGGAAGCCATTCCGGCGCCGGCGGGTACCTTGCCGGTGGTGCTGGGGTCGGGCTGGTCCGGCGTACTGCTGCACGAAGCGGTCGGCCATGGGCTGGAAGGTGACTTCAACCGCAAGGGCAGTTCGGCCTACAGCGGTCGCATGGGCGAGAGGGTTGCCTCCAAGCTGTGCACCATCGTCGATGACGGCACCCTCGCCGGGCGTCGTGGCTCGCTGAGCGTCGATGACGAAGGTACGCCGACCGAGTGCACCACCCTGATCGAAAACGGCGTGCTCAAGGGCTACATGCAAGACAAGCTCAACGCCCGCTTGATGGGCGTGGCGCGCACCGGTAACGGCCGTCGCGAATCCTACGCGCACCTGCCGATGCCACGCATGACCAACACCTACATGCTCGGTGGCGAAAGCGACCCGGCGGAAATCATCGCTTCGGTGAAGCGCGGCATCTACTGCGCCAACCTCGGTGGCGGCCAGGTGGACATCACCAGCGGCAAGTTCGTGTTCTCCACCAGCGAGGCGTACCTGATCGAAGACGGCAAGATTACTGCGCCGGTCAAAGGGGCAACGTTGATTGGTAACGGTCCGGAAGCCATGAGCAAGGTGTCGATGGTCGGTAACGACCTGTCGCTCGACAGCGGCGTGGGCACGTGCGGGAAGGACGGGCAGTCGGTGCCGGTGGGGGTCGGGCAGCCAACGCTGAAAATTGATGCGATCACCGTGGGTGGCACGGGCTCGTAAGAAAGTTGGAGCTTCGGGTGGCGAAGACCACCACCCGGGGAAGAGGATCAGCGCAGGCCGCGTTGAGTCTCGTCCAGCTCTCGGATGTACTTGAAGATTTTACGGCTGGTGGCCGGCGCTTTGTTATGCGCCTGCTCGTGCTGGGCCTGACGGATCAGGGAGCGCAGTTGCTGGCGGTCCGCGTCCGGGTAGTCCAGTACAAATTTCTCCAGCACGGCGTCATCGCCCGCGATCAGGCGATCACGCCAACGCTCCAGGTTATGGAAGCGTTCGTTGTACTGGCGAGTGGAGGCATCGGTTTGATCAAGCAAAGCCAGAATGGCGTCAGTGTCCTGATCGCGCATGAGTTTGCCGATAAACATGATGTGCCGTTTACGCGCGATATTCGCGGTGTGCTTGGGCGCATCAGCCAAGGCCCGGCGCATTTCGTCGGTCAAAGGCAGTTTTGCAATCAAATCTTTCTTGAGCGTTGTAAGGCGCTCGCCAAGGTCAACCAGAGCATGCAGCTCGCGTTTGACCTGGGTTTTGCTTTTCTCCCCATCGAGGGAGTCGTCGTAAGAATCAACCATGGTGGCAGTCCGCAAAGAAACGCCGCCATGATAACCAGTCGGGGGCCGCTTGTCCGGCCCGGTCGCTCGATGGCCTTAACCGAAAGCAGAATTTGAGTGGAGAAAACCATGAGTGCAGCCCAAAGCGTCGGTCCGCAAGCGTTACCGGCACTGCAGGAACAAGTCGAGCAGATCCTTGCCGAGGCCAAGCGCCAGGGGGCCAGTGCCTGTGAGGTGGCGGTGTCGCTGGAGCAGGGGCTGTCGACGTCGGTCCGCCAGCGTGAAGTGGAAACCGTTGAGTTCAATCGCGATCAAGGGTTTGGCATCACCTTGTATGTCGGGCAGCGCAAAGGTTCGGCCAGTACGTCGGCCAGTGGCTCGGAAGCGATTCGCGAAACGGTGGCGGCTGCGTTGGCGATTGCCAAGCACACCTCGGAGGATGAAAGCTCGGGTTTGGCCGATAAGGCGCTGATGGCCAAGGACCTTAAGGATTTCGATCTGTTCCACGCCTGGGACATCACGCCCGAGCAAGCCATCGAACAGGCATTGATCTGTGAAGCGGCGGCGTTCGACGCCGATATCCGCATCAAGAATGCTGATGGCACCACGTTGAGTACGCATCAGGGCTGCCGCGTGTATGGCAACAGTCATGGTTTTATCGGCGGTTATGCGTCCACTCGTCATAGCCTGAGCTGCGTGATGATTGCCGAAGCCAACGGGCAGATGCAGCGCGATTACTGGTACGACGTGAATCGCCAGGGCGATTTGCTGGCGGACCCGGTGAGCATTGGCCAGCGTGCTGCGCAGCGTGCCGCGAGCCGCCTGGGCGCGCGCCCGGTGCCGACCTGCGAAGTGCCTGTGTTGTTTTCAGCAGAACTTGCCGGTGGGTTGTTCGGCAGCTTCCTGGGGGCGATTTCCGGTGGCAACTTGTACCGTAAATCCTCGTTCCTGGAAGGTGCAATTGGCCAGAAGCTGTTTCCCGAATGGCTGACCATCGATGAACGCCCGCACCTGATGCGTGCCATGGGCAGCACGTCGTTCGATGGTGATGGCCTGGCGACTTATGCCAAGCCGTTCGTCGAGAACGGCGAGTTGGTCTCCTACGTATTGGGTACATACTCCGGCCGCAAACTCGGCCTGCCAAGCACGGCGAACTCCGGTGGCGTGCACAACCTGTTTGTCACCCATGGCGATGAAGACCAGGCGGCGTTGCTGCGGCGCATGGGCCGTGGCTTGCTAGTCACGGAATTGATGGGCCATGGCCTGAACATGGTCACCGGTGATTACTCCCGTGGCGCGGCGGGGTTCTGGGTAGAAAACGGCGAGATTCAGTTTGCCGTTCAGGAAGTGACTATCGCTGGCAACATGCGCGATATGTTCAAGCAGATCGTTGCCGTGGGTAATGATTTGGAACTGCGCAGCAACATTCGCACAGGTTCTGTGCTGATCGAGCGGATGACCGTCGCCGGCAGCTAACCCCTCAACGCTCCCTGAAAAAGGCGCGCCATCCCACGGATGGCGCGCCTTTTTTGTAACTCTATCGTGAGACGAATCCTTTGGCATGCTTGTTTTGATTCTTAATATCATTTAATAATGAATATCATTATCGAGCGAGTGTGGATCATGAGTTCTGTCCTGCATGAGGATCCTTATCTGGAAAGCTGGCGCTGGATGAGTCGTCAAATCCGCTGCGCACTCGATCCAAATGAGCCTCGCCTGATCGAGCATTACCTCAACGAAGGTCGATACCTGGCGTGCTGCACCGCGACCCATCCCTGGACGATCGCTGAGACCTCATTGTGCTTATTGCTCGACACCGCCAGCGATATAGCGCTGCCGTGGCACTGGCGTTCCGTTTGCCTGGACCAGGCCTGGCGTCCACTGCGCGACCTGGAACAGCTTTCTCAATGTGCCTGCCGTCTCAAGCGCTGGCAAACCTTTGCCTGGCAATTGGCGACCTGCGAATTGCTGCCGTCTATTTCTCACTCCGACCTCGTGCAAGGATCTAACGATGAGTAACACCCGTATCGAACGCGACAGCATGGGCGAGTTGCAAGTGCCTGCCGAAGCCTTGTATGGCGCTCAAACCCAGCGTGCGGTGAACAACTTCCCGATCAGCCATCAACGCATGCCGGCGCAGTTCATTCGCGCCCTGATCTTGGCCAAGGTTGCGGCAGCCAAGGTTAACGTCGACCTCGAACAAATCAGCGCAGGGCAGGGCAAGGCTATTGTCGATGCCGCCCAAGGCCTGCTGGAAGGCGATTTCATGCCGCATTTCCCGGTGGATATTTTCCAGACCGGTTCCGGCACCAGTTCCAACATGAATGCCAACGAGGTGATTGCCACCCTCGCCAGTCGTTTGCTCGGCGAGTCGGTCAACCCCAATGACCACGTGAACTGCGGTCAAAGCAGCAATGACATCATTCCAACCACCCTCCACGTCAGCGCCGCATTGGTGCTGCATGAGCAAACACTGCCGGCCCTGTTGCACCTCGTTCAAGTCATCGAGCAGAAGGCCGAAGAGGTTTACCCGTTCATCAAGACTGGCCGCACTCACTTAATGGATGCCATGCCGGTACGCATGAGCCAGGTGCTCAATGGCTGGGCGCAGCAACTCAAGGCTAATATCGCGCATTTGCAGGACCTTCTACCAAGTCTGCAAGCGCTGGCCCAAGGCGGCACAGCGGTTGGCACCGGGATCAACGCACACCCGCAATTCGCTGCGCGATTCAGCCAGCAGTTGAGCAGCCTGACTGGTGTGAAATTCACCCCAGGCAAAAACCTGTTCGCGTTGATCGGCTCCCAGGACACCGCCGTCGCCGTTTCCGGCCAGTTGAAAACCACCGCCGTGTCGTTGATGAAAATCGCCAACGACCTGCGCTGGATGAACTCCGGCCCGCTAGCAGGCCTTGGTGAAATCGAACTGCAAGGCCTGCAGCCTGGCTCTTCGATCATGCCTGGCAAGGTCAACCCAGTGATCCCGGAAGCGACGGCCATGGTCGCCGCGCAGGTCATCGGCAATGACACAGTGATCACCATCGCTGGTCAATCGGGCAACTTCGAGCTGAATGTGATGCTGCCGATCATCGCCCAGAACCTGCTCAGCAGCCTCGAATTACTGGCCAATTCCAGCCGTCTACTGGCGGACAAGGCCATCGCCAGCTTCAAGGTCAATGAAGCCAAGCTCAAGGAAGCGCTGTCGCGCAACCCGATTTTGGTCACCGCACTCAACCCGATCATCGGTTACCAAAAGGCCGCTGAAATTGCCAAGAAGGCGTATCAGCAAGGCCGTCCGGTGATTGATGTCGCCCTCGAGCACACCGACCTGCCGCGCAGCCAACTGGAAGTCCTGCTGGATCCGGAAAAGCTGACGGCCGGCGGCGTGTAATCACCGACCCTGCTTTGGAGGCTCACCATGGAGCACTGGAAACGCACGATCGAACGGGCCAATCGCTGCTTTATGGCGGGCGAGTTGGTTGACGCTCGCGAGGCCTATTTGCAAGCCCTGGCCTTGGCTCAAGTGCTGCTCGAGCGCTGGGCGGATGCCGACGAAGCAGTGGCGGCGAGCGTCATTTCTCATCACAACCTGGCGGACTTGCACCTGCGCCTGAACCAGCCGGAAGAAAGCGCGGAATACCTTTGCGCTATTCACCAGCGTCTTTTGCAGACCATGCAGGACTCGCGTCTGAGCCCGCAATTGCGGGAAGCGGCCCTGCGCCAGAGCAGCAAGACCTACGTCGAGCTACTGAATTTCATCAGCGATCACGGCGAGTACCCGCGTACCCATCGCTTGCTGGGCGGTACTGCGGCGCAGCCGACAACTCCTCATTACGGAGCACATTGATATGACCTACACCTTGCCTGCCTTGCCTTACGCCTACGACGCCTTGGAACCGCATATCGATGCGCAAACCATGGAGATCCATTACTCCAAGCACCACCAGACCTATATCAACAACCTTAATGCCGCAGTTGAGGGCACTGAGTTTGCGGGCTGGCCGGTGGAAAAACTGGTGTCCAGCGTGCAGCAGTTGCCGGAAAAACTTCGTGCAGCCGTGATTAACCAAGGCGGCGGCCACGCCAACCACTCGCTGTTCTGGGCCGTGATGTCGCCCAAAGGTGGTGGTAAGCCCGAGGGCGCACTGGGCAAAGCGATCGAGGAACAACTGGGCGGTTTCGACAGCTTCAAGGATGCTTTCACCAAAGCCGCGTTGACGCGCTTCGGTAGCGGCTGGGCCTGGCTGAGCGTCACCCCGCAAAAAACCCTGGTGGTGGAAAGCAGCGGCAATCAGGACAGCCCCCTGATGAGCGGTAATACGCCGATCCTCGGCCTCGACGTCTGGGAGCACGCCTACTACCTGCTTTATCAGAACCGTCGCCCGGAATACATCAATGCGTTCTACAGTGTCATTAACTGGCCTGAAGTCGCCGCACGCTATCAGGCCGCTGTGGCCTGACATCCACCCCTGTAACAAGATCTAAGGCCGACTATGGGCACTGACACACTGGCGATCAGCAGCGGGCGGATGTTTCGTTATGCACTTGGCTCGCTGCTGCTATTGGCAGGTACTGCATTGCTGGTGGCCCACGGGCTGGCCTGGCTTGACTTGGAACCGCGCATTCTGCGGGCCCTGCAGGGCGGGTCCATCTGCGCACTCGGCACGGCGCTCGGCGCGGTGCCTGTGCTGGTCATTCGGCGGATGCCGGTGGCGTTGAGCGATACACTGCTGGGCTTTGGGGCAGGGGTGATGCTCGCTGCGACGGCGTTTTCGCTGATCGTGCCAGGCATTGCCGCGGCTGAAAGCTTGGGATTGTCGCCCTGGGAGGCCAGTGGCTTGATCAGCTTCGGCATTATGCTTGGGGCGTTCGGGCTATACCTGGTTGACCGCAAGGTTTCCGGCGCGAGCCCGGAAATGCTCGTCGGCACGCCGGACAAGCCGGCGATCCCGCCGCGCATCTGGCTGTTTGTGTTTGCTATCATCGCCCACAACGTCCCTGAAGGCATGGCGGTCGGCGTCTCCGCCGGTGGCGGCATGCCGGAGGCCAATAGCCTGGCCATGGGCATCGCCTTGCAGGATGTGCCTGAAGGCCTCGTGATCGCGCTGGTGTTGGCGGGGGCAGGGATGTCGCGGGTCAAGGCTTTTATGATCGGTGCTGCGTCAGGCTTGGTGGAGCCGGTGTTTGCTGTGCTCTGCGCCTGGTTGGTGAGCCTGGCCGAGGTACTGTTGCCTTTGGGCCTGGCCTTGGCTGCTGGCGCGATGCTATTGGTGGTGACTCACGAAGTCATCCCTGAATCGCGACGCAATGGTCACGAAAAACTCGCCAGTCTGGGGTTGTGCACCGGTTTTTGCCTGATGATGGTGATGGATACGGCTTTAGGCTAATGCCCGCTCCCTTTGTCGGAGCCCAGCAAACTGGGCGCTTACAAAGGGTTATTCGCCTTCATCAAAGTAGTTATTGATCAGCGCAACCAGCGCGTCCATCGCTTCCTGCTCTTGCTCGCCTTCTGTCTTCAAGTGAATCTTGGTGCCCTTGCCGGCCGCCAACATCATCATTGCCATGATGCTTTTGCCATCTACCATGGATTCCGGCGTGCGCCCGGCCCGTATCTGGCAGGGAAACTGCCCAGCCACACCCACGAATTTGGCCGAAGCTCGGGCGTGAAGGCCCAGCTTGTTGATGATTTCAATTTCCAGAGCGGGCATCGCGCAGGTGTTCCTTTCAGCTAAGGTCGCGGTGGCGGACCTGAACGTTCTTGAGGGTTTGTTGCAGCACCTGGCCCAAGCGTTCGGTCAGGTAGACGGAGCGGTGGTGGCCGCCGGTGCAGCCAATGGCAATGGTGACATAGGCACGATTGCTTGCTGCAAAGCGTGGCAACCATTTGAGCAGGTAGCTGGAAATGTCCTGGAACATCTCCTCAACATCCGGTTGCGCAGCCAGGTAGTCGGCAACAGGTTGATCCAGCCCGGATTGTTCGCGCAGTTCCGGCTTCCAGTAGGGGTTCGGCAGGCAGCGCACATCAAACACCAAGTCTGCATCTACCGGCATTCCGCGCTTGAAACCAAACGACTCCACGAGAAACGCTGTGCCTGGCTCCGGCTGGTTCAACAGACGCAGCTTGATGGCATCGCGCAACTGGTACAGGTTAAGGCTGGTGGTATTGATCTTGAGGTCGGCGAGGTCAATGATCGGTCCCAGCAGCTTGGTTTCGTCCTCGATGGCCTCGGCCAAGGAGCGGTGCGGGCTGCTGAGGGGGTGGCGTCGGCGTGTTTCGGAGAAACGCTTGAGCAGTGTCTCTTCGTCGGCATCCAGGTACAGCACATCGCAATGAATGTGCTTGGCGCGCACTTCCTCGAGCAATTGCGGAAATCGCTCAAGATGGCTGGGCAGGTTGCGGGCATCTATCGAAACGGCGACCAGAGGTTGCGCCAGTTCGGTATGGATCAACGCGCGTTCCGCCAATTCCGGCAGCAAGCCGGCAGGCAAATTGTCGATGCAGTAGAAACCGCTGTCCTCAAGGACGTTGAGGGCGGTGCTTTTACCTGAGCCGGAACGGCCGCTGACGATGATCAAGCGCATGATTACTGCCCGTTCTGTTCGTCCAGTACAACCTGATACAGCGCCTCATTACTGCTGGCACTGCGCAGTTTGTCGCGCACTTCCTTGCGGTCGAGCATGCTGGCGATCTGCCGAAGCAGTTCCAAGTGTGCATCGGTGGCAGCTTCCGGGACCAGCAAAACAAACAGCAGGTCGACCGGGGCGCCATCGATTGCGTCGAAATCGATGGGATGGTCCAAGTGCAGCAGGGCGCTGACAGGCGTCTCGCAGCCTTTGAGGCGGCAGTGGGGAATAGCGATGCCATTACCAAAACCGGTCGAGCCAAGTTTTTCACGAGCAATCAGTGCCTCGTACACAGCTTGCGTTTCCAGTTCAGGCACTTCACGGCCGATCAGGTTGGCAATTTGTTCGAGGGCGCGTTTTTTACTGCCGCCCGGCACGTTCACAAGGGAACGGCCGGGGGTCAGGATGGTTTCAAGTCGGATCATGGGGGGAGAGTTAACGACCTGTACCTTGCATCAGGTGCAGATTCTTTTCCTTATGCTTTATGAGTTGGCGGTCCAGCTTGTCGTAGAGCGAGTCGATCGCCGCGTACATGTCCTCATGTTCAGCATTGGCGACGAGCTTGGCATTCGGTACGTGCAGGGTGGCCTCGATTTTCTGCTTGAGCTTATCGACCTCCATGATGACCTGCACGTTGGTGATCTTGTCAAAATGCCCCGCAAGCTTGTTCAGCTTGCTTTCGGTGTATTCACGCAGGGGTTTGGTGACTTCCAGCTGGTGTCCACTGATGTTGACTTGCATACAGCTTCTCCTTCGTTGCCAGTGCATAAAGCGACAGGCGAAAGCGCCTGCCACTGGAACGCTGTGCCCGCCCGTCACATCAAACGCTTACGCTCGCTGGAAGGCGCGATCCCGAGGGACTCGCGGTACTTGGCGACGGTTCGACGGGCGACCTGAATGCCTTGTGCCTCCAGTAAACCAGCGATCTTACTGTCACTCAATGGCTTTTTCTGATTTTCCGCGGCAACCAGTTTTTTGATGATCGCGCGAATCGCCGTGGACGAGCATTCACCGCCTTCGGAGGTGCTGACGTGGCTGGAGAAAAAGTATTTCAGTTCATAAATACCCCGTGGGGTATGCATGAATTTTTGCGTGGTTACCCGAGAAATCGTCGATTCATGCATGCCAACCGCCTCGGCGATGTCATGCAGTACCAACGGTTTCATCGCCTCATCGCCGTATTCCAGGAAGCCGCGCTGGTGCTCGACGATCTGGGTGGCCACCTTCATCAGGGTTTCGTTGCGGCTTTGCAGGCTCTTGATAAACCAGCGAGCTTCCTGCAACTGGTTGCGCATGAAGGTGTTATCGGCGCTGGTGTCAGCGCGACGTACAAAACCGGCGTATTGCGGGTTGACCCGCAGGCGTGGCACCGACTCCTGGTTCAGTTCAACCAGCCAGCGCTCGTTATCCTTGCGCACGATCACGTCAGGAATCACGTATTCGGCTTCGCTGGACTCGATTTGCGAGCCAGGACGCGGGTTGAGGCTTTGTACCAGCTCGATGATTTGGCGCAGGTCGTCTTCCTTGAGCTTCATGCGGCGCATCAGTTGGCTGTAGTCGCGACTGCCCAGCATGTCGATGTAATCGGTTACCAGGCGCTGGGCCTCGGCGAGCCAGGGGGTCTTGGTGGGCAGTTGGCGCAATTGCAGCAGCAGGCATTCACTGAGGGAGCGCGCGCCGATGCCAGCGGGTTCGAACTGCTGGATGCGGTGCAGGACGGCTTCGATCTCGTCCAGCTCGATATCCAGTTCAGGGTCGAATGCTTCGAGAATTTCCTCAAGCGTCTCGTCCAGGTAGCCCTGGTTATTGATGCAGTCGATCAGGGTCACGGCGATCAGGCGATCGGTGTCCGACATCGGCGCCAGGTTCAGTTGCCACAGCAGGTGGCTCTGCAGGCTTTCGCCGGCGGAGGTGCGGGTGGTGAAATCCCACTCGTCATCGTCATTGCTGGGCAGGCTGCTGGCGCTGGTCTGGTAGACGTCCTCCCAGGCGGTGTCGACGGGAAGCTCGTTGGGAATGCGTTCGTTCCAGTCGCCTTCCTCGAGGTTATCCACCGTTGGGGCGGTTTCCTGGTAGGAGGGTTCCTGCACATCGGGGTTGGGTTTTTGCTCGATGTTATCGGCCAGCGGGTCTGCATTATCGAAGTCGTCGCCTTCTTCCTGGCGTTCGAGCATCGGATTGGACTCCAGGGCCTCCTGGATTTCCTGTTGCAGGTCCAGGGTCGACAATTGGAGCAGGCGGATGGCCTGTTGCAGCTGCGGTGTCATCGTCAGCTGCTGGCCCATTCTCAGGACTAGCGATGGTTTCATGGCAGGGGCTTAACACCTTATTCGCCGGCGCAATGCGCCATCCACGACAGGGCGCGTGAGCGCCAAACATAAGCAAATTATATGCCTGATAGCGGGGGCTTTGCCTAGAGCGCGGTAACAATAAAAATCCAGAGGTTTTCATTGACTCCCGCGCACGTTGGCAATGGGCCGTGGCACCACGGTGTTTACAGGCGGAACTCGTGACCCAGGTACACTTCCTTGACCAGTTCATTGGCCAGGATGGTGGCGGAGTCGCCCTCAGCGATCAGTTGGCCATCGTTGACGATATACGCGGTTTCGCAGATATCGAGCGTCTCACGGACGTTGTGGTCAGTGATCAGCACGCCAATGCCCTTAGCCTTGAGGTGGTGGATGATCTGCTTGATGTCGCCGACCGATATCGGGTCGACGCCGGCAAACGGTTCGTCCAAGAGGATGAATTTCGGTGCAGTGGCCAGGGCGCGAGCGATTTCTACGCGGCGGCGCTCACCACCGGACAGGCTCATGCCGAGGTTATCGCGGATATGGTTGATGTGGAATTCCTGCAGCAGGCTTTCCAGCTCCTGGCGACGACCGTCACGGTCGAGTTCCTTGCGGGTCTCGAGGATGGCCATGATGTTATCGGCGACCGACAATTTGCGGAAGATCGACGCTTCTTGCGGAAGATAGCCGATACCGGCGCGTGCGCGGCCGTGCATTGGTTGGTGGCTCACGTCCAGGTCGTCGATCAGTACGCGACCCTGGTCCGCCTGGACCAGGCCTACGATCATATAGAAGCACGTGGTCTTGCCGGCGCCGTTGGGGCCGAGCAAGCCGACGATCTGGCCGCTGTCGATCGACAGGCTGACGTCGCGCACGACCTGACGGCTTTTATAGGCCTTGGCCAGATGCTGGGCTTTGAGGGTTGCCATTACTCGGCCTTCTTCTTCGGCTGGATAACCATGTCGATGCGTGGACGAGGCGCGGTGACCTTGTTGCCATTGGCACGACCGGCGTTAGCGATCTGTTTCACGGTGTCATAGGTGATTTTCTCACCTTCCGTGGAGTTGCCATCGGGGCTGAGCACCTTGGCCTGGTCGATCAGTACAATGCGGTTCTGCTGGGCATGGTACTGGATGGTCTTGCCGTAGCCCTTCATCGGGGCGGTGTCGGTGGCCGACTGCTTCTGTTCGAAGTAAGCCAGGTTGCCCACCGAAGTGACCACGTCGATATCGCCCGCTTGGGTACGAGTCAGCGTCACCGTGTTGCCGGTGATCTTCATCGAGCCTTGGGTGATGATCACGCCGCCGGTATAGGTTGCAACGCCTTGCTTGTCATCCAGCTGCGCATCGTCAGCCGAAATGTGGATCGGTTGCTGGCTATCGTTCGGCAGAGCCCAGGCGCTCACGCTTCCCAGTGCTGCGCCCAAACCGAGCAAAATAGGGAGAGTTTTAACGAGCCTCATACTGTCCTCTTACGTTCGATAGCAGGTGTATCCTGCTTTCTTTCAAATACGCTTTCATTCCCTTGCCAGTCGTTACACCGCCAGCGCCGTCGATTCTAACGTCTTGCTCGGTCTGCGCATATTGCTTCTGCGGGAATACGGTCATGCGACTGGTGGTAATCACGGTCTCACGTTTTTTATCGTCAGTGCGCGCAACGCGCACCGAGTCGATCAGTTCCACCTCGGTACCGTCCGGGTTGACCTCGCCACGCTTGCTGGTGACGTGCCATGGGAACTCGGTACCGCGGTAAATGTTCATGTCCGGGTTGGTCAGCAAGGTAACTTCGCTGGCTTTCACGTGCTCGACCTTGTCCGAGGTCATCTCGTACTGCACCTTGCCGTCGGGCAGGAACTGCACGCTTTTGGCATTGGTGGCGTAATAGTCGATAACCCCCTCGTCAACCTGCGCAGCAGGCTGGTCGAGAAAGCGCTCCGGGCTGATATTCCAGTAGCCCACCGCCAGGAACAGTGCGGCGATGACTGCGAATAGCAGGAAGTTGCGAATCTTTTTACTCAGCATAAAACGCTCTATAAGTAGGCGGCATGGGCCGCTTCAAGGCTGCCTTGGGCACGCAGGATCAGCTCGCAGAACTCGCGGGCGGCACCTTCACCGCCACGTGCAGTGGTGATGCCATGGGCGTTCTCTCGAACAAAGCCTGCCGCATTGGCAACGGCCATGCCCAGGCCCACTCGGCGAATCACCGGCAGGTCTGGCAGGTCATCGCCCAAGTAGGCCACCTGCTCATAGCTTAGGTTGAGTTGGCCAAGAAGCTCGTCCAGAACCACCAGTTTATCCTCGCGGCCCTGATACAGGTGAGGAATCCCGAGGTTTTGTGCACGGCGTTCCACAACTGGGGTTTTCCTGCCGCTGATAATCGCCGTTTGCACACCCGACGCCATCAGCATCTTGATGCCCTGGCCGTCTAGGGTGTTGAACGTCTTGAATTCGCTGCCGTCTTCAAGGAAGTACAGGCGGCCATCGGTCAGCACGCCGTCAACGTCGAAAATCGCCAGTTTGATGTGTTTGCCGCGTTGCAACAGGTCGTCGGTCATTTACATCACTCCCGCACGCAGCAAGTCGTGCATGTTCAGGGCGCCAATCGGGCGGTCGTCGCTATTGACCACCACCAGCGCGCCGATCTTATGGTCTTCCATGATCTTCAAGGCTTCGGCTGCCAGCATTTCAGGGCGGGCGGTCTTGCCGTGGGGTGTCATCACCGCATCGATGGTGGCGGTGTGGATGTCGATGGTGCGGTCCAGGGTGCGGCGCAAGTCGCCGTCGGTAAAGACCCCGGCCAGGCGCCCGTCGGCTTCGAGGATAACGGTCATACCCAGGCCCTTGCGGGTCATTTCCATCAGCGCGTCCTTCAGCAAAGTGCCGCGCTGGACGTGGGGCAGTTCGTCGCCCGAGTGCATGACGTTTTCCACTTTCAATAGCAGGCGGCGGCCCAAGGCACCACCTGGGTGAGAAAATGCGAAGTCTTCGGCGGTAAACCCGCGGGCTTCCAGCAGTGCCACGGCCAGGGCATCGCCCATGACCAGCGCGGCGGTGGTGGAAGAGGTTGGTGCCAGGTTCAGCGGGCAGGCCTCGTGGGCCACGTGAACGTTTAGGTTCACTTCGGCGGCCTTGGCCAGCGTTGATTCCGGGTTGCCGGTAACACTGATCATCTGGATGCCCAGGCGCTTGATCAGGGGCAAAAGAGTCACGATTTCATTGGTGGTGCCGGAGTTGGACAGCGCCAGGATGATGTCATCCTTGGTGATCATGCCCATGTCGCCATGACTGGCTTCGGCCGGGTGTACGAAAAACGCAGTGGTCCCGGTGCTGGCCAGGGTGGCGGCGATCTTGTTGCCGACGTGGCCTGACTTGCCCATGCCGACCACGACGACGCGGCCCTTGCTGGCCAGAATCATCTCGCAAGCGCGTACGAAATCTGCGTCGATATGGGCCAGTAAGCCTTCTACGGCTTCAAGCTCGAGGCGGATGGTGCGTTGTGCGGATTGGATAAGGTCGCTGGATTGGCTCATGTCTGGAATCGTATAGCCTGACGAAAAGTCGGCGATTATAACGGTAATGATCAATTCCCTCACGCAAGTTCGTCAGGGTTTGTTCGCGACGCGCTTTAGATTCATCTGAAGCAACGTTTTTTCCCTGTCCTTAATCTGAACAAGCGCTGTTCCGGCCTTGGGCGCCTCGTACCAGCAGTGATATAGTTCGCCGCCAGTTCGGTCCGCCCAGCCCATATGGTCAACTATTGCACAATCATTGCAAACGTTTGTCGCAAGCATGGTGTCTGAGTGAGAGGCTGCATCCCAAGGAGTTTAGATGAGTGCCGATAACGCCTACGCGGTCGAGCTGAAGGGACTGACCTTCAAGCGCGGGACGCGCAGCATCTTCAATAACATCGATATCCGCATTCCGCGCGGCAAGGTCACGGGCATCATGGGGCCTTCCGGTTGTGGCAAGACCACCCTGTTGCGCCTGATGGGCATGCAATTGCGGCCCAGTGCCGGTGAAGTGTGGGTCAACGGCCAGAACCTGCCGACATTGTCGCGCAGCGATCTGTTCGACGCACGCAAGCACATGGGCGTGTTGTTCCAGAGCGGTGCATTGTTCACCGACCTCGATGTTTTCGAGAATGTGGCCTTTCCTCTGCGGGTGCATACCCAGCTGTCCGACGAAATGATTCGTGACATCGTGTTGCTGAAACTGCAGGCCGTAGGCCTTCGCGGTGCCACCGACCTGATGCCCGACGAACTGTCCGGTGGCATGAAGCGTCGGGTCGCCCTGGCGCGCGCCATTGCCCTCGACCCGCAGATACTCATGTACGACGAACCTTTCGTCGGCCAGGACCCTATCGCAATGGGCGTGCTGGTGCGTCTGATCCGCCTGCTCAACGATGCGCTGGGTATCACCAGTATCGTGGTTTCCCACGATCTTGCAGAAACCGCGAGCATTGCCGATTACCTCTATGTAGTAGGCGATGGCCAGGTGCTGGGGCAGGGCACGCCTGAAGAACTGATGAATGCAGACAATCCGCGTATTCGCCAATTCATGACCGGCGACCCTGATGGCCCTGTGCCTTTTCACTTTCCGGCAACGGATTACCGCTCAGATCTTCTGGGGAAGCGTTGATGCGCAAGACATCTTTACTCGAGAAGGTGCGCCTTTTCGGTCGCTCCGGCATCGATATGATCGAAGTGCTGGGGCGTTCGACAATCTTTCTGTTCCACGCCTTGCTCGGCCGTGGTGGCATTGGCGGCGGTTTTGGCCTGTTGATCAAGCAACTGCATTCAGTCGGCGTGATGTCGCTGGTGATCATCGTGGTTTCCGGGATTTTCATCGGCATGGTGTTGGCGTTGCAGGGGTTCAATATCCTTTCCGGCTACGGTTCGGAGCAGGCCGTTGGGCAGATGGTCGCGCTGACGCTCTTGCGCGAGCTGGGGCCGGTGGTCACTGCCTTGCTGTTTGCGGGCCGCGCGGGTTCTGCGTTGACCGCCGAAATCGGCAACATGAAGTCCACCGAGCAATTGTCCAGCCTCGAAATGATCGGCGTGGACCCGCTCAAGTACATCGTTGCGCCGCGCCTTTGGGCCGGCTTCATTTCACTGCCTCTGCTGGCGATGATTTTCAGCGTGGTGGGTATCTGGGGCGGTTCGTGGGTCGCGGTTGACTGGTTGGGCGTCTATGACGGCTCCTACTGGGGCAACATGCAAAACAGCGTCACCTTCAGCGGTGACGTGCTCAACGGCATCATAAAGAGCATCGTCTTCGCTTTTGTAGTGACCTGGATCGCCGTATTCCAAGGCTACGACTGTGAGCCCACTTCAGAAGGGATCAGTCGCGCCACCACCAAGACCGTTGTGTACGCCTCACTGGCTGTACTGGGCCTTGACTTCATTTTGACCGCCTTGATGTTTGGAGACTTCTGATGCAAAACCGCACTGTGGAAATCGGTGTCGGCCTTTTCTTGCTGGCTGGCATCCTGGCTTTATTGTTGTTGGCCCTGCGAGTCAGCGGCCTTTCGGCCAGCCCCACCGCCGATACTTATAAACTTTACGCGTACTTCGACAATATCGCCGGTTTGACTGTCAGAGCTAAAGTGACCATGGCCGGTGTGACCATCGGCAAGGTCACGGCAATCGATCTGGACCGCGACAGCTTCACCGGGCGAGTGACCATGCAACTGGATAAGAAGGTAGATAACCTGCCAACTGACTCCACTGCATCTATCCTCACTGCGGGTTTGCTGGGCGAGAAATACATCGGTGTCAGCGTGGGCGGGGACTCAGCTCTGCTCAAGGATGGTTCGACAATCCACGACACACAGTCGTCGCTGGTGCTTGAAGACCTGATCGGTAAATTCCTGCTTAATACGGTCAATAAAGACGCTAAATGAGGAATCTGTACATGATCTCTACCTTGCGACGTGGCCTCCTGGTACTGCTTGCAGCGCTGCCGTTGATGGCCAACGCAGCAGGTTCTGCGCACGAATTGGTGCAGGACACAACCAACAAGATGTTGGCTGACCTGTCGGCCAACAAAGAAAAGTACAAACAAGATCCAAGTCAGTTCTACAGCGCGCTCAATACTATTGTCGGTCCTGTTGTGGATGCCGAAGGCATTTCCCGCAGCATCATGACGGTCAAGTACTCGCGCAAGGCTACCCCGGCGCAGATGCAGACCTTTCAGGAAAACTTCAAGAAAGGCCTGTTCCAGTTCTACGGTAACGCGCTGCTTGAGTACAACAACCAGGGTATTACCGTCGCTCCAGCCGGGGATGAATCAGGTGATCGCACCAGCGTGAACATGAGCGTCAAGGGCAACAATGGCGCTGTCTACCCTGTGCAGTACACGCTGGAGAAGGTCAACGGCGAGTGGAAGCTGCGTAACGTGATCATCAATGGCATCAACATCGGCAAGCTATTCCGTGATCAGTTCTCTGATGCCATGCAGCGCAATGGCAATGACCTGGACAAAACCATCAATGGTTGGGCCGGTGAAGTGGCCAAGGCCAAGGAAGAAACCGATAAAGCTGCCGGGAAGCCCGCACAATGACCGAGTCGGCTGTTCGTCTCGGCGACGCCGGCGAGCTCTTCATCAGCGGCGTGCTGGATTACCGCACCGGGCCTGACCTGCGCAAGCAGGGCCTGGCACTGATCAACACCAGTGCTGCGCCTGCACTGGTGCTGGATTGTTCGGGTGTGACCAAGTCCAGCAGCGTTGGTTTGTCGCTGCTGCTGTGCTTTATGCGTGACGCCGAGGCGGTGAATAAGCCGGTCAGCATCCGTGCGATGCCCGAAGACATGCGTGAAATTGCCGAAGTTTCCGAGCTGACCGAGCTGTTGGCGCATCCTTAATACACATCATTAGAGAAGCCCCCCGTCAGAGTCCTGCTATGCGGGGTTCGCAGGCGCGGGGCTTTTTTGTATGATGTGCGACCCGCGCGCACTGGGCGCCGATAGAGGTTGATCATGCAGGCCCTAGAAGTTAAAAGCTTCCTTGAAGGAAAGCTGCCCGAAACGAGTGTTGAAGTCGAAGGCGAAGGCTGCAACTTCCAGCTGAATGTGATTAGCGATGAACTGGCGGCACTTAGCCCGGTCAAGCGTCAGCAGCAGATCTATGCCCATTTGAACCCGTGGATCACCGATGGCAGCATCCATGCGGTCACTATGAAATTTTTCAGCCGCGCGGCCTGGGCCGAGCGCACCTGAGCCCCCAAGGCGTCGAGATTCTTATGGATAAATTGATTATTACCGGCGGTGCCCGTCTTGATGGCGAGATCCGCATCTCCGGTGCAAAAAACTCCGCCTTGCCGATCCTGGCAGCGACCCTGCTGTGCGATGGCCCGGTCACCGTGGCCAACCTGCCACACCTGCACGACATCACCACCATGATCGAACTGTTCGGTCGCATGGGCATCGAGCCGGTGATCGACGAGAAGCTGTCCGTCGAAATCGACCCACGCACCATCAAGACCCTGATCGCCCCGTACGAGTTGGTGAAAACCATGCGTGCGTCGATCCTGGTGCTCGGCCCGATGGTTGCCCGTTTCGGCGAAGCTGAAGTGGCATTGCCTGGTGGTTGCGCCATTGGTTCGCGTCCGGTCGACCTGCACATCCGTGGCCTCGAAGCCATGGGCGCGACCATCGACGTCGAAGGCGGCTACATCAAGGCCAAGGCGCCTGAAGGCGGCCTGCGAGGCGCCAGCTTCTTCTTTGATACCGTCAGTGTGACCGGTACCGAGAACATCATGATGGCCGCAGCCCTGGCCAAAGGCCGTAGCGTGCTGCAAAACGCCGCCCGTGAGCCTGAAGTCGTCGACCTGGCGAACTTCCTGAACGCTATGGGTGCCAAGGTCTCCGGCGCCGGCACTGATACCATCACCATTGACGGTGTTGAGCGCCTGCACACGACCACCTACAAGGTCATGCCAGACCGCATCGAAACCGGTACCTACCTGGTTGCCGCTGCCGTTACCGGTGGCCGCGTCAAGGTCAAGGACACCGATCCGACCATCCTGGAAGCGGTCCTGGAAAAACTGCGCGAAGCTGGCGCAGAAATCACCACCGGTGAAGACTGGATCGAGTTGAACATGCACGGCAAGCGTCCTAAGGCCGTCAACGTACGTACCGCTCCGTACCCGGCGTTCCCGACCGACATGCAAGCGCAGTTCATCTCCTTGAACGCCATTGCTGAAGGCACCGGTGCCGTGATCGAGACCATCTTCGAAAACCGCTTCATGCACGTGTATGAACTGCACCGCATGGGCGCGAAGATCCAGGTTGAAGGCAACACCGCCATCGTTACCGGTACCGAGAAACTCAAGGGCGCGCCAGTCATGGCGACTGACCTACGGGCTTCGGCGAGCCTGGTGATCTCGGCGCTGATCGCTGAAGGCGACACTCTGATCGACCGTATCTACCATATAGATCGTGGCTACGAGTGCATCGAAGAAAAACTGCAGATGCTCGGCGCTAAAATCCGCCGCGTACCGGGCTAGTTCCGGGCTAGTTCCGGGCTTGTAGTGAGCGGGCTTGCCCCGCTCACTACAAGATGGTTGCCGTTGAATAGGCGGTATGCTGAATTTGTTTCAAATCGAGGCTGTAATGGCCTCGATCTGTGTCTGGCGCCGTTTGTGCCCGGACAGCAATAGCCAGATGAAGGACTGACGCTTCCATGTTGACCATCGCACTGTCCAAGGGCCGTATCCTTGACGACACGTTGCCGCTTCTGGCTGAAGCGGGCATCGTGCCGACCGAAAATCCGGATAAGAGCCGCAAGCTGATCATTCCCACGACCCAGGACGATGTTCGCCTGTTGATCGTGCGGGCTACCGATGTGCCGACCTATGTTGAACATGGCGCGGCCGACCTGGGTGTCGCCGGTAAAGACGTGCTGATGGAATACGGTGGCCAGGGCCTGTACGAGCCGTTGGACCTGCGTATCGCCCTATGCAAGCTGATGACCGCCGGGCGCGTCGGTGACGTCGAGCCAAAGGGCCGCCTGCGCGTGGCCACTAAGTTCGTCAACGTTGCCAAGCGCTACTACGCCGAACAAGGCCGTCAGGTCGACATCATCAAGCTCTACGGCTCGATGGAGCTGGCGCCGCTGATCGGCCTGGCCGACAAAATCATCGACGTGGTCGACACCGGCAACACCCTGCGTGCCAACGGCCTTGAGCCCCAGGAATTCATTGCCGATATCAGCTCCCGCCTGGTCGTCAACAAAGCGTCGATGAAGATGCAGCACGCCCGTATCCAGGCGTTGATTGATACCCTGCGCAAAGCAGTGGAGTCGCGACACCGCGGTTGACTCACCCGCGTAGCTGAAAGGCTGCGCCCGTCTATCCGCCTCATAGCCAGAATTCTCAGGTGCCCAAGCGGATCGACTGCTGGGAAGGTGCGCTGACGTTCAATAACGAATCGCGCCTTACCCCAAAAGGCAACTTATGTTAGTAGAAGATTCTTTTTCAATAATTAGCGACGCGTAGCAGTCTGCCTTTTAGGTAAGGCCCTGCGGGTTGGCACTGTGGTTGCGCCATGCTGCGTTGCGGGACTTGGTAAGGAAACAACCCTTACCAGCGTCCCGCGCCTTGCCTGGCACAACCACAGTACCAACGCGCTTCGTTAGTGAACGTCAGCGCACCTTCGGGCGCGTGAGTTTTTGCCAATCCAATGAGGCCCTCGCTATGACCACGTCCACTGCAATTGCCCGACTCAACGCTGCCGATCCGGATTTCGCCCATCATCTGGATCATCTGCTGAGCTGGGAAAGCGTGTCCGACGACTCGGTCAACGTGCGGGTGCTCGACATCATCAAGGCTGTTCGCGAGCGCGGCGATGCGGCGTTGGTGGACTTCACCCGCCAGTTTGACGGGCTGGACGTCAAGTCCATGTCCGACCTGATCCTGCCCCGCGAACGCCTGGAGTTGGCGCTGACGCGTATCACCGCGCCACAGCGAGAAGCCCTGGAAGTGGCGGCAACGCGGGTGCGCAGCTATCACGAAAAGCAGAAGCAAGACTCCTGGAGCTACACCGAGGCAGACGGCACTGTACTGGGCCAGAAGGTCACGCCACTGGACCGCGCCGGCCTTTACGTGCCGGGCGGTAAGGCGTCGTACCCATCGTCAGTATTGATGAACGCGATCCCGGCCAAAGTGGCGGGCGTGACCGAAGTGGTCATGGTCGTGCCAACACCGCGCGGTGAAATCAACGAGCTGGTATTGGCCGCCGCCTGCATTGCCGGCGTCGACCGCGTTTTCACCATCGGTGGCGCGCAAGCCGTTGCCGCCCTGGCCTATGGCACCGAAAGCGTGCCGAAGGTTGATAAGGTGGTTGGTCCCGGCAACATCTACGTCGCCACCGCCAAGCGTCACGTGTTTGGCCAGGTCGGTATCGACATGATCGCCGGCCCATCGGAAATCCTCGTGGTATGCGACGGCCAGACCGATCCGGACTGGATCGCCATGGACCTGTTCTCCCAGGCCGAGCACGACGAAGACGCTCAAGCGATCCTGGTCAGCCCGGACGCCGAGTTCCTCGACACCGTTGCCGCGAGTATCAATAAGCTGCTGCCGACCATGGAGCGTGCCGAGATCATCGAGAAATCGATCAATGGCCGTGGCGCGCTGATCCTGGTGCGCGACATGGAGCAAGCCATCGAAGTGGCCAACCGTATCGCGCCGGAGCACTTGGAGTTGTCCGTGGCCGACCCACAAGCCTGGTTGCCATCGATTCGCCACGCCGGCGCGATCTTCATGGGTCGCCACACCAGCGAAGCGCTGGGTGACTATTGCGCAGGCCCGAACCACGTGCTGCCGACCTCCGGCACCGCGCGTTTCTCATCGCCACTGGGCGTGTACGACTTCCAGAAGCGTTCGTCGATCATCTTCTGCTCACCGCAGGGTGCGTCCGAGCTGGGTAAGACCGCCTCGGTGCTGGCTCGTGGTGAATCCCTGAGTGCCCACGCCCGCAGTGCTGAATACCGCATCCTTGAAGAGGGGAACTGAGACATGAGCAAATTCTGGAGTCCCTTCGTCAAGGACCTCGTGCCCTACGTGCCTGGCGAACAACCGAAGCTGACCAAGCTGGTCAAGCTCAACACCAATGAAAACCCCTACGGCCCGTCGCCCAAGGCGTTGGCCGCGATGCAGGCCGAGCTGAACGACAACCTACGCCTGTACCCGGACCCCAACAGCGACCTGCTCAAGCAGGCCGTGGCCAAGTATTACGCGATCGACGCCAGTAAGGTCTTCCTCGGCAACGGTTCCGATGAAGTCCTCGCACACATTTTCAACGGCCTGTTCCAGCACGAACTACCGCTGTTGTTTCCGGATATCAGCTACAGCTTCTACCCGGTTTACTGCGGCCTCTACGGCATCAAGTCCGACCCGATGCCGCTGGACGAACAGTTCCAGATTCGCGTGGCGGATTACGCCAGGCCCAACGGCGGGATCATCTTCCCCAACCCGAACGCGCCGACTGGCTGCGTGCTGGCGCTGGACGCGGTGGAGCAGATCCTCAAGGCCAACCCGGACTCGGTGGTCGTAGTGGATGAAGCCTATATCGACTTCGGCGGCGAAACCGCGATCAGCCTGGTGGATCGCTACCCGAACCTGCTGGTTACCCAGACGCTGTCCAAATCGCGCTCACTGGCCGGTTTGCGCGTGGGCCTGGCCGTGGGCCACCCGGACCTGATCGAGGCGCTGGAGCGGGTCAAGAACAGCTTCAACTCTTATCCGCTGGATCGCCTGGCGATTGTCGGCGCGGCGGCAGCGTTCGAGGACCGTGAGTACTTCGAGAAGACGTGCCAGTTGGTCATCGATAGCCGCGACAAGGTGGTTGCGCAGTTGGAGGCAAAAGGTTTTGAAGTGTTGCCGTCGGCGGCCAACTTTATCTTTGCTCGCCACCCTCAACATGACGCCGCTGGCCTAGCGGCCAAGTTGCGTGAGCAGGGTGTGATCGTGCGGCACTTCAAGCAGGCGCGGATTGCCCAGTTTCTGCGCATCAGCATCGGTACGCCGGAGCAGAACCAGGCGCTGATTGATGGGCTTGGTGAGCTGTAAGCCACACTGAGGGTCAAAAAAATGTGGGAGCGGGCTTGCTCCCACATTTGGTTTTGCGGTGTTAGCTAGAGCAACGGCTCATCCTGCTTCTTGTTCTTCCAGCCATCATTGCCCGGCAGCAGCAGGTTCAAACCAATCGCTACCACCGCACACAGGGCGATACCCTTCAGGCCGAAATCATCCGGGCCGGTGCCCGTGCCGACCAGCACACCGCCAATCCCGAACACCAACGTCACCGACACAATCACCAGGTTGCGCGCTTCGCCCAGGTCGATCTTGTGGCGGATCAGCGTGTTCATCCCCACTGCGGCAATCGAACCGAACAGCAGGCACAGAATCCCGCCCATCACTGGCACCGGAATGCTCTGCAGCAGTGCGCCGAACTTACCGATAAACGCCAGGCTGATGGCAAACACCGCCGCCCAGGTCATGATCTTCGGGTTGTAGTTCTTGGTCAGCATCACCGCGCCTGTCACTTCGGCGTACGTGGTGTTCGGCGGGCCGCCAAACAGGCCCGCGGCCGTGGTGGCAATGCCGTCACCCAGCAGGGTACGGTGCAGGCCCGGCTTTTTCAGGTAGTCACGACCGGTCACGCTGCCGACTGCAATCACACCGCCGATATGCTCGATCGCCGGGGCCAGGGCCACCGGGATGATAAACAGGATCGCCTGCCAGTTGAACTCAGGCGCGGTGAAGTGGGGCAGGGCGAACCAGGGGGCGGCGGCGATCTTTGCTGTGTCGACCACACCAAAATAGAACGCCATGGCAAAACCGACCAACACGCCGGAGATGATCGGCACCAAGCGGAAGATGCCCTTGCCGAACACCGCCACGATCAACGTGGTCAGCAGCGCCGGCATCGAGATCATCATTGCCGTCTGGTAATGAATCAGCTCGGCACCGTCGCCGGATTTCCCCATCGCCATGTTGGCAGCAATCGGCGCCATGGCCAGGCCGATGGAGATAATCACCGGCCCGATCACCACCGGCGGCAGCAGCCGGTCGATGAAACCGGTGCCCTTGATCTTCACCGCGAGCCCGAGGAAGGTATAGACGAAACCGGCCGCCATTACCCCGCCCATGGTCGCCGCGAGGCCGAACTGGCTTTTGGCGAGAATGATCGGAGTAATGAAGGCAAAGCTCGACGCCAGAAAGACCGGCACCTGCCGCCCTGTCACCACCTGGAACAACAACGTGCCCAGGCCTGCGGTGAACAGTGCAACGTTTGGATCAAGACCTGTGATCAGCGGCATCAACACCAGCGCGCCAAATGCCACGAAGAGCATTTGTGCGCCAGACAGGATCTGGCGCCAAAGCGGGTCGTTGAATTCATCCTGCATGCTCAACCGTCCTTCTGCTTGGTACCGAAGATCTTGTCACCGGCATCGCCCAGGCCTGGGATGATGTAGCCGTGTTCATTCAGGCGCTCATCGATGGACGCGGTGTAGATCTCCACGTCCGGGTGGGCCTTCTCAACGGCGGCGATGCCTTCGGGCGCGGCCACCAGCACCATGGCGCGGATGTCCTTGCAACCGGCTTTTTTCAGCAAGTCGATGGTGGCGACCATGGAACTGCCGGTGGCGAGCATCGGGTCGATGATCATCGCCAGGCGCTCGTTGATTTCCGGCACCAGTTTTTCCAGGTAGGTGTGGGCCTGCAAGGTTTCTTCATTGCGGGCCACGCCCACGGCGCTGACCTTGGCGCCCGGGATCAGGCTGAGTACGCCTTCGAGCATGCCGATACCGGCGCGCAGGATCGGCACGACGGTGATTTTCTTGCCGGCGATTTTCTCGACCTGCACGGTACCGGCCCAACCTTCGATGTCGTAGGTTTCCAGGGGTAGATCTTTAGTGGCTTCGTAAGTCAGCAACGCTCCGACTTCCTGAGCAAGCTCACGGAAGTTCTTCGTGCTAATGTCGGCGCGGCGCATAAGGCCGAGCTTGTGTCGGATCAGCGGATGGCGGATCTCGCGAGTGGGCATGGGAATGGCTCCGGCGGCGGGCAAAAAAACCGGCCTAGATTAATCTATCCGAGGGTGTTGTCCTATAGACATCTAGCACGTTAGTCCATTAAGGCTTGCCCGGAGCGCACGAGAAGCGTACCTTCGCCCGCTTTTCTTGCCACAGCACCCCTTGGAGAGCGCCATGTCCGCTGATCTCGAGCATATCCGTCAAATCATGCGCGAGGCTGACTGCCTGTACACTGAAGCGCAAGTCGAAGAGGCGATCGCCAAGGTCGGCGCGCACATCACCCGCGAAATGGCTGACACCAACCCGGTGGTTTTCTGCGTGATGAACGGTGGTCTGATCTTCGCTGGCAAATTGCTCACCCACCTGCAATTCCCGCTTGAAGCGTCCTATCTGCACGCCACCCGCTATCGCAACGAAACCACCGGCGGCGACCTGTTCTGGAAAGCCAAGCCGGAAGTCTCGTTCATCGACCGCGACGTGCTGATCATCGACGACATCCTCGACGAAGGTCACACCCTCGGCGCGATCATTGACTTCTGCAAGCACGCTGGCGCGCGAAAAGTGCACACTGCCGTGCTGATCGACAAAGACCACGATCGTAAGGCCCGCCCAGAGCTGAAAGCCGATTTCGTTGGCCTGCCGTGCATCGACCGCTACATCTTCGGTTATGGCATGGACTACAAAGGCTACTGGCGCAACGCCAATGGGATCTACGCCGTCAAAGGGATGTAAGCCATGACCCGCTTTCTTGATCAAACGCTGTTTGCCGAATTGGCTGAGAAAGCGGGCGCCAGCCCCCGTGGCCGGCACCATCACAACTTCCACCAGATGGAAGAGCCGTGCCATCGTCTGGCCGTGGGCCTGCAGCCCAGCACTTATGTGCCGCCGCATCGGCACCTGAGTGCGGACAAGGCGGAAACCTTGCTCGTGCTTCAGGGCCGCCTGGGTCTGCTGGTGTTCAGCGAAACCGGCGAGGTGCTGGCCAAGCGCGTCATGCAGGCGGGGGGCGAATGCGCGGGTGTCGATCTGCCACCCGGTGTGTTTCACGGTTTGGTGGTGCTGGAGCCCGACACGGTGATGTTCGAGTGCAAAGCCGGACCTTATCGCCCGGTAGGCGAGGGTGAGCTGGCCAATTGGGCGCCGCGTGAAGGCGAGTCTGGCGTGGCCGCGTATCAACGTTGGATGCTTGCCCAGTTCGATTGAGCTACAGTGCTGGGCTATCTCGCACGGAGCGGCCCATGAACCTGTTGATACGTACTTGCGCCGCCCTGGCGTTGACCCTCAGTTTGCCGCTGGCCGCCGCGCCTGCGCCGTTGCACAGCCAATTCCTGCCCTCCGACGACCTGACCCTGCGCGCCGAAGCCCCTGACCAGCAGCAATTGCTGCAAGTCACCGAGTACGCGGTCGTGGTGGGCAATCAGCGCCAATCCAGCCAGCAACCGATCCCGGTGACCTCGCCGCTGATGATCCGCCTCAAGGGCAAGTCCCTGAACAAAGGTGCGACCATCAGCCAGGTGGTGCTCAACTTCGATGCCGAAAGCAAAAGCCTGAAAAAGCCGGTCTACGACGACAAGAGCAAGACCCTGACGTTGTCCTACCCGGTGGCCCAGTACCGAGTGATCGTCGACCTGCTGCGCAATGACACGGTCTACGTGCAGTTCCTGAGTTATGCCAATGGGCATATCTGGGCGGATTTGCATACCGGCGCCGTCCGCGCTCGATAGCGAGAACACTGATGTCCAAATGTGGGAGCGAGCAAGCCCGCTCGCACATGGAGTCTGCGCTGCTTCCGAAGCCTGCGTCTCACAGGTAGACTTCAAACCCCGTGTAAATGTCTGCAGGCTGGAGTCGGTAATGCGTAAAGATAAGAGACAGGTGATTGGTGACGAGATTGGCGACGATCAGATCAAGTTGTTCCTCGACTTCGAGCCGGTTGACGCGACTTCCCCGTCCCTGCATAAACTCATCAAGGCCTACCGTGGCCTGCGTATCGACGACTTTGAGCGCTTCCTGGGTTTCTTCAAGGAAGCCGGTCTGGACCTGGACGGCAAGGATGAGCATGGCCTGACCTTCGTCGACCTGATCAAGGACCAGCGTCACGCAGACGAGTACGTCGAGTTGATCAACAACGCTCGCGGTTGATTCTCCAGGCAATAAAAAACGCCCCGTTCTCATACCGAGAGCGGGGCGTTTTTTATTGCCTTAAAGCCTCAAGCGTAGCTCTCGGTCTCGGCAGCAGGCTCAACCAGTTCCAGGCTGATGTTGTTCTGCTCATTGATCTTGCGATACAGCTCGGCATCTGTTTCCAGGACCTTTTCCCGCGCCGGGAAGATCTCGTGCAGCTTGGCCGCCCACTCTCCGGCAGCCTTGGCCGGGAAGCAGCGCTCGATCAGGTCGAGCATGATCGAAACGGTCACCGAAGCACCCGGGGACGCGCCCAGCAGTGCCGCGAGCGAGCCGTCTTTGGCCGCGACCAGTTCGGTGCCGAATTGCAGCACGCCGCCTTTTTTCGGGTCTTTCTTGATGATCTGAACCCGTTGGCCGGCCACTTCCAGGCGCCAGTCTTCGGCTTTGGCTTGCGGGTAGAAGCGGCGCAGGGATTCCAGGCGCTGTTCCATCGACTGCATCACTTCGCTGACCAGGTACTTGGTCAGGTCCATGTTGTCGCGGGCCACGGCGAGCATCGGGCCAATGTTTCCGGCGCGAACCGACAGTGGCAGGTCAAGGAACGAACCGTGCTTGAGGAACTTGGTGGTGAAGCCGGCATAGGGCCCAAATAGCAGGGACTTTTTGCCTTCCACTACGCGAGTGTCCAAGTGCGGCACGGACATTGGCGGCGAACCCACGGCGGCCTGGCTGTAGACCTTGGCCTGGTGGTGCTTGACCACTTCCGGGTTGTCGCAACGCAGCCATTGGCCGCTGACCGGGAAACCGCCAAAGCCTTTGCTTTCTTCGATACCCGAGGCTTGCAGCAGCGGCAGCGCCGCGCCACCGGCGCCGAGGAACACGAACTTGGCGTCCACTTCACGGCTGTTGCCGCTGTTGACGTCCTTGATGCTTACGGTCCAGCCCGCGCCGTTGCGCTTGAGACCGGTCACGCGCTTGCTGTACTTGACCTGGGCGTCTGCCGAGCTGGTCAGGTGGCTGAGCAGTTGGTTGGTCAGCGCGCCGAAGTTGACGTCGGTGCCGTTCATGACACGGGTCGCCGCGATTTTTTCGTCGAGCGGGCGGCCTGGCATCATCAGCGGCATCCACTCGGCCATCTCGCTACGGTCTTCGGTGTAGTGCATGTCCGAAAACGCGTGGTGCTGGCTGAGGGTTTCAAAGCGCTTCTTGAGGAAGGACACGCCTTTTTCGCCCTGTACGAAGCTCAGGTGCGGCACCGGACTGATAAAAGACTTGGACGAGCCAAAGGTGCCCTTTTTGGTCAAGTACGCCCAGAACTGCTTCGACACCTCGAACTGGGTATTGATGTGCACGGCTTTCTTGATGTCGATGGAGCCATCGCCAGCCTGCGGTGTGTAGTTCAGCTCACACAGCCCGGCGTGGCCGGTACCGGCGTTGTTCCACGGGTTGGAACTCTCCGCGGCACCCGAATCCATCAGCTCAACGACTTCCAGCTTGAGGCCGGGGTCGAGCTCTTTGAGCAGTACGGCCAGGGTGGCACTCATGATGCCGGCCCCTACCAGTACTACGTCGACTGTTTCGTTATGCGCCATTTAACGCGTCTCCAAAATCTGCAGCACCAAATTGACGGCATGGCTGCCAGGAGTGACGGGGCGGTTCACGTGTTGCCCCAGGTTACCCATGGCCAGGATCGCCATGTCCGTTTCGCAATTCTTTGCAACTTCAGCACACGCTTCTTACCGGGCTAATCTGCCTATGAACGCATTCATGGGCGCCTGTGGCAATTCGACTTATGGTCAAAGCGTGTGATTCGTGCAATCAATCCGTAGCGGACAGGCTCAAGCTCCGATTTTTAAGGCGTACTCGGTCCTGTGTGGTTGGGCTGTTCCAGACGCTGATGGTGCTTGTACAAACGCCAAACTATTCATTTGCTCGCCACACTCTTGTGAAGTTGTGAAAACCCGTTTTTTCACGCTCTTTTGAAGACGTGAACCTCAAAAAAGGGCTGCCCCAGCCTGGCACCTGGCCCGGAAAACCTTGCCGACATGCGGCAAAACGGGCAAACAACTCAAGTGGCCGAGCGCAATGGCAGCTCTGGCAGATTCGGTAAAGACGGGTGGTTTGCAAAGAAAACAGCAAGCGCGCCAGCTTCACTCGATCTGTGTGGGCGGCTCTCTGTGGGCGATTCTTGGGGTTAATACCGAGGCATTAACGATGCTGCGAGGCCCGATCAGGAGACGTCCTTATAATCGGGGGGAGATTGTAGCGAAGAACGCTGGGGAAATGGGCGTGTTTTATGACTTTTATTAGGCGTTCGGTCAGGCAGCCAACGGCTGATGCCGTGACGACCGCGCTGGGCGTGGGCTGACGCGGGCGCGAGCGGGCAGTGGGTGATGCATCCAGCTCAGGCGAATCTCATCGATTTCCACCCAGCCGTCGCCTACGGGCGGCTCGCAGCACTCTTTGAAGGCCTGGCAACGACCTTGTGCATCGAGCAGGGCGAACTGACGAAGGGCCGGCTTGCGCGTAAACAATGACCAAAGAAACTGCATGACGATTGACCTCCTGAGATTGAGGCCAAGCATGCCTGCGCTGGATGACGAGCCCATGTAACGGGTGTGACATCTCGGTGACAGCGAACCGCGCTCCACACGTGGGGTCACAGGTTGTAACTGATGCTAGTTCCCCGCAGTGGCGCCCCGCTATACTGCCGGCCTGTCGGATCCTGATTTCTGGAGAGAAGCGCATGTTGCAACGCCTGTTGTTCGGTTTGATCACTGTGACCAGTTTGACCCTGGTGGGCTGCGCCAACAGCCCGCAACAACTGACCCCGGAACCGAAACTCACCACGCAGCTGGCCCCGGTGGGCCACGGCCAGGCGGTGTCGGTGCGGGTGGTGGATGGTCGTCCATCGCCTACGCTCGGCTCACGCGGCGGCCTGTACCCGGAAACCGCTCTGATCTCGGTGAACGCTCAAGACGTACTGCCCAAGCTGCAGGCCCAGGCTGAAGCCGCCGTGCGCTTGCTGGGTTTCACCCCGAGCGCCAATGCACCGGGTGCTCCGCAATTGACGATCACCCTGGCTGAATTGAAGTATCAATCGCCTAAGGACGGGCTGTACGTGACCGAAGCTTCCATCGGTGCGACGTTCAAGTCTGACGTCACCGCCGGTACCCGTCGCTACAGCGGTCGCTACGGCGCCTCCCTGAACCAGCGTTTCGGCATGTCGCCGAACCAGGAAACCAATACCAAGTTGGTCAGCGACGTCCTGAGTGACGCCTTGACCCGACTGTTCAAAGACCCAAGCATCGGTTCGTTGCTCAGCGCGCAATAAACGATTGTTAAAAAACCGGGCTCAGTTGAGTCCGGTTTTTTTTCGCCTCCTGTTTCACGCGGCGGTGTCGATGCAGAAGTCCAGCAGGCTCACCCCCGTTAACAGATCGGTCTCCGGAAGGTCCGCATGCTGGTGCCCGCCAAGGGCGCAATACACCAGCCAGTGGCGATCCTGGACGTTGAAAGCCAGGCCGCCGATCAGCGCTTCCTGCTCATCGCTTTGGGCGACCAGATACAGCCGATCCTGGTTTTGCGCGTGCAACATGACAAGCTCCTGAGGCGTCAAAGGGCAACAGAGTGGACTGTTAAGGTGACGTTCAGGTGACGCCGTAAATTACTGGATACATTAGACGTCAATGGGGGAGGGAGCATTTCAGG
This sequence comes from Pseudomonas sp. RA_5y_Pfl1_P24, assembly GCF_963970945.1. Classification (NCBI taxonomy): domain Bacteria; kingdom Pseudomonadati; phylum Pseudomonadota; class Gammaproteobacteria; order Pseudomonadales; family Pseudomonadaceae; genus Pseudomonas; species Pseudomonas sp. RA_5y_Pfl1_P24. The sequence goes on along the minus strand of NZ_CAXAOJ010000003.1, from coordinate 224,334 downwards.
CGCCGGACGCCACTATCGTTCAGGTTGGTAACTGAGCTGATACCAAGACACTGTTCCACTGAGGTTCGCCATGGCGCTGTCCGCACTACTGATCAATGTTGTAGCGTTAGCGGTAGCGTGCCCGGGAGCGGCACTGTTGTTCATCACCCGCCTGCGCGAACAACGCGCGATGGCCGACCTGACCGCGAAAAGCGAAGACCGCACCATCGACCAGCCGATGCTGTTTCTGGATGTGCGCACCGAGCGCGCGCATCGGGTGGCTTACCGTGTTGGGTTTGCCTGCCTGGGGATGGCGCTGGCTATTTCCTGGCTCAGTACCCATTTGTAATTACGGCGCAGAACACATGTGGGGGTGGGTTTGCTCGCGGAGGCGGAGTGTCAGTCAACACATGATTGACTGACTAACCGCCTTCGCGAGCTAGTCTACCCCCACATTTTTGGTCTGTATTACAAAGGTATGCCGGCCTTGACCCGATACTGATTACGCACCGGCGTAGCGTATTGCACCAACAGGAACGGTCGGTGCTCGGCGGGGCACTCGTTCAAGCGCCGCTCCCATTCTGCTTTCGCCTTGGCCAGTTCGTCGGCCGGGAATACCTCGGCCGCCGTCGGCACCTGCAATTGCGGGTCGGCGTCGCTCCATTGGGCATACGCCAGGTAATGCACCGGGAACAGCCGGTAACCGCCGAGAATCTGCCGGTCCATTTCCACGGCCAGCAGCTTGGTGTCTTCGAAACGCTCGGTGATCGGCGGTGCGAAGTTGATGTGCACCCGCCCCTTGTAGCCCGTGATGCCAAGGGCGATGCTCACGTCATCCTCGCCCGGCGCCTTGCTGTAGGTGCCGGTGGTGGCGCGGATGTACAGCTCGCGAGCCTTGGCGGTATCGCACGGGTCGTATTCATAACTGATCGACACCGGCGTCAGGTTCAACGACTGGATGACCTCGGCAAACGGCTCATCCTTGCGGCTGACGTGGAACATCTTGAGGATCGCCGACTCGGTGCGGTCATCCCCATCCTTGGCGCGCCCTTCGGCCTGGGCAATCCAGATCGATTGGCAGTCGTTGCGGATCGAATGGTTGATGTAGGCTGACAGCAGGTTGAATGCCGCCATCTTTTCCTTTCGCCCGGTGATCGAGCGGTGCACGATAAAGCTCTTGTTCAGGCGCATCAGGTCGCTGACAAACGGCTTTTGCAGCAGGTTGTCGCCGATGGCGATGCGCGGCGTCGGCAGGCCGGCGTGGTACACGGCGTAGTTGACGAAGGCCGGGTCCATCACGATATCGCGGTGGTTGGCGAGGAACAGGTAGGCGGTGCCGGACTTGAGCTGCTCGACGCCGGTGTAGGTCACGCCGTCGGTCGCCCGGTCAATAGTGTGGTCGACGTAGTACTCGACTTTGTCCTGCAGCGTAGCAACGGTGGTGACGCCGGCGAATTCACGGCGCAGTTTGCGGGCGATCATCGGCTTGAGCAGCCAGCCCAGGGCGCCGGCAAAGCGCGGGAAGCGGAAGTGGGTCAGGATGTCCAGAAAGGCCTTGTCACTGAACAGGCGTGCCAGCACTGCCGGGACTTCGCTGTCGTTGTAAGGTCGGATGGTATCGAATTCGCCCATCATGCTCTCTTGTTAGAAACGGCTAGGGTAAGTAAAGGAAATACCAGGGTGCGGCCTGAGTAATGGGCTCAGCCGAAATATAACCCTGTAAATAGACCGGCGATTATACGCACAAGTCACCTTGGAGGCTGCGATGCTGGAAACTGCGACGTACGATTGTCCTTATTGTGGTGAAGAGGTCGAGACAACGGTGGATTTGTCCGGCGGCGATCAGACGTATATAGAAGACTGTCAGGTGTGTTGCCGGCCAATCAGTTTCAATCTACAGGTGCATGGTGGCGAGTGGATGCTCGAAACCCGTAGCGAAAACGAATGACAGGTACGCCCATGCAGCGAATCTACGAACCGGAAAACCTGATGGAAGGCGAGTTGCTGCAACAGATGCTCGCCAGTGAAGGTATCGAGGCCCACTTGGTGGGCCGGCATTTGCTCGGCGGCACTGGCGAACTGCCCATCTTCGGTCTGCTGGGCCTGGAGGTGGACAACGACCGGGCCGTTGACGCGCGTGAGCTGATCACCGCCTACATCGGCGCGCAACCCCTGCCGGGTGACGAACCTGACAGCTTCCCCGACGTGCTGGTCTGTTAGGCTGTCGGTCGGTTTACCCAAGAGTCATGTTGCCCCATGTGTGGACGTTATGCCCTGTTTCGCTGGAACCCCGCTTTTGCTGCCTTGCCGGGTTTCCCGGCCGACCAGCAGGCCCAGTGGAACATCTCCCCGAACGATTCGGTGCTGATCCAGCGCACCGCCGAAGGCCAGCTCACCCTGGCGCGGGCCCGCTGGGGCCTGACACCGCCCTGGCTGACCGACCTTTCGCGCACGCCGGCCCATGCCCGCGCCGAAACCCTGGCCGAACAACCGATGTTTCGCGAAGCGTTCCGCCTGCGCCGTTGCCTGCTGCCGGCCAATGGGTTCTACGAATGGCGCGGCACCCAGCGCAAGCGTCCGTACTGGCTGACGCCAGGAGAGGGTTCCACCTTGTTTTTTGCCGCGATCTGGGAAGCGTATCCGGTACAGGAACAGGTGTGGCTGAGCACCGCGGTGGTGACCCAGGCTGCGCAGAGCCAGCGTCGGCCGCTGATCCTGGATGCGGCGGGGCAGGCGGCCTGGCTCAATCCCGAAACACCGCTGCCGGTGTTGCAGGCTTTACTGGCCAGTGAGCCCACCGCGTTGCGCGAGCGGGTGTTGGCCAACATGGTCAATGATCCGAAGCTCAATGGGCCGGAGTGCTTGACCCCGGCTTGAGCCTATTGGCTATCTGTTGCCTTCACTGGTCTCTTCGCGAGCAAGCCTGCCGCAAATCCCTAAACCTTGAACTGATTGATCAAGCGCCGCTGCTGCTCCGCCAGCTTGGTCAAATCCGCACTGGCCGCGCTGGATTCATCCGCGCCGCCCGCCACTTCATTGGCCACCTGGCCGATGTTGATCACGTTACGATTGATGTCCTCTGCCACTGCGCTCTGCTCTTCGGCCGCACTGGCGATCTGGGTGTTCATGTCGTTGATCACCGACACCGCCTGGGTGATGGTTTCCAGCGCTTCGCCCGCCTTCGCCGCGTGTTGCACGCTTTCATCGGTGCGGCTTTGGCTGTCCTCCATCACCCGTACCACGTCCCGCGTGCCTTGTTGCAACTGCTGGATCATGGTCTGGATTTCTTCAGTGGCTTTTTGAGTCTTCTGCGCCAAGTTGCGCACTTCGTCAGCGACTACGGCGAAACCTCGGCCTTGCTCGCCAGCACGTGCCGCCTCGATTGCAGCATTGAGCGCCAGCAGGTTGGTCTGCTCGGCGATACCGCGAATCGCGGTGAGGATGGCGTTGATGTTCTCGCTGTCCTTGGCCAGGGTTTGCACCACGCCCACTGCCTTGCCAATTTCTGCGGCCAGCGCGCCAATCGAGATCGACGTGTCGCGCACAATGCGCATGCCCTGGCTCGCGGCCTGATCGGCATGGCTGGCGGCTTGCGCGGCCTGGGTGGCATTGCGCGCAACGTCTTGCGCAGTGGCAGTCATCTCATGCACGGCGGTGGCCACCTGGTCGATTTCCACCATTTGTTTATGCACGCCCTGGTTGGTGCGAATCGCAATGTCAGCGGTGTGCTCCGACGAGTCACTGACCTTCTGCACTGAACTCACCACCTGGGTGATCATGCCTTGCAGCTTGATCAGGAAGGTGTTGAAGCCGTTGGCGATCGCGCCCAGTTCATCGGCGCGATCGCTGGTCAGGCGCCGCGTCAGGTCGCCTTCGCCCTGGGCGATGTCATTGAGCATGGCCACCATCTGCTTGAGGGGGCGGGCGATGCCGTGGCCCACCAACCAGATCACCAGCAAGCCGGCACCGGCGATCAATAGGCCGGCAATGGTCATGCCGAAGATATCGGTCTCGCGCTGGGCTTCCAGGTCGCTTTGCAATTTCTGCGAGTCGGCCATCACTGCGCCCAGTGGCAACTGCATCATCAAGGTCCAGCGCGCGTCGGTCTGGCCGATGCTGAAGGGCAGGAACAGCTCGATATGCCCGTGTTCCCGGTCGATGTCGTAGCGTACTTCACCGGCTTTGAGTTGGCCGAGGTTGGCCAGTTCGTTGCCGTCGAGCAGGTCGCTGGCTTTTTCACCGAGTTTGCTGGCGTCCTTGGTATAGGCCACAAGGCGTCCGTTACTGGAGATCAGTGCCAGTTCACCGGCACCGTCGTAGAGTTTCTGATCGGCGCTGGTGAGCATGTCCTGGATGAAATTGACTGAGAGATCGGCACCGACGATGCCCTGGAAGCTGCCGTCGATCAGGATCGGCTCGATAAAAGAAGCCAGCATCACCATCGCATTGCCCACCTTGTAAGGGGCCGGGTCGATGGCGCAGGCTTTTTTGCTTTCCCTGGAGCACAGGTAGTACTCGCTGGCACGTACCCCGGTGGAGAGGATTTTCTGGTCGGCCACGTCAGCGAGTTTATCCAGCCCCAGGCTGCCATCCGCGTTGCGGTACCACCACGGCAGGAAACGTCCGTCTGCGCCCATACCGAGAATGGGGCTGTTCACGTAGGCCGTGTCGTTGTGATCAATGGCATTGGGCTCCCAGCCAATATAGGCACCGAGGATCTTCGGGTTGCGCACCACGGTTTCATGCAGCAGGTTGATCAATTGTTCGCGGCCGACCTGCAGGGCAGGTTCGCCCTTGGTGTCTTTCATGCCGAGCAGGGCGTTGGCGGTGGCCAGGCTCTTGGCGGTCACCAGCGGGGCTTCAAGCTCACGCTGGATCAACGTGGCCTGGGTGTGCGCCAGGGCGGTGAGGCGTTGCTCGACGATCTGTTCGAACTGAGCCTGGGTGCGCTCCTGCACCATCGCCTGGGTTCGTGCGCCGGCAAACAAGGCGTAAAGCACCAGCACTGCGACCACACTCAGGACAATAGCGCCAGCCAGTGCCGCGACAGAAAATTGAATCGACTTGAATTTCATGAAAACTCCGGGCACTGAGGGGAGGGACCGCCTTTTTGTATCGGCCACGGCCGCGGTGGGCATGAGCATTTTTCCGACAAAAATGTCAGGGGTGTCGCGAATGGAATGCCCGCCGCCGTTGATGGGATAGGTGAGATGTATCCGAAAATCGTTAGTTACACGTCTGGTGTATCTGGCGCAGATACAAATGTGCGCCTACGATACGCGCCATGTTTCAGGGCGTATTTTCAGGGAGAGTGTTCATGAAGAAGTCATTGGTGATAAGTGGTTTGGTTGCAGCGATGCTGCTGGCCGGGTGTCAGTCGGTCAATACCACCAGCGGCGGCGCCGTTGGGGTGGAGCGCAAGCAGTACATGTTCAGCATGCTGTCGAGCCAGGAAGTCGACCAGATGTATGCCCAGTCCTACCAGCAGACGTTGGGCGAAGCCAGCAGCAAAGGCCAGTTGGACAAGACCAGTGCCAACGCCAAGCGCGTGCAGGCCATTGCCAAGCGTTTGATCGCCCAGGCGCCGACCTTCCGCCCCGATGCTGCGCAGTGGCAGTGGGAAGTGAATCTGATCAAGAGCGACGAGATGAACGCCAACTGTGGGCCTGGCGGCAAGATCTTCGTGTACAGCGGGTTGATCGATAACCTCAAGCTCACGGATGACGAACTGGCCGCCGTCATGGGCCATGAAATCGCCCACGCCTTGCGTGAGCATGGCCGCGAAGCCATGTCCAAGGCCTACGGGATCGAGATTGCCAAGCAGGGCGCCGGTGCGTTGTTCGGTCTCGGCCAGGACAGCCTGGCACTGGCCGACACGGTAGCCAACTACGGCATGACCTTACCCAACAGCCGCAGCAATGAAAACGAAGCGGACTTGATCGGCCTGGAACTGTCGGCCCGCGCCGGCTACAACCCGAACGCGGCCATCACGCTGTGGAACAAAATGGCCAAGGCCTCGGAAGGCGCACCGCCGGAGTTCATGAGTACTCACCCGGCTTCCGACAGCCGGATTGCCTCGTTGCAGGCGGCGATTCCGAAGGTGATGCCGCTTTACCAGCAGGCCAGGAAGTCTTAGGGTTTTAGCGGCAAGCTTCAAGCTGCAAGAAAAGGTACTGCTACCGTCTTGCAGCTTGCAGCTTGCAGCTTGTAGTCAGACCCATCCGCTGCTTTGCATGGCCTTGTACACTGCCACGATAGCCAGGATGAAAAACGCCGTAGCTGCTAACCGGCGAATCAAGGTCAACGGCAGTTTCTCCGCCGCAAAATTACCCGCCAATACCACCGGCACGTTGGCAATCAGCATGCCCACGGTCGTCCCGATAATCACCAGCCAGAGTTCCGGATACTGCGCCGCCAGCATGACCGTGGCGATCTGCGTCTTGTCTCCGATCTCGGCGAGGAAGAACGCAATCAGCGTGGTCAGGAACGGCCCGAATTTGCGCGTGGTGCTGGCTTCGTCATCGTCGAGTTTGTCCGGCACCAGGGTCCACAGGGCCGTGGCGCAGAAGCTTGCCGCCAGGATCCAGTGCAATACCGCGTCCGAGAAGAAACTCCCGAACCAGGCGCCAACGGCACCGGCGGCCGCGTGGTTGGCCAGGGTCGCGGCAACGATGCCGGCGATGATCGGCCAGGGCTTGCGAAAGCGAGCAGCAAGGATGAGCGCGAGCAGTTGCGTCTTGTCGCCGATTTCGGCCAAGGCAACGATTGCAGTAGGAACGAGTAATGAATCCAGCATCAGGTAGGTTTCCAGGGGCGGGTCGACACGGCTATGACACGTACAGCCTTCCCGCCCCGGGTAAGGTGTGCGTGTCATAGGTCTTGTCAAACCCCGGTCCGTCTGTGCGGACTCCTGGGTCGCATACGCCATGGTCTGTTGACCAAGTATGTTGACGTATGCCGGACGAGCGTGGCGCTCGTGGGAGACTACTCCCCTAGGACGGAGCGGATTCTGCCTAGGCAAAATCCATTCGGCAAGTCTTCTTTTTCCAAACGCCCGTCAGCCGCGCTTGGCACGGTAGATGCGAAAACCATTACCTTCGGCCTTGACCGCACAGATACCCAAGTGCTCTTCAATCAAGGGTTGGTACTTGAGGAAGCTGTTCGCGACTACGCGCAGTTCGCCGCCTTTTGCCAGATGTTTGCCGGCTTTTCGCAGCAGGTTCTCTGTGGCGAAGTAATCGGTGTGCACCCCGACATGGAACGGCGGGTTGGTCAGGATCGCGTTCAAGCCCATCGGCGCTGCGTCAATGCCATCACCGGTCAGCACCTCGGCTTCCAGGCCATTGGCGGCCAGGGTCAGACGACTGCTGGCGGCGGCAAACGCATCCACGTCGAGCATCGTTACGGTGTTGTGCGGGTAGCGGCGTTTTACCGCAGCACCCAGCACACCGGCACCGCAACCGAAGTCCAGCAGATGGCCGCTCGGCAGTTTATCCAGGTGCTCCAGCAACAGCTCGGTGCCGCGATCCAGGCGACCATGGCTGAACACACCGGGCAAGCTCACCACCTTGAGTGGCCCTTCAGCCAAAGGCACGTCGAACACCTGAGCCAGGCTCTCCAGCTCGACCGCTTGTGGGGCATTGGCCACGGTGACTTGCCACAGTTGGCAATGCCGCGCGTTGTCGAGCTTGCGCGGTTTGCCAAAGGGAATCATCTGCTTGGCGGCGCTTTCGATACCGCCTTTTTTCTCCCCCACCAGATACACCTCGGCGCCGGGCAGGCGCGCGGCCACGGCGTTAAGCAGGTAGTCGGTGAGGTCCTTTGACTTGGGCAGGAAGATCACCGCCGCGTCGAATTCGCGCTCAGGCACATTCACGCCAAATTGGCAGCGCTCGGGGAAGCGTGCGTCCAGCGCCGCTTGGTCGCCGGCATGCCAGCACCAGCCGTGCGCGTTGGGCAGGCGACCGAGCAGGTCGTCGGCGGGCAAACCTACCAACAGCAGGTTGCCTTGAAAAAGTTCGGCCTGACGAAGCAGTACTTCACTGCGCGGATCCATGGTCTGCTCCTCGAAAAGGGGCGCAGTTTATCAACTCACGACGCGCAGCGGGGCGCCGCTGAAAAAGCCCCGGGCGTTTTCCGCCAACTGGCCGACAATGCGCTGGCGCGCCTCGCGACTGCCCCAGGCATTGTGCGGGGTCACGATCAGCCGGGGAATATCGCCGGCCAGCAGCGGGTTGCCGTTCACCGGCGGCTCTACGCTCAGCACATCGGTCGCCGCGCCGCCCAGGTGGCCGTTACGTAACGCATCGGCCAAGGCTTGCTCGTTGATCAAGCCACCGCGCGCGGTGTTGACCACAAACGCGCCGGGCTTGAGCAGCGCCAGCTCGCGGGCGCCGATAACGTCACGGGTGTGGTCGTTGAGGGGGCAGTGCAAGGTGAGCGCGTCAACCTGCGCCAACAGCTCATCCAGGGGGACGCGATCAGCGCGGGCCGGGCGGCCCGGAATGGCTCCCAGTAACACGCGCATGCCAAAGGCTTCAGCCAGGCGCGCGACCGCGCTGCCCAATTCACCGTGACCGAGCAAGCCAAGGGTTTTACCTTCCAGCTCGACAATCGGATGGTCCAGCAGGCAGAACTGTTTGGCTTGCTGCCACTGACCGGCGCCCACATCCCGTTGATAATCCTTCAAGCGCGTCGCCAGGTTGAGCAACAGCATGATCGTGTGCTGCGCCACGGACGGCGTGCCGTAGCCCTGGCAGTTGCTCACGGTAATGCCATGCGCGCGGGCGGCCTCGAGGTCGACGTTATTGGTGCCGGTGGCGGACACCAGGATCAGCTTGAGCGCCGGGCAGGCCGCCAGGGTTTCGCTGTTGAGGGCGATCTTGTTACTGATCGCAACCTGAGCGCCTTGCAGGTGTTCGATCACGTTCAGCGGCGTGGTGTCGCTGAACAAGTGCAGGTCGCTGAAGCTGTTGCGCAGTTCGCTGAGGTCGAGGTCCCCCAAGTCAAGGGACGGGTGATCAAGGAAGACGGCGCGGCGATTGTTCGTCATCAACTGTACCTTTTGCGACAGGGTTTGAAGGCGTAATCTGCCGAGACTATCAGATGAAATAATCCGTTACTTAATGGAGTGAGTATGTACGCCACCGAGTTTTTAACCGTAGCGCTGATTCACTTATTGGCGGTGGCTAGCCCCGGCCCGGATTTCGCGGTGGTGGTGCGTGAGAGCGTGACCCACGGCCGTCGCGCCGGGACCTGGACTGCGCTGGGCGTGGGGTCGGCTATTTTCCTGCATGTGGGTTATTCGTTGCTCGGTATCGGCTTGATCGTGTCCCAATCCATCGTGCTGTTCAACGCGCTGAAATGGGCCGCGGCCGCCTACTTGCTGTACATCGGCTTCAAGGCCTTGCGCGCGCAGCCAGCCAAGCCCGCGGCCGAGGGTGAATTGCATCGCGAAGCGGGCGAACGCACGCCCCGTGGCGCGTTTACCGCAGGTTTTGTGACCAATGGCTTGAACCCCAAGGCCACGTTGTTCTTCTTATCGTTGTTCACCGTGGTGATCAACCCGCACACGCCACTGGCGGTCCAGGCCGGTTACGGCGTGTACCTGGCGGTGGCCACGGCGCTGTGGTTCTGCCTGGTGGCGATGTTGTTCAGCCAGCAGCGGGTGCGTGCAGGTTTTGCGCGGATGGGGCATTGGTTTGATCGGACCATGGGTGCGGTGTTGATTGCGATTGGGGTGAAGCTGGCGTTTACCAGCATGAAGTAAACGACATTCTCGAGTGAGCACCGCCACATTGGATCTTAGTAAGGCTTCAGTGCTGGCGCAAAGCTAGCATTCATTGGGCGCTGCAAATCATTCCTTTGGCTGATTTGGCTGAAACATAAGGTCTCTAAAGTGCAGGTCTTCAAGCCAAGACCGTACAGTCATAAAAGGGATTCGTATGTTGCAGACCCGTGTCATTCCGCCCGCCGAAGGTGCGTACCAATACCCGCTGCTGATCAAGCGCCTGCTGATGTCCGGGACCCGCTACGAAAAAACCCGGGAAATCGTCTACCGCGATAAATTGCGCTACACCTATCCAACCCTGATCGAGCGGGTCGCGCGCCTGGCCAATGTGCTGACAGAAGCCGGGGTCAAGGCCGGTGACACGGTGGCGGTGATGGACTGGGACAGCCATCGCTACCTGGAATGCATGTTCGCCATTCCGATGATTGGTGCGGTGATCCACACCATCAACGTGCGCCTGTCGCCGGAGCAGATCCTCTACACCATGAACCACGCCGAGGACCGCTTTGTATTGGTCAACAGCGAGTTCGTGGGGCTTTACCAGGCCATTGCCGGGCAACTCACTACCGTCGACAAGACGTTGCTGCTCACCGATGGCGAGGCCAAGACCGCCGAGCTGCCAGACCTGGTGGGCGAGTACGAAACCCTGCTCGCCGCCGCCAGCCCGAAGTACGACTTCCAGGACTTCGACGAACACTCCGTCGCCACCACCTTCTACACCACCGGTACCACCGGCAATCCCAAGGGCGTGTATTTCACCCATCGCCAACTGGTGCTGCACACCATCGGCGTGGCCACCATCATGGGCAGCGTCGACAGCGTGCGGCTATTGGGCACGAATGATGTGTACATGCCGATCACGCCGATGTTCCACGTACACGCCTGGGGCCTGCCGTATGTGGCGACCATGCTTGGCCTGAAGCAGGTCTACCCCGGCCGCTACGAACCGGAATACCTGGTGGAGCTGTGGCGCAAGGAAAAGGTCACTTTCTCCCATTGCGTGCCGACCATCCTGCAAATGGTGCTCAATGCCAAAGCCGCCCAGGACGTGGATTTTGGCGGTTGGAAAATCGTCATTGGCGGCAGCGCGCTCAACCGCACTTTGTATGAAGCGTCCAAGGCCCGTGGCATTCAACTGACCGCCGCCTATGGCATGTCCGAGACCGGGCCGCTGGTGTCCTGCGCGCACCTCAACGAAGAGCTGATGGCGGGCACCGAGGATGAGCGCACCACCTATCGCATCAAGGCCGGCGTGCCCGGGCCGTTGGTGGAAGCCGCGATCATCGACGGCGACGGCCATTTCCTGCCCGCCGACGGCGAGTCCCAGGGCGAACTGGTATTGCGTGCACCGTGGCTGACCGAAGGTTATTACAACGAGCCGCAGAAAGGCGCCGAGCTGTGGGCGGGCGGTTGGATGCACACCGGCGACGTGGCGACGCTTGACGCCTTTGGCGTGATCGATATCCGCGACCGCATCAAGGATGTGATCAAGACCGGCGGCGAGTGGATCTCTTCTCTGGCCCTCGAAGACCTGGTCAGCCGTCACCCTGCGGTACGCGAAGTAGCGGTGGTGGGCATCGCCGATCCGCAATGGGGGGAGCGTCCGTTTGCGTTGTTGGTGGTGCATGATGGCCATGTGATAGGGGCCCGCGAGCTCAAGGAACACCTCAAGCCGTTCGTGGAGTTGGGCCACTTGAGTAAGTGGGCGATCCCAAGCCAGATCGCTGTTGTTACTGAAATTCCCAAGACCAGCGTCGGCAAGCTCGACAAAAAACGTATCCGCATTGACATCATCGAATGGCAGGCCAACAACAGCACGTTCCTGTCCACCCTCTGAAGCCCCTCGCCGTGCCCGTCCGGGCACGGCAATGCTCTATCTGGCGCCTTTACTTGTGATTTGCCAATTTTCAGCCATCCTTCCTGCGTCGGCCTTCGCCGACATGGCGAAAGGGTCGTGGCAGACGGGTTGGTGATGCAAATCACACTTTAGAGGGATCAAGCACTACCCCCTGCTGGCTATAGTCCCTCCCAGAGTTTTTCAAGGATGCGGTGCTTCGGACCATGGAGGTTCAGTTGCAGTCCGGCATTGGAATCGTTGTATTCCGGCCGTTACAAGCATCAAAGAACGAACTCACTGCCATAACAATAATGCACATGGAGTAGCGTCGATGACCTCAGTAAACCAGTTCTGGCGCCGGGCAAAACTGCCCCTGGCCGTCAGTCTCGCCTCTACGCTCGCCGGGCCCGCATTCGGCGTCAGTTTCAACATCGGTGAAATCGAAGGGAGTTTTGACTCGTCTCTTTCCGTGGGTGCGAGCTGGTCGACAGCCAAGCCCAATCAGGATCTGATCGGCGTCAACAATGGTGGCAATGGTCTGTCCCAGACGTCCGATGACGGCCACCTGAACTTCAAGCGTGGTGAGACGTTCTCGAAAATCTTCAAGGGCATCCATGATCTGGAGCTGAAATACGGCGACACCGGCGTATTTGTGCGTGGCAAGTACTGGTATGACTTCGAACTCCAGGACGAGAGCCGCGAGTTCAAGGACATCAGCAACAGCAACCGCAAAGAGGGCGCCAAGTCCTCGGGCGGGCAAATTCTCGATGCGTTCATCTACCACAACTACAGCATTGCCGATCAGCCGGGTAACGTGCGATTCGGTAAGCAGGTAGTGAGCTGGGGTGAAAGTACCTTCATCGGCGGCGGCATCAACTCCATCAACCCGATCGACGTGTCTGCGTTTCGTCGTCCGGGGGCTGAAATCAAGGAGGGCTTGATTCCGGTCAACATGTTCTATGTGTCGCAGACGCTGACCGATAACTTGTCGGCGGAAGCGTTCTACCAGTTGGAGTGGGACCAGACGGTTACCGATAACTGCGGTACGTTCTTCTCGCAGCCGGACGTCATCTCTGATGGGTGCGACAACAACCTCCGGGTCTTGAACAAGCGCTCTCGCATCTCGCCTCTTGCTTATCCAACCCTCAATACGTTGGGTGTTGATGTGAACGAAGAGGGTGTGCTGGTGCGCCGTGGCCCTGACCGTGATGCTCGGGACAGCGGCCAGTTTGGTGTTGCCATGCACTACAACTTCGAGCCGTTGGACACCGAGTTCGGCGCTTACTTCATGAACTATCACAGCCGTGCGCCGATTTTCAGTGCACAAGGTGCGCCAGCGTCAGCGTACAACCGTCCTCTGGGTGGGCTGGCGGCGCTACGCCCGGTGATTGTGGCGGGTAGCTCCAACTACTTCGTCGAATACCCAGAAGACATCCGTCTTTACGGCTTGAGCTTTTCCACCACGCTGCCTACCGGTACTGCATGGAGCGGTGAGTTGAGCTACCGGCCAAATGCACCGGTGCAACTGAGCACCACCGACATACTCTATGCGGGCGTCACGCCTATTATCGGCTTTGGCAACGCTTCGGTGCTCAAAGGCTCGCCTGGTCAAGACCTGCATGGTTACAACCGCAAGGAAGTCACGCAGTTCCAGACCACATTCACGCACTTCTTTGATCAAGTGATGGGCGCCAGCCGCTTGACCACGGTGGGTGAGATTGGGGTGACTCATGTAGGCGGCCTGGAGAGCAAATCAGAGGCCCGTTATGGCCGCGACCCGGTATTTGGTCCAGGTACATTGCCCGGTGGTTTCTGCAATACGCTTAATAACTCGACCGCCGTGGGTGCCGGCCTGGGTAATGCTAATGGGCTGAATACCAACTGCAATAACGATGGTTTTACCACGGCCACTTCCTGGGGCTATCGCGCTCGGGCTATCTGGGAATACCCGGATGCCTTCGCGGGTGTGAACCTCAAGCCGAACGTGGCCTGGTCTCATGACGTCAAGGGTTATTCCCCTGGCCCAGGCGCTAACTTCGAAGAAGGTCGCAAAGCCGTCAGCCTCGGCCTGGACGCCGAATACCAGAACACCTACACCGCCAGCCTGAACTACACCAACTTCTTCGGCGGCGATTTCAGCACAGTGAATGATCGCGACTTTGTCGCTTTGAGCTTCGGCGCGAACTTCTAAGCACACTGTATTTTCAGGAAGACCAGAACATGAAAATAACCAAAAGTCTGTTGCACGTAGGTGTGCTTGGGCTGTCGATCCTGGCGAGCAACGTCATGGCGGCAGTCTCGGCGGATGAAGCCGCGAAGCTGGGCACGAGTCTTACCCCGATGGGCGCTGAAATGGCCGGTAACGCCGCAGGCACCATTCCTAAATGGTCGCCGCTGCCAACCAACGCTGGCGCTGTCGACGCCCGCGGATTCCTGGCCAACCCTTACGCCAGTGAACAGCCGCAATTCACTATCACCGCGCAAAATGTCGAGCAGTACAAAGACAAGCTGGCGCCGGGGCAGTACGCGATGTTCAAGCGTTACCCGGACACCTTCAAGATGCCGGTCTACCCAACCCATCGCGGCGCTACGGTGCCAGCGGATGTGTTCGCGGCCATCAAGAAGAACGCCACCACCACTAACCTGGTATCTGGCGGTAACGGCCTGGAAAATTTCGAAACCGCCGTGCCGTTCCCTATTCCGAAAAGCGGCGTGGAGGTGATCTGGAACCACATCACTCGCTATCGCGGGGGCAGCGTGACCCGCTTGGTAACCCAGGCTACGCCGCAAACCAACGGCTCTTTCAGCCTGGTGTATTTCAAAGACCAGTTCGTGTTCCGCGACAAAATGAAAGACTTCGACCCGAAAAATCCGGGCAACGTGCTGTTCTACTTCAAGCAGCAAGTGACCGCGCCGGCCCGTCTGGCCGGTGGTGTGCTGCTGGTGCACGAAACCCTGGACCAAGTGAAGGAGCCACGTTCGGCGTGGGTCTACAACGCCGGCCAACGCCGTGTGCGCCGGGCACCGCAAGTGTCCTATGACGGTCCGGGTACCGCGGCCGATGGCCTGCGTACCTCCGATAACCTCGACATGTACAACGGCGCACCGGACCGCTACGACTGGAAGCTGGAAGGCAAGAAAGAAATCTACATCGCCTCCAACAGCTACAAGATCGACGATCCGAAGCTCAAGTATGCAGACATCATCAAGGCCGGCCACATCAACCAGGACCTGGCTCGCTACGAGCTGCGCCGCGTCTGGCATGTAGTCGCCACCTTGAAAGAAGGTCAGCGCCACATCTACGCCAAGCGTGATTTCTTCATCGACGAAGACACCTGGCAAGCAGCCGTCATCGACCACTACGATGGCCGTGGCCAACTGTGGCGCGTGGCTGAAGCGCATGCCGAGAACTACTACGACAAGCAAGTGCCGTGGTACGCCCTGGAAACCCTCTACGACCTGCAGTCCGGCCGCTACCTTGCACTGGGCATGAAGAACGAAGAGAAGCAGGCGTATGACTTCGGCTTCACCGCCACCACCAGCGACTTCACCCCAGCGGCGCTGCGCCAGGACGGCGTGCGCTAAGCTGAGTTAACCGAGGCAGCCTCCTTGGAAAGAAGCCCCGACCCGTTCGGGGCTTTTTTGTATGGCGAATTTTTTTGTCGCAGTTCTTTTCAGGCAAATGTTGCAAAGATCTACAAACCTGCTGCTTTTACCGCTAGTCTGCGGACATCTGCAATGCCGACAACAGCCTTCTACAAGAGCCCGGCGATGACTGATCTGTCCCGAATCCAAGGGCCTGCCAGTGCGGTAATCCCCACCCTGGAGGGTCGCTTCTACAGGCCACCGCTGCCTGACGGCTATGTGCTGCGTCCGTGCCTGTGCGAACGCCTGAGTGCTGGCCTGGAAGGGCGGCTGCTGCTGGTGAGTGCACCCGCAGGGTTCGGCAAGAGTTCGTTGGCGGTGGAGTTCTGCCAGAGCCTGCCGGCCCATTGGCAAAGCCTGTGGCTGGGCCTGAGCCCACGGGATAACGACCCCGGCCGTTTCCTTGAGCGCCTGCTCGAGGGGCTGCAGCAATTTTTCCCGCAACTCGGCGCCCAATCCCTGGGGCTGCTGAAAATGCGCCAGCGTCACCAACCCTTTGCCTTTGAAGAATGGCTGGACGGCCTGCTCGATGAGCTGACCGTGCACCTGTCCCCGCGCGCGCCGTTGTTATTGGTACTGGATGACTACCATCTGGCCCAGGGGCCCGTGCTCGACCGTTGCCTGCAGTTTTTCCTCAACCATTTGCCCGATGGCCTGGTCGTGCTGGTCACCAGCCGTCAGCGCCCGGACTGGCATCTGGCGCGGCTGCGTTTATCGCGCCACCTGCTGGAGTTGCACGAACAGGATTTGCGCCTGACGCACAGCGAATCCCTGGCGGTGCTGGATCGCCACAGCAGTTCCTTGCGCGGCGAAGCCCTCGACAACCTGATCCGCCGCAGCGAAGGCTGGGTTGCCGGGCTGCGCTTCTGGTTGCTCGCCGCTTCCGAGGCCGGCAACGACGGTGCATTGCCGCAGAGCTTGCATGGCGGCGAAGGGCTGATCCGTGATTACCTGCTGGAAGAGGTGATCGACTGCCTCCCGGCCGAGGTACAGGCGTTTTTGTACGACACTGCCCCTCAGGATCGGTTTTGCAGCGAACTCTGCGACGCGGTGCGCGAAGCCCATGACAGCGCTGAAATCCTGCGTTACCTGCAAGCCCACCAAGTGTTCCTGGTGCCCCTGGACGAGCAGGGCCACTGGTACCGTTATCACCATTTGTTTTCAGACCTGCTGCGCACCCGCCGTGCCAGCAGCAATGTGCTGCCGCCGGCCAGCCTGCACCTACGCGCGTGCCGCTGGTTCAATGCCCAGGGCTTGATCGATGAGGCAGTGGAGCAAGCGTTGCGCGCCGGCCATCTGGATGTCGCCGCCAACCTGGTTCAGAACCTGTCCGAAGAGCAACTGCTGGCCGAGCAGAATGTGGGCATGCTGCTGCGTTGGAAAATGGACTTGCCCGACAGCTTGCTGATCAGCACGCCGCGCCTGATCGTGCTCTACAGCTGGGCCTTGGGCCTGGCCTGCCAGTTGGATGCGGCGGAAGAATTATCCAGCTACCTCAGCCGCTTCCTGCCAGCACCGTCGGCCACCGCACAAAAATCGATGCTGGCACAGTGGCTGGCGCTGAGCGGGATCATCGCCCGGGGCCGTGGTGATCGCGAGCTGACCCAGCGCTATTGCAGCGAGGCGCTGGAAAGCCTGCCGCAACGGCGTTACGGCCAGCGGTTGATGTGTCTGTCGACCCTTTCCAACCTGGCCATTGTCGATGCCGACCTGTGGCGTGCGCGTGGCTTGAATCGCGAATCCCTGGAGTTGGCGCAGCGCGTCGGCAACCCATTGTTCGAGGCCCTGGCCCATTACGATCGTGCGCGGGTGTTGCAGGCCCGCGGTGAAATCCTGCGCTCCCTGGATGAAGTGCATCAGGGCCTGCAACGCCTGCAGGGCTTAGCGCCGCAGCGGTTGTACGCGGTGCGCGCGCGGTTGTCACTCTACGAAGGTTTTTTGCTGCTGGTGCGGCTACAACCCGAAGCCGGACTCGCCCGCTTGCGCGCCGGGCTCGTCGAAGCCCGTGCCTGCCGCGACATCAGTGTGTTGATCGGGCATTGCGTGATCGCCAATTTCGAAGGCCGCCGTGGTGACTTCGCCAAAGCCTTTGCCGAACTCGCCGAGGCCGAGCGCCTGATGCATATCTGGGACGTGCCGCCGATCTACTACCTGGCAATGATCACCCTGATTAAATGCGAGCTGTGGCTGGCCCAGGGCCGCACCGATTTGGCCGACGCCTGGCTGATGCGCCTGGGGCAAACCTACAACGGCGAGCAGGCCGCCGCCGCGCCGGAATTTCACCCACACCTGCCACAACATATCGAGCTTCAACAAGCGGCGCTGGATGCCACTCGCCATCAACCCGTTGCGGCATTGCAGCGGCTTGAAGCGTTGGCGCAGCAGGCGCACAACAGCGGCCGCCAGATGATTGCACTGATGGCGCTGACGCAGCAGGCCCAGTTGCTCTTGGAAAGTGGCCAGGAAGCCAAGGCTCGCGCGGTTCTGGTCCAGGCCCTTGAGGCCGGCGCCGGAGGGGCATTGCAACCTTTCCAGCGGTTGCTGGAAAGGCACCCTGGCTGGATGCGCGAGCAACTGGGCAAGGATGCGCTGGGGCCGCTGAACCAGAGTTTGCTGGTGCGTCTACCGACGATCGTGACACCTGAGATAGCGCCGGCTCACGAAACCTTGAGCGCGCGTGAGTTGGCGGTGCTGAAACTAATTGCCCAAGGCTGCTCGAATCAGGAAATCAGTAACCAGCTGTTCATCTCACTGCACACCGTGAAGACCCACGCCAGCCACATCAACAGCAAGTTGGGGGTGGAGCGGCGGACCCAGGCGGTGGCCCGTGCCAAGGCAATGGGCCTGCTGGCGTAGACCCTCCGACGGCTATGGCGCGCTTGGGCACTGGTTGGACGACCTGTCGACTGCCTGAAGAATCTGCGCCGCGAAGCGTTTGAGATTGTTCTGGTGGGCGAGCACCAGGTCGTCAATGCTCGCGCCGGCCGGCGACTGCAAAGTGGTGCGGCAGGTCAGTGGCGCGCGATCACTGCCGCTGGCTGACCGCAGACGCCATTTGACGTCGAGCAGTGCGTACTGGCCGGGCACGGAGTCAAAGCGCTGCACCTCAAGGCGCAACAGCATGGGTTGCCGAGGGTTGCTGTTAGCCAATTGATCCACCAGCGCGCTCCTCAACTCATCCACCAAGCTGGCAGCCCACCACTGGGTGTCCAGGATCGCCACGCCACTGTTGCCTTGGCGAATCACTATCTGCGGACGGTCGACTTGTGGCGGCACACTGATACTTTCGATTTTTATCCCACCCGCGGCGGCCCCGGTGGTATTGCTCCACTGCGCCGGGGTCAGGGTATGAAAGGTGATCGGTGTACTGCTGCATGCCCCCAGCGCGAGCAATGCGCTGAGCAGGGTGATTTTCAACGTTAACGTCATGGCGCTTGCTCCACGGTTCATTTGCGCGGCGGTCCTTGCAGGTCCAACGGGGCGGCGTTGTCGGGGCGGCCGCGAATCAGTGATTCCGGGTGTCGGCCCAGGTAGTCCGACAGCTCGCGCAAGGAACGCGACATGCGACCCAGTTCATCCAGGGTCTGGGTCAGTTGCTCACGTTGCGGTGAGTCTTCGGCCAGGGTCGAGTTGGCCGATTGCAACGTCTTGCTCACGTCAGCCAGGGTGTTCTGGACGCTGGGCAAGGTCTTGGCGTTGAACTGGGTCAGTCCTTTGCGCAATTCCACGAGGTTGCTGTCGACGTTGCCGGCGATACGTTCGATCGGCAACTGGTTGATTTTGTTGACGATGTTTTCGAGTTTTTCCTGCAACTGTTCCAGGTTGCCAGGAATCGTGGGAATGCTGACCGGACGGGCTTTGGGATCAAACGCCACCTTCTCGGCTTTCGGGTAGAAGTCCAGGGCGATATACAACTGGCCGGTCAGCAAATTGCCGCTGCGCGCCTGGGCCCTCAGGCCGTTTTCGATAAACGAACCGATCAGGCGCACACCGGCGGCTTCGTCATTGGGGTCATGGTTCATCGTCTTGAGCAACTTGGTATGGGCCTGACCGAGCAATTGCGGGTAGATCACGATGCCGACGTTGAGCGGAAAGCTGCGCTTCTTCGCGTCGAAATCCAGGTTGATCGACACCACCTTGCCAAACTCGACGCCTAGGAATTCCACCGGTGCGCCGATCTTGAGCCCGCGCAGCGCCTGGTCGAAGCGCAGGCTCATGTATTGCCCCTGGCCATTGGGCGGGGCGAGGGCGGCGAACTGATCGTCGAACAGTTCAAACGTGCGCTCTTCACCGGCCGGCTTGTCATTGGGGCTGTAAGGCGGTGCCAGGAAAGCGATACCGCCGACCAGCATGGACGACAGTGATTCGGTTTTCAGCGCGAAGCCATTGGCGCCCACACTCAGGTCAATGCCGCTGGCGTTCCAGAACCGCGTATTTTCGGTGACGTAGACATCGTTGGGCGCGTGCACGAACACCTCTATATCGACGCCCTTGCCTTCGGCATCCAGCTTGTACGCCACGACCTGGCCGACCTCGATTTTGCGGTAATACACCGGCGAGCCGATATCCAGCGAACCCAGGTTCTGCGTGTGCAGGGTGAAGCGCTTGCCCGGTTCGCCGTAAGTGATGGGCGGCGGGTTTTCCAGGCCGGTGAACTGTTTGGCGCGGGTGTCGGACTGGCCAATGTCGGCGCCGATGTAGTCGCCGGAGAGCAGGGTGTCGATGCCGGACACGCCGCCGGCGCCGATGCGCGGGCGTACCACCCAGAACTGCGAGTCGGCGCGGGTAAAACTGTCGGCCTGCTTGGCCAGCTTTACGGTGGCGTTGACGCTTTTCTGGTCGTCACTCAAGGCCACTTCGGTCACTTGGCCGATCACCACGTTGCGGTATTTGACCTCGGTTTTATTCGCGGTCAGGCCACTGCCGGTCTTGAAGTTAAGGATGATAGTCGGGCCTTGCTGGAGCACGCTGTGAATCACCAGTGAAATCCCCACTAACACCGCAACGATCGGTACGATCCAAACCAGCGAAACGCTGAAACGCCGAGTCTTGACGGCCGGCGAGCCAGGGGATTGCGGGGTTTCAGCGATGGGGGACGTCATCCGGGGTATCCTTGGTGTGTGGGGTTTCCCAGATCAGCCTCGGGTCGAAGCTCATGGCGGCCAGCATGGTAAACACCACCACCAGGCCGAAAAACAGAATGCCCAGGCGTGGCTCGATGGTGCCCAGGGCCTGGAACTTGACGAGCGCGGCCACCAGCGCAACCACGATCACGTCGAGCATGGACCAGTAGCCGATCAGTTCGACAAACCGAAACAGCTTCGAACGTTCCTTGCGCGCCCAGCGGCTGTTGCGCTGCACGGTAACCAGCAGCAGCGTCAATGACGCAAACTTGATGCCGGGCACCGCGATGCTGGCGATGAAAATAATCAGCGCAATGTCCCACGCACCATGCTGCCAGAACTCCAGCACGCCGCTCATGATAGTGCTGTCCGCGCCTGAACCGAGCATGGTGGTGTTCATCACAGGCAGCAGGTTGGCCGGTACATAAAACACCAGCGCCGTCAGCATATAGGCCCAGGTACGGGTCAGCGAGTTGACTTTGCGCCGGTGCAGGGGGGCGTCACAGCGCTGGCATTCCGGCGCGCCGGTGCTGATGTCGGCAGACAGGCCGCAACTGTGGCACAGGCACAGGTTAAGCTCGCTGGCAGTCGGTGGCGGGTTCATACGGCGTCCCACAGATCGCGCACGTCACGACCGGCAATGCGGATCAGCAACAGGCTCAGCGCCGCCAGGGCAAATAGCCCAGTGCCGGGGATCACATCCAGCATACCGGCCAGCTTGAACACGGCCACCATCGCACCGAGCAGGCACACTTCCAGCATGCTCCAGGGTCTGAGCGCTTCCAGCCAGCGCATGCATAGCTTGAAGGCGGGCGAACGTCTGCCCGAGAGGGCGAAACTCAGCACCCAGGTCAGCAGCAATAGCTGAAACACCGGTGCGATGATGATGGAAATAGCGGCCACCAAGGCGATAAAGGTAATCGGCCCCAGGCTCAGCGCAACCACTGAATCCCACAGGGTGGCGCTGTTTTTCAGGCCTTGCAGGCTGATGCTCATCACCGGATAGAAATTGGCGAAAGTCCATAACACGGCGGCGGTCAGGGTCAGGGCGAGACGTTGTTGTACTGACAGACCGTTGTAACGCTGGAGTACGCCCGCGCAGCGCACACAATGGGCTTTTTGATGTTTGGCGAGCGTGACTTTTTCGTACACACAGTCGCAGTGCTCGCAGATGATCAGCTGATTCGCCATGGGGCTCGCTCCAGCGCGGCGCGGTTGCGGTCTTGGATGGTTCTTCAATGGCGCTTGGAAAGCTTAGCCGTTGGTACTCGGGACGCAATGCTCCCTTTCGGGTCAGGGGTGTCGTCAACCATACTCCGTGCCGAATATGCCATAGAGCCTGCTGGAGCACTGATGAATATTGAACACGCCGCAGTCATCCGCGAGACCTTTCCCGTCGGCCCGCTGCAGTGCAACTGCACCATCATCGGCGACCCGGGTGGCAACCATGAGCTGATCCTGGCGCGCCTTGATGCATTGGGCCTCAAGGTCGTGAGCATTATCCACACCCATGCCCATCTCGATCACTTCCTGGCGTCCGGTCAGTTGAAAGAGAAGACCGGCGCCACGTTGCACTTGCACAAGGAGGATCAATTCCTCTGGGACAATCTGGAAATGCAATGCCAGATGTTTCGCGTTCCCTACACCCCGGTGCCTTCGCCTGATCGCTGGCTGGAAGATGATGAAGAATTGGCCTGCGGCTGCGGTGTGGCGTTGCACGCACCGGGGCATACGCCGGGGTCGATGAGCTTCTGGTTTGCCGATGCCAAGCTGCTGATTGCGGGTGACACGCTATTTCGTCGCGGTATCGGGCGTACAGATTTGTGGGGCGGGGACCAGGCGACCATTGTGCGTTCGATCAAGCAGCGCTTGTATACCTTGGATGAGGGCGCGACGGTGGTGACCGGTCACGGCCCCGATACCCGGCTGGGTGATGAAATGCGCGAGAACCCTTTTGTGCGGGCGTAACGCAATAATTGCCAGGCAGGTGCTGTTCTATAGCAGGCACGCCTTGTCGCAAAAACTCAGGTCGTGTTCAGCGTGCGTCTGCTACGGTTTCTGTAGCCACGGAATTTTTACCGTTTGTCGCGTTCCAAACTCGGCACAGGTCCATTGCCAATGTCCTTTGCACCTTAGAATGCAAAAGTAGGAGCTCCCCCATGTTCACTTCGCGTCGTCTGCTTGTTGTTGCTACCGCCGTAGCCTTGTTGTCCGGCTGCGCATCACCTAACCCTTATGACGGCAGCAGCCAGGGACAGGCGAGTAACCAGTCCGGCGGTATGAGCAAGACCGCCAAGTACGGTGGCCTGGGTGCCCTGGCGGGTGCATTGGCGGGGGCGGCCATCGACCATAACAACCGTGGCAAGGGCGCACTGATCGGTGCAGTGGTTGCGGGTGCCGGTGCTGCGGGCTATGGCTACTACGCCGACCAGCAGGAAAAGAAACTGCGTGAAAGCATGGCCAATACCGGTGTTGAAGTTCAGCGCCAGGGCGACCAGATCAAGCTGATCATGCCGGGCAACATCACCTTCGCGACCAACTCGGATGCGATCTCCAGCAGCTTCTACCAGCCTCTGAACAACCTGGCCAACTCGCTCAAGCAGTTCAACCAGAATACCATTCAGATCGTTGGTTACACCGACAGCACCGGCAGCCGCCAGTTGAACATGGACCTGTCCCAGCGTCGTGCGCAGAGCGTGGCCAACTACCTGACGTCCCAGGGTGTCAATGGTGCCAACCTGACTGCACGCGGTGCCGGCCCGGATAACCCGATTGCCAGTAACGCAGACGTTAACGGCCGTGCCCAGAACCGTCGCGTTGAAGTGAACCTCGGTCCAATCCCAGGCCAGCAGTATGGCCAGCCAGGTGCCCAGCAACAGGCGCCACAGCAGAACAACCAGTTCCAGGGTAATCCGTACTCTCAATACCAATAAACGTTAATAAAAAAGGGCGCCATGCGGCTAATGCCGATCAGTTAAGCCTCATTGCTTGACCTTTGGCCGCAAGAAATCAAAATCCGATGCCTGAATAGGCATCGGATTTTTTTACGCGTCTGGCTCGGGCATTGGAACTAGCCCACAACGTCGTCTCGACTCCCGATTCCCTCAAGGGATTGGATTCGTTGCTTGATCCCTCTCTGGTCGAGCAGGCATTGCAACAGGCCGTGTCGCCACCTTGCGCAAGCGGCGCTTATCGCAGCAACGAAATGAAGCTGGCAGAGCAACTGATCGACACCACGCCGGATCACTCGTTGACGCTGTTCGATCGCGGCTTTTACTCCCTGGGGTTGCTGCATCAGTGGCAGCAGGCCGGCACCGAGCGGCATTGGTTTATGCCGTTACGCAAAGGGGCGCAGTACGAAGTCATTCAGCGATTGGGCCGTCAGGATGCGGTGGTCTCGTTAAGCACTTCGCCGCAGGCCCGCAAGCAATGGCCGGGATTGCCGGAGCGCCTTACCGCAAGGCTCCTGAGCAAAACCGTCAAGGGCAAGGTCTGTCAGACTTTGACGTCGATGGCCGACTCGCTGCGCTTCCCACCTGATGAAATCGTCGACCTGTACAGCCATCGCCGGGAGATCGAATTAGGGTTCCGGGATGAAACAGACACTGCTCAACAGCAGCTACACGCTGGGTAGCAAGACGCCCGAGATGATCGACCAAGAGTTGTGGGGGAGGTGCTGGGCTACAACCTGTTGCGTTATCAGATGGTGGGAATGAGCCGCCATTGTCCGGGCATCCATCTGTGCGAACTGAGCTTCACCGCGTGTACTTGGGCTATCCGGCTGAAATCGCCGAAGTACCCGATCGAAAAATAAAAATGCCAGTCAGCTTAACTGACTGGCATTACGCCATGCGGCGGCCTTTTTTGTGGCTGCGTGTTCAGGTCAATCGATGTACTCGAAGACCTTGACGATTTTTTGCACGCCGGACACACCCTGCACCAGATTGGATGCACGGGTTGCTTCCGCCTGGGTCAGCAGACCCATCAGGTAAACGATGCCGTTGTCGGTGACGACCTTGATGCGCGAACCAGGGATCGCGTTATCAGTGAGCATCTGCGCCTTGATCTTGGTGGTCAGCAGGGCGTCATTACTGATGGCCAGCAGAGTGATCGGTTCCATCACCTGCAACTCGTTGTGCACCTTCTTCACGCGCTGCACAGCGGCAGCGGCTTGCTCGGCCTGGGCCTTGAGGTCGGCGCGTGGCGTCTGGCCTGCTAGCAGCACGACGCCGTTGAAGCTGGTGACAACAATGCGTGATGCGCCGTTGCCCAGGTCGGTCGCGGCCTTGGCGACGTTGACTTCGACCTTGGTTTCGATCAGCGAGTCATCGATCTTGCTGCCGAAGGTACGGGTGCCCTTGTCGTCCTGAATAGGGGTGTCACGTGTTGCGGTGATGGCCGTGCTGCAGCCGCTGATAGCGAGGCACAGGGTAATGGCCAAAAGGCTGAGGCGGTTAACGGTCATTCTTCACTCCCAAACAGTTGGCTGTCGATCAGATCGCACAGGCAGTGGATCGCCAGCAGGTGGACTTCCTGAATACGTGCGGTGACATTGGCCGGGACGCGAATCTCCACGTCTTCCGGCAACAGCAGCGAGGCCATGCCGCCACCATCGCGTCCGGTCAATGCTACGACAATCATTTCGCGATCATGTGCGGCCTGGATCGCTTGAATAATATTCGCCGAGTTGCCGCTGGTGGAAATCGCCAGCAGCACGTCACCCGGTTGGCCCAGGGCGCGGATCTGCTTGGAGAAGATTTCGTTGTAGCTGTAGTCGTTGGCGATCGAGGTGATCGTCGACGAGTCGGTGGTCAAGGCAATGGCCGGCAGGCTCGGGCGCTCACGTTCGAAACGGTTGAGCAGCTCCGACGAAAAATGCTGGGCATCGCCGGCCGAACCGCCGTTGCCGCACGAGAGCATTTTGCCCTCGTTGAGCAGGGCATTGACCATGACCTGACTGGCTTGCTCGATGTGCGGTGCAAGTACGTCCATCGCCTGTTGCTTGGTGTCGATGCTGGCCTGGAAAAGCTGGCGAATTCGGGATTGCATGTCCATCTGTGTGACCTTAAGTAGCGCGGCTGTTTGGCACAGGAATGTGTAGCCCGCAAAGCAAAGAGCAAAAGTGTGTGGTGAAGATGTCCGGCGAATCAGCTGTCGAAGGCATTTTTAAGCCAGTTCAGATCAGCCTGACCAGACGGTGTGCTTTCTATGGCAACCACATCGAAACGGCAGGGGGCGTCGGCCCAGCGATGCTCTTTTTGCAGGAAAAACTGCGCCGCGAGTATCAGTTTCTGACGCTTGCGCCCGTCGATACTGGCGAGCGCGCCACCCCATTGTGCGTGTTTTCTGTAGCGGACCTCGACGAATACTACTGTATCGCCGTCAAGCATGACCAGATCAAGCTCGCCGCGTTTGCACAACCAGTTCTGCGCCAGTAGGCGCAGACCCTGCTGTTGCAAGTGTTTCAGTGCTTGAAGTTCGGCGTCCTTGCCGCTTTGTGCGTTGGACCGCTCGGGCATCAGCGCGGGGTGTCCGGCAGGCGCTGGATCCCGCCACCGACGAACTTGGCCCATGGCAGCTGGCGATCAACGCGCTGGTTGGTGCTGATGCCCAGGTTGCCCGAAAGGCCGTCAACACGGGTATCCGGCAATGCCTTGAGTTGGCCCAGGCGCGGCGCCAGGCGGTAGGCATCGACGCCCATCGCATACAGGCGACCCAGGCTGCCATTGGCTTGCGGCCATTGGGCAGCAACCTGGTTGCGCAGAGGATCGGTGGTGTTGAGCAGCCAAGGGGTTTCGCAGAACATCACGTTAGTCATGTCCAGGTACTGGTTCTTGTCGCCGCTGGCGCTGAACACGTGGGACGTGGCGTACACCGGCAAATCACCGGCGTATTGGAAGTTCAGGGTCGGCTTGATCTGCTGGGCCAGCTGCGGGGTCACGGCCAGGAAGATGAACTCAATGTCCTGGCGACGCGAGGGTTGCGCGGCTACGTCGGTGCCGACGGTGCTTTGCAGGCTCTTGGCGCGGCCTTCGCTTTTACGCAGTTGGAGCAGTTCGGCAATTTGCTGGGCGAGGGCGACTGGCTGGTCGACATACTCGACACCCATCACCGTGCCGCCATTGGCTTCCCAATCCTGGCGGAAGGCCTTGTAGACACGCTCGCCCCACTCACCACGTGGCACCATCGCCGCAGCGCGATGCAGGCCGTCGGCACGTGCGCGGCGCGACACTTCGCGGGCTTCGTCTTCAGCAGCCAGGCCGAACTGGAACAGCTGCGGCGGGCCTTGGTCAGTCTCGCTGTAGTTCAGCGCCAGGGTGGTAATCGGCAACTGAGGCCGTGCGCTGAGCTGTTTGACCAGTGGTTTTTCCAGCGGACCGACCACTAGTTGCACGCCTGCGGCCTGGGCCTTGGCGTAGAACTCATCAATGGACGTCAGGCGCGAGCTGTCATAGAACTCGATGACCGGCGGCTTTTGCCCGGCTTGTTCAGCCTGGTAGTGCGCAGCCATGAAACCCTCGCGCAGTGCTTTGCCGACGGCGGCCAGCGGGCCGCCTTGGGGCAGCAGCAGGGCAATCTTGGTCAGGGGCTGGCTGGCCAGCTCCTTGAGTTTGATCAGCGGCGACGGCAGTTGCACGGCGGCTGGGTGGCCCGGGTTCTGTGCACGCCAGGTGTCGATCGCGGCTTGTTGTTGCTCCAGCGTACCGGCGCCCTTGACCGACTGGGCGAGGGTGATCCAGCCGTCCAGCACTGGGTTCCCGCTGGCTTGCAGCTGTTCGGCCGGCAGGGCGCCAATCAGTGCCCAGATGGCTTCGTGGTTGCTGTTGGCGGCATCGCCAGTGAGCAGCGGGGCCATGGCAACACGCTCACGCGCAGCCGCCAGGGTCTGGCCATCGGCTTCATAAGCACGGGCGTGCACGCTGCCTGTGCGGATCTGCTGTTCAGGCGGCAGGTCCTTCAGGTTTTGCAGGCTCGGGTGGCTCAGGGCGGTCAAGGCGGCCTTGGGCTGGTTGCGTGCCATGGCCAATTCGGCGGCCAGGGTGCTCGCAAAAACCTGCGGGGCTGGCTTGAGGATATCCAGGGGCACCTGCGCCAGAATCTGCGCTGAGCGGCCTGAGTTGTGCTGTTTGTACGCCATGTCTGCCGCACTCAGGCGTAGCATGGCGGCCTTTTCTGGCGTGTTGGCAGTCGTGGCCTGTTCGAGCAGTTGCTCGATACTGGCGTCCGGAGTCCGTGGAAGGTCGCCAAGGCTGGAAGAGGGCGAGCTGGCGCAAGCGGCCAGCAAGGCAGCGAGGCAGAGGGCGGAGAGCAGCCGCAGGCAAGCGATCATGTAAGTGTTCCTGATACCGATCAAATTAGCGTGGAATTGTACCCAAGCACTGGCCCAGGCGCGATGTTAGTGGCGTGAAACTGTCGATTTAGGTCGTGTAAATGTTGCTACCAGCGACTAACGGCTGAAACGGCATCAACCTTGATGGCATATTTTCAAGGCGCCTACGCGCTACAATGTCGCTTTTGCCAACCAACGAGGTGTGCGTTTTGACTGCTCCAGGTCCTTTGAATTCCACTGCAGGCTCGCTTTTTGTCGTGGCGACGCCCATTGGCAACCTGGACGACATCAGTGCGCGGGCGCTTAAGGTGTTGCGCGACGTCAAATTGGTCGCGGCTGAAGACACGCGGCACTCCCAGCGATTAATGCAGCATTTTGGTATCAGCACCCCACTTGCGGCCTGCCATGAACATAATGAGCGCGAAGAGGGCAGTCGTTTTATCGTGCGCCTGCTGGCCGGCGACGATGTGGCGCTGATCTCCGACGCGGGCACGCCGCTGATTTCCGACCCAGGCTACCATCTGGTGCGCCAGGCTCGGGCTGCGGGTATCAATGTAGTGCCTGTTCCGGGGGCGTGCGCGCTGATCGCCGCATTGTCGGCGGCAGGTTTGCCCTCCGACCGTTTTATCTTCGAAGGTTTTCTGCCGGCCAAGGCCGTGGGCCGTCGCGCGCGTCTTCAGGCGTTGAAGGAAGAGCCGCGCACCCTGATCTTTTACGAGGCCCCGCACCGCATCCTTGAATGCCTGCAAGACATGGAGCTGGTGTTTGGCGGCGAACGCCTGGCACTGCTGGCCCGTGAGCTGACCAAGACCTTTGAAACACTAAAGGGCCTGCCTTTGGAAGCGCTGCGCGGGTTTGTCGAGGGCGACAGCAATCAACAGCGCGGCGAGTGCGTGGTGCTGGTGGCGGGCTGGACGGCGCCGGAGGATGAAGACGCCGTGGGCAGCGAGACGATGCGCATCCTTGACCTGCTGCTCAAGGAAATGCCCCTCAAGCGTGCTGCGGCCCTGGCGGCGGAAATTACCGGCGTTCGCAAGAACCTCTTGTACCAGGCTGCGCTGGATAAACAGAAAGCCGAATAGTTTTTGGCTAAAACCTGTATTCCGTCTGAACGTGATGGCAATTCTGAACTTTTATTACTTGTCCTAAGTCCGCCGTGCCGTTAACCTTCGCGGCGGAGAGTCGATTGGACAGTCGCTGCCTTCTATGAAAATTAGGAGGGGGAGGAAAGTCCGGGCTCCATAGGGCGAAGTGCCAGGTAATGCCTGGGAGGCGTGAGCCTACGGAAAGTGCCACAGAAAATAACCGCCTAAGCGCTTCGGTGCCGGTAAGGGTGAAAAGGTGCGGTAAGAGCGCACCGCACGACTGGCAACAGTTCGTGGCTAGGTAAACCCCACTTGGAGCAAGACCAAATAGGGTCCCAAGGCGTGGCCCGCGCTGGGACCGGGTAGGTTGCTAAAGGTGTCCAGTGATGGCCATCGTAGACGAATGACTGTTCAAGACAGAACCCGGCTTACAGATCGACTCTCCACCTTTTTTCTTCTGTCTGAATCTCGGGCAGAAAACCGGTAGTAGCGCAAGAATCCCTCCCTGCCAAATCATTGGCAGATGCATCTTCGTAATACCAAAAAAATCTTACTCTTAATAAATCACTTTAACTTTAAGCCATAGCTCTTTGAGCTATCTGTGCTTGTTGAGCCAAAAATACCGACGAACTCTGGTTTCTCCTCCGTTTACGCTCCTAAATCTCCGTTCTGTAAGGCTTTTCCTTGAATCCGTGCCTTGACGGTGTGGTGGGCGCATTCCTATAGTGTGCGCAAGTGGCGGAAAGTGGCACAAAGTGGGTTTTTTGAACGTAAAACGCTAAAATTTGGAGAAACGCATCTGTGTTTCGCGGAGCTAATGCAATCAGTCTCGATGCAAAAGGCCGTCTCGCTATGCCGAGCCGGTATCGCGACGAGCTGATTTCGCGAAGTTCCGGGCAGTTAATCATCACCATCGATGCCGTTGACCCTTGTTTATGTGTTTACCCGCTCGATGAGTGGGAGTTGATTGAAACCAAACTGCGCGCCCTGCCTTCATTGCGTGAAGAAAACCGCCGCCTGCAGCGTTTGCTGATTGGTAATGCCGTCGACCTCGAACTCGATGGCAGCGGTCGCTTCCTGGTGCCTCCGCGTTTGCGCGAGTACGCCAAGCTGGATAAGCGCGCAATGCTGGTCGGCCAACTGAACAAGTTCCAATTGTGGGACGAAGATGCCTGGGATGCTGTTTCTGCAGCAGACCTGGCTGCTATTCAACAACCGGGCGCTATGCCTGATGAACTGCGTGATTTGATCCTGTGACTATTGATAGCGGCTTTAACCACATCACCGTACTGCTTGACGAAGCTGTTGAGGCTCTCGCCGTACGCGCGGATGGCTGCTATTTGGATGGCACTTTCGGCAGGGGTGGGCATAGCCGGTTGATCCTCAGCCAGCTTGGGTCGGACGGTAAACTCCTCGGGTTCGACAAAGACCCCCAAGCGATTGCCACCGGGCAAGCGCTAGCGGCCGAAGACGGCCGCTTTGTCGTTGTGCAGCGTAGCTTTGCCGAACTGGGCGCTGAAGTCGCCGAGCGCGGCATGGCGGGCAAGGTGGCCGGGGTTTTGCTCGACTTGGGCGTGTCTTCGCCACAGCTCGACGACCCGGAGCGCGGCTTCAGTTTCATGAATGACGGCCCGCTCGACATGCGCATGGACCCTACGCGTGGCGTCAGTGCTGCCCAGTTCATCGCCACCGCACCCGTGGAAGAAATCGCCCGTGTGTTCAAGGAATACGGTGAAGAACGCTTCGCCGGTCGCATGGCCCGTGCCGTGGTCGAGCGCCGCGAAATCCAGCCATTCGAGCGCACCGCTGATCTCGCCGAAGTGCTGAAAGTCGCCAACCCCGCGTGGGAAAAAGGCAAGAACCCGGCGACCCGTGCGTTCCAAGGCTTGCGTATTCACGTCAATAACGAATTGGGCGACCTGGAGGCCGGCCTCGAAGCTGCCCTCGAGGCGCTGGAAGTGGGCGGTCGACTTGTTGTGATCAGCTTCCACTCCCTGGAAGACCGTATCGTCAAACTGTTCATGCGTCGCCTGGTCAAGGGTGAGTCCGACAACCTGCCGCGCAACCTGCCGGTACGTTTCGACGCCTTTGTGCCGAAAATCAAAATCCATGGCAAACCGCAGTTCGCTTCCGAGGCCGAACTCAAGGCTAACCCACGTTCCCGCAGTGCCGTCATGCGCGTCGCGGAGAAGTTGCGGTGAGCAAGCTTTTTGCCAAGCCTCTTCCGGGCGGCAGCTTCTTCATGATGCTGTTGTACGTTGGCGTGCTGGTGTCCGCGATTGCGGTGTCCTACAGCGCGCACTACAACCGTCAATTGCTCAATACCCTGTACGGGGAATTGAGTGTGCGGGACAAGGCGCAAGCCGAGTGGGGCCGGCTCATCCTGGAGCAAAGCACCTGGACCGCCCATAGTCGCATCGAAGTGCTGGCCACCGAACAGTTGAAAATGCACATCCCCGGCGCGGCCGAAGTTCGCATGGTGACGCCATGATGAAGCTCGAAGGCGCACTCTACCCATGGCGCTTCCGCCTGGTGGTGGGGTTGCTGGCATTGATGGTGGGTGCGATCGCCTGGCGGATCATTGATCTGCAAGTGATCGACCGTGAGTTCCTGATCAGCCAGGGCGATGCACGCAGTCTGCGGCATATTCCGATTCCTGCGCACCGCGGCCTGATCACCGACCGTAATGGCGAGCCTTTGGCCGTCAGCACCCCGGTGACTACCCTGTGGGCAAACCCCAAGGAACTGCAGGTGGCCAAGGACCGTTGGCCAGCGCTTGCCGCTGCCCTCGGCCAAGACCCGAAAGCCTTGGCCGAGCGTCTGGAAGCGCAAGCCAACAAAGAATTCATCTACCTGGTTCGCGGCCTCACCCCCGAACAGGGCCAGCAAGTGCTCGATCTTAAAGTCCCCGGTGTCTACGGCATCGAGGAATTCCGTCGTTTCTACCCGGCGGGTGAAACCACCGCGCACATGGTCGGCTTTACCGACATCGATGACCACGGCCGAGAAGGTGTGGAGCTCGCCTACGATGAATGGCTCGCCGGAGTTCCCGGCAAGCGACAAGTCATCAAGGATCGGCGCGGGAGGTTGATCAAGGATGTCCAGGTCACCAAAAACGCCAAGGCCGGTAAGCCCTTGGCGTTGTCGATTGACCTGCGCCTGCAATACCTGGCCAACCGCGAGCTGCGTAACGCGATCATCGAGAACGGCGCCAAGGCCGGCAGCCTGGTGATCATGGACGTGAAGACCGGCGAGATTCTTGCCATGGTCAACCAGCCGACCTACAACCCCAACAACCGTCGCAACCTGCAACCGGCGATGATGCGCAACCGCGCGATGATCGACGTGTTCGAACCAGGTTCGACCATGAAAGCCATCTCGATGAGTGCCGCCTTGGAAACCGGACGCTGGAAACCCAGCGACAAGGTCGAGGTGTACCCAGGCACCTTGCAGCTGGGAAAATACACCATTCGCGACGTATCTCGCTCCGAAGGTCCTGTGCTGGATTTGACAGGTATCCTGATCAACTCCAGTAACGTGGGCATGAGTAAGGTCGCCTTCGATATCGGCGGCGAAACCATTTACCACCTGGCGCAGAAGCTCGGTTTGGGCCAACCCACCGGCCTGGATTTCCCTGGCGAACGTGTGGGCAACCTGCCTAACTATCGCGACTGGAAAAAGGCCGAGACCGCCACACTTTCCTACGGCTACGGCCTGTCGGTGACGGCGATCCAACTGGCCCATGCTTTCTCTGTATTGGCAAATAATGGCCGGATGGTTCCGCTGAGCCTGATCCACATCGACGAAGCGCCGAAAGCCACCCAGGTCATCCCGGAAAACGTCGCCAAGACCATCCAAGGCATGCTGCAACAAGTGATCGAAGCACCGCGCGGTGTATTCCGTGCCCAAGTGCCGGCGTATCACGTGGCCGGCAAGTCGGGTACCGCGCGCAAGACATCGGTCGGCACCAGGGGCTACGCCGAAAACTCCTACCGTTCGTTGTTCGCCGGCTTCGGTCCGATGAGCGACCCACGCTACGCCATCGTCGTCGTGATCGATGAGCCGAGCAAAGCGGGCTACTTCGGCGGCCTGGTATCGGCGCCGGTGTTCAGCAAAGTAATGTCCGGCACCCTGCGCCTGATGAACATCACGCCGGACAACCTGCCGCCGACTCAACAAGCGAACGCCGGACCACCGACCGCTGCTGTAAAAGCCAATGGAGGGCGCGGCTGATGTCTCTTAGCCTGAACAAGATTTTTGCCCACGCTGGTCGCGATTTGTTGATTCGCGAGTTGAGCCTGGACAGTCGTAGTGTGCGTGCCGGTGACCTGTTCCTGGCCGTGCCTGGCGGTAAATTCGATGGCCGCGCGCATATCGCAGACGCGTTGCAGCGTGGTGCAGCCGCCGTGGCTTACGAAGTGGAAGGCGCTACCGTGCTGCCGATCACTGACGTGCCATTGATTCCGGTCAAAGGCCTGGCTGCGCAATTGTCCGACATTGCCGGCCGCTTCTATGGCGACCCGAGCCGCCAGCTCAATCTGGTCGGCGTGACCGGTACCAACGGCAAGACCAGCGTGACCCAATTGGTCGCCCAGGCCCTTGACCTGCTCGGCCAGCATTGCGGCATTGTTGGCACCTTGGGCACCGGTTTCTACGGCGCGCTGCACAGCGGCCTGCACACCACGCCAAACCCGATCGCTGTGCAAGCGACCCTGGCCGACCTGAAAAAGGCCGGTGCCAAGGCGGTTGCGATGGAAGTGTCGTCCCATGGCCTGGACCAGGGGCGCGTAACCGCGCTGGCGTTTGATGTGGCGGTGATGACCAACCTGTCCCGTGATCACTTGGACTACCACGGCACCATGGAAGCCTACGCGGCAGCCAAGGCCAAGCTGTTTGCCTGGAATGACCTCAAGTGCCGGGTCGTGAACCTGGACGACGCGTTCGGTCGCCAACTGGCAGCCGAAGACCGTGAATCGCGCCTGATCAGCTACAGCCTGGAAGACTCCAGCGCTTACCTGTATTGCCGCGAAGCCCAATTCAATGACGAAGGCGTGCGCGCCACCTTGGTTACACCGCAAGGCGAACACCATTTACGCAGCACCTTGCTCGGTCGCTTCAACCTGAGCAACGTACTCGCCGCTATCGGCGCGTTGCTCGGCCTGGACTACGCCCTGGACGAAATCCTGCGCGTACTGCCCAAGCTGGAGGGGCCGGCCGGTCGCATGCAGCGCCTGGGTGGCGGCACGCAGCCGTTGGTGGTGGTCGATTACGCCCACACGCCAGACGCTTTGGAAAAAGTACTGATGGCCCTGCGTCCGCACGCCAAGGGCAAATTGCTATGCCTGTTTGGTTGCGGCGGCGATCGCGATCGCGGCAAACGCCCGCTGATGGCCGACATTGTCGAACGCCTGGCTGATGGCGTGCTCGTCACCGACGACAACCCACGCAGCGAAGACCCGAGCCAGATTTTTGACGACATTCGTGTTGGCTTCAAAGAGGCGTCCAAGGCCACGTTCGTTGCCGGTCGCGGCGCCGCTATCGCCCAACTGATCGCCAGCGCCAGCGCTGACGACGTGGTCGTGCTGGCCGGCAAAGGTCACGAGGACTACCAGGAAATCAACGGCGAGCGGCATGCCTTCTCCGATCTGCTCGAGGCTGAGCATGCCTTGACGGCCTGGGAGGTCGCTCATGCTTAAAGCGATGACGTTCAGCGAACTTGCCCAGGCGCTGTCGGCCCGTGTGTTGTCGGGCGATTGCAGTTTCGACGGCGTCAGTATCGACAGCCGCGCCATCACGCCGGGGCAACTGTTTGTTGCCCTGACCGGTCCGCGTTTCGACGGTCATGACTACCTGAATGACGTCGCCGCCAAAGGCGCCGTCGGCGCGTTGGTGCAGTACGAAGTCGCCGATTCCACCTTGCCGCAATTGCTGGTCGCCGATACCCGTCTGGCCTTGGGCCAGCTGGGCGCGTTGAACCGCGCCGCCTTTGTTGATAAGCCGGTTGCAGCCATCACCGGCTCCAGCGGTAAGACCACGGTCAAGGAACTGCTTGCCGGTGTGCTGCGCACGCGCGGGCCGGTCCTTGCCACACGTGGCAACCTGAACAATGACTTCGGCGCTCCGCTGACCCTGCTTGAACTCGCCCCGGAACACACCGCGGCTGTGATCGAACTGGGCGCTTCGCGCGTCGGTGAAATTGCCTACACCGTGACCTTGACCAAGCCTCACGTGGCAATCATCAACAATGCCGGTACCGCCCATGTCGGCGAGTTCGGTGGCCCGGAAAACATCGTCCAAGCCAAAGGTGAAATCCTTGAGGGCCTGGATGCGTCGGGCACTGCTGTTCTGAATCTTGACGACAAGGCTTTCGAAACCTGGCGGGTACGCGCTGCCGGGCGCAAGGTCCTGACGTTTGCCGTGCTGAATGCAGCGGCCGATTTCCATGCCTCCAACATCACGGTCGATGCGCGTGGATGCCCGTCCTTTACCTTGCACACTCCGCAAGGCAGTGAGCACGTGCAGTTGAACCTGCTGGGCAACCACAACGTCGCCAACGCCTTGGCCGCCGCCGCTGCTGCTTACGCCTTGGGCGTATCGTTGTTCGGTATCGCCACCGGGTTGGGCGCGGTGCAGCCGGTCAAGGGCCGCACTGTGGCGCAGTTGGCCACCAACGGCATGCGCGTGATTGATGACACGTACAACGCCAACCAGTCCTCGGTCTGCGCCGCCATTGACCTGCTCAAAGGCTTTGACGGTCGCAAGGTACTGGTGCTGGGTGATATCGCCGAACTGGGCAAGTGGGCCGAACAGTCGCACCGAGAAGTCGGTGCGTATGCCGCAGGCAACGTTGACGCGCTCTACGCCGTCGGCCCGAACATGGCTCACGCGGTAAACAGCTTTGGTTCCGGCGCGCGGCATTTCGCGACCCAGGCCGAGCTGATCCAGGCGCTGACGGCGGCTGAACAAGACAAACACACAACCATTTTGATCAAGGGATCGCGCAGCGCGGTGATGGAAAACGTCGTCGCGGCCTTGTGTGGCTCAAGTACGGAGAAACATTAATGCTGCTGCTGCTGGCTGAGTATCTGCAACAGTTCCACAAAGGCTTCGCGGTCTTTCAGTACCTGACCCTGCGCGGGATCCTGGGTGTGCTGACCGCGCTGTCTCTGTCGCTGTTTTTGGGGCCGTGGATGATCCGCACCCTGCAGAACCTGCAAATTGGTCAATCGGTTCGCAATGACGGCCCGCAGTCGCACCTGTCCAAATCCGGCACGCCGACCATGGGCGGCGCGCTGATCCTCTCGTCCATCGGCATCAGCACCTTGCTGTGGGCTGACCTGCACAACCGTTATGTCTGGACGGTGCTGCTGGTGACCTTGTTGTTCGGCGCCATCGGCTGGGTGGATGACTACCGCAAGGTGATCGAGAAAAACTCCAAGGGGCTGCCAAGCCGCTGGAAGTATTTCTGGCAATCGGTGTTCGGCCTGGGCGCAGCGATTTTCCTGTTCATGACGGCGCCGAGCGCAGTCGAGACCACTTTGATCATCCCAATGCTCAAGGACGCCAGCATTCCACTGGGCATCGGCTTTGTGGTGCTGACCTATTTCGTGATCGTTGGCTCAAGCAACGCGGTCAACCTGACTGACGGCCTCGACGGCCTGGCGATCATGCCGACGGTGATGGTCGGCGGTGCGCTCGGCATCTTCTGCTACCTGTCGGGTAACGTGAAATTCGCTGAATACCTGCTGATCCCTTACGTACCAGGCGCGGGTGAGTTGATCGTGTTCTGCGGCGCGCTGATCGGTGCTGGCCTGGGGTTCCTGTGGTTCAACACCTACCCGGCACAAGTCTTCATGGGCGACGTCGGCGCACTGGCACTGGGCGCGGCCCTGGGCACCATCGCGGTGATCGTTCGCCAGGAAATCGTGTTGTTCATCATGGGCGGTGTGTTCGTGATGGAAACCCTGTCGGTGGTCATCCAGGTGGCCTCCTTCAAATTGACCGGGCGTCGTGTGTTCCGCATGGCGCCGATTCACCACCACTTTGAACTCAAGGGCTGGCCCGAGCCGCGCGTGATTGTCCGTTTCTGGATCATCACCGTGATTCTGGTCCTGGTCGGCCTTGCCACCCTGAAACTGAGGTAGAAACGAGTGTCCCTGATCGCTTCAGACCACTTCCGCATCGTTGTCGGCCTCGGCAAGAGCGGCATGTCCCTGGTTCGCTTCCTGGCGAACCGGGGCACGTCGTTTGCCGTGGCGGACACGCGGGAAAATCCACCGGAGCTGGTCACGCTGCGCCGTGACTACCCGCACGTGGAAGTGCGTTGTGGCGAGTTGGATGTCGAGTTTCTGTGCCGTGCCGACGAGCTCTACGTGAGCCCCGGCCTGGCAATCGCGACACCGGCCCTGCAAGCCGCAGCAGCGCGGGGCGTCAAGCTGTCCGGCGACATTGATCTGTTCGCACGTAACGCGAAGGCACCGATCATCGCCATCAGCGGCTCGAACGCGAAAAGCACCGTGACCACTCTGGTTGGCGAGATGGCGGCGGCGGCCGGCAAGCGCGTGGCCGTGGGCGGCAACCTCGGCACGCCGGCGCTGGACCTGCTGAGCGACGACGTCGAGCTTTACGTGATGGAGTTGTCGAGCTTCCAGCTGGAAACGACTCACGACCTCGGTGCTGAAGTCGCCACCGTATTGAACGTCAGCGAAGATCACATGGACCGCTATAGCGGCCTGCCTGCGTACCATCTGGCCAAGCACCGGATCTTCCGTGGCGCCAGGCAAGTGGTGGTCAATCGCCAAGATGCATTGAGCCGCCCGCTGATGGGCGAGGGCCTGCCGTGCTGGACCTTCGGCCTCGGCAAGCCGGATTTCAAAACCTTCGGCATTCGCGAAGAGGACGGCGAGAAATACCTGGCCTTCGAATTCCAGAACCTGATGCCGGTGCGCGAGCTGAAAATCCGTGGCGCACATAACCAGTCCAACGCCCTGGCGGCCTTGGCGCTCGGCCATGCCGTGGGCCTGCCGTTCGACGCTATGTTATCGGCCCT
The DNA here is from genome assembly GCF_963970945.1 of Pseudomonas sp. RA_5y_Pfl1_P24. NCBI lineage: Bacteria > Pseudomonadati > Pseudomonadota > Gammaproteobacteria > Pseudomonadales > Pseudomonadaceae > Pseudomonas > Pseudomonas sp. RA_5y_Pfl1_P24. The sequence continues at coordinate 186,496 of NZ_CAXAOJ010000003.1, read as the reverse complement.
GCGCACCTTCGGCGGTCTTGAGCATCGCTGCCAGTGGGTCCGCGACCTGGATGGCGTGAGCTATTACAACGATTCCAAGGCCACCAACGTCGGTGCGGCGCTGGCTGCCATCGAGGGCCTTGGTGCCGATATCGAAGGCAAGCTGGTGCTGATCGCTGGCGGTGACGGCAAAGGTGCCGACTTCAAGGACCTTAAAGGTCCGGTCGCTGCACATTGCCGTGCCGTGGTGCTGATGGGGCGCGATGCTGACTTGATCGCTGCTGCGTTGGGCGAAGGCGTGCAACACATACGCGCCACGTCCCTGGACGACGCCATCGCCCAGTGCAAAGCCCTTGCCCAGCCGGGCGATGCGGTGCTGCTGTCGCCGGCATGCGCCAGTTTCGACATGTTCAAGAACTACGAAGAGCGCGGCCAGCTGTTCGCCCGCGCCGTGGAGGCCTTGGCATGAGTATCGACTTCAGAAACATCATCAAGCCGTACCCGTCGCCGATTATTACCGGGCGCGGTATCGACCTGGATTTCCCAATGCTCGCCGGTTGCCTGGCCCTGCTTGGCCTGGGCCTGGTGATGATCACGTCGGCGTCCTCCGAGGTGGCCGCCGTGCAGTCGGGCAACACCCTGTACATGATGATCCGTCACTTGGTGTACCTGGTGATCGGCCTCGGTGCCTGCGTCGTAACCATGATGATCCCGATCGCTACCTGGCAACGCCTGGGTTGGCTGATGCTGATCGGTGCGTTTGGCTTGCTGGTCATGGTGATCCTGCCCGGCATCGGCCGCGAGGTGAACGGTTCGATGCGCTGGATCGGTTTCGGTGCGTTCAACGTGCAGCCGTCCGAAATCGCCAAGGTATTCGTGGTGATCTACCTCGCCGGCTATCTGGTGCGGCGCCAGAAAGAGGTGCGCGAAAGCTGGATGGGTTTCTTCAAGCCATTCATCGTGCTGCTGCCTATGGCCGGCCTGTTGCTGATGGAGCCCGACTTCGGTGCCACCGTCGTCATGATGGGCGCGGCGGCGGCGATGCTATTCCTCGGTGGCGTCGGGCTCGTACGCTTCGCCTTGATGGTCGTGCTGGCGGTGGTCGCGGTCTACCTTCTGGTCCTGGCGCAACCCTATCGGATGGCCCGCCTGATTACCTTTACCGACCCATGGTCCGATCAGTTTGGCGCGGGTTACCAGTTGACCCAGGCGCTGATCGCCTTTGGCCGCGGCGGGTGGTTTGGCGTGGGGTTGGGGAACAGTGTGCAGAAACAGTTTTACCTGCCGGAAGCCCACACCGACTTCGTGTTCTCGGTACTGGCGGAAGAGCTTGGTGTCGTGGGTTCGCTGTGCACTGTTGCGCTGTTTGTATTTGTCTGTGTGCGCGCCATGTACATAGGCCTGTGGGCAGAGAAAGCCAAGCAGTACTTTGCCGCCTACGTTGCGTATGGGTTGGCTTTCCTATGGATCGGCCAATTCCTGATTAACGTCGGGGTAAATATCGGGCGGCTGCCGACCAAGGGCCTGACCCTGCCGTTCCTCAGCTACGGCGGCAGTTCGTTGGTGATTTGCTGCATCTGTCTGGGCTTGTTGTTGCGTATCGAGTGGGAGAGTCGAACCCACTTGGGCAGTGAGGAGATGGAGTTCAGCGAAAGTGACTTCGCCGAGGAGCCGACCCATGGGCGCTAACGTGCTGATCATGGCGGGCGGCACCGGGGGCCACGTGTTCCCGGCCCTGGCCTGCGCGCGCGAATTCCAGAACCGTGGCTACACCGTGCACTGGTTGGGAACACCGCGTGGCATTGAAAACGAATTGGTACCCAATGCCGGCTTGCCCCTGCACCTGATCAACGTCACCGGCCTGCGTGGCAAAGGCAAATTGTCCTTGCTCAAGGCGCCGTTTGTGTTGCTCAAGGCGGTATGGCAAGCGCGCAAGGTCATTCGCGAATTGAAACCGGTGTGCGTGCTCGGCTTTGGCGGTTACGTGACCGGCCCGGGTGGCGTCGCCGCCAAGCTTGCCGGCGTGCCGGTGATCGTGCACGAACAGAACGCCGTCGCCGGTACTGCCAACCGCCTGCTGGTGCCCTTGGCTGCACGGGTGTGTGAAGCGTTCCCGAATACGTTTGCAGCATCGGACAAGCGTCGCACCACCGGCAACCCGGTGCGCACTGAACTGTTTATGGACATCGCTCGCGAAGCATTGGGCGGGCGCAAGGCGCACCTGCTGATCCTGGGTGGAAGCCTCGGCGCCGAGCCGCTGAACAAACTGCTGCCGGAAGCCGTGGCGCAACTCCCTGTGGAAGTGCGCCCGGAGGTCTTCCATCAGGCCGGCAAGCATCACGATGAAGTCACCGCGACGCGCTACCGCGAAGCCGGTGTAGAGGCGAACGTACAGCCCTTCATCAAAGACATGGCCCAAGCCTATGGCTGGGCCGACCTGGTGGTTTGTCGCGCTGGTGCGCTGACCGTCAGTGAACTGGCCGCCGCCGGTCTGCCGTCCTTGCTGGTGCCTCTGCCCCACGCGATTGACGATCACCAGACCCGCAACGCCGAATATTTGGCCGGGGAGGGCGCTGCCTTCCTGCTGCCGCAAAGAACGACTGGCGCCGCCGATTTGGCCGCACGCCTGACCGAGGTTTTGATGCAACCGGAACGACTCAATAACATGGCGAGCACCGCAAGCCGCCTGGCCAAACCTGACGCAACCCGTACTGTGGTCGATATCTGCCTGGAGGTGGCCCATGGTTGAGAATCAGAAAGCCATGCCGCAACCGGAAATGCGCCGCATCCGTCGCATCCACTTCGTCGGTATCGGCGGAGTGGGCATGTGCGGCATTGCCGAAGTATTGCTGAACCTGGGCTACCAGGTGTCTGGCTCTGACTTGAAAGAGTCGCCGGTCACCGAGCGCCTGAAAACCTTTGGCGCGCAGATCTTCATCGGCCACCGTTCCGAGAACGCCGCCGAAGCCGACGTGCTGGTAGTGTCCAGCGCTGTGAACACCTCCAACCCGGAGGTGGCCACGGCCCTTGAGCGCCGTATTCCCGTGGTGCCACGCGCCGAGATGCTCGCCGAGCTGATGCGCTATCGCCACGGCATTGCCGTTGCGGGTACCCATGGCAAAACCACCACGACCAGCCTGATCGCCTCGGTGTTCGCGGCCGGTGGCCTAGACCCAACGTTCGTGATCGGCGGCCGCCTGAATGCAGCCGGCACCAACGCCCAGCTCGGCACCAGCCGCTACTTGATCGCCGAAGCCGATGAAAGTGATGCGAGCTTCCTGCACCTGCAGCCGATGGTCGCCGTCGTCACCAACATCGACGAAGACCACATGGCGACGTACGACGGCGACTTCAACAAGTTGAAGAAAACCTTCGTCGAGTTCCTGCACAACCTGCCGTTCTACGGTCTGGCGGTGGTGTGCCTGGATGATCCGGTGGTGCGTGAAATCCTCCCATCGGTCAAGCGCCCAACCGTGACCTACGGCTTCAGCGAAGACGCCGACGTGCGCGCGATCAATGTGCGCCAGGAAGGCATGCAGACCTATTTCACCGTGCTGCGCCCGGACCGTGAACCGCTGGATGTCTCGGTGAACATGCCGGGCAACCACAACGTCTTGAACTCGCTCGCGACTATCTGCATTGCGAGCGACGAGGGCGTCAGCGATGAAGCCATCGTCGAAGGTCTGTCGCGCTTTGCCGGCGTGGGCCGTCGCTTCCAGGTCTACGGCCAACTGCCGGTAGAAGGCGGCGACGTGATGCTGGTGGACGACTATGGTCACCACCCCACCGAAGTGGCCGCCGTGATCAAGGCCGTGCGTGGTGGCTGGCCGGAGCGCCGCCTGGTGATGGTCTACCAGCCGCACCGTTACAGCCGTACCCGGGATTTGTACGACGATTTCGTCAATGTATTGGCCGATGCCAACGTGCTGTTGTTGATGGAAGTCTACCCGGCCGGTGAAGAACCGATCCCGGGTGCCGACAGCCGCAAGCTGTGTAACAGCATCCGTCAGCGTGGCCAGTTGGACCCGATCTACATCGAGCGCGGTGTGGACCTGGCCCCTATCGTCAAGCCACTGCTGCGTGCCGGCGACATTCTGCTGTGCCAGGGGGCCGGTGACATTGGCGGCCTTGCCCCGAAACTGTTGGCGAGCCCATTGTTTGTAAAAGAAGTGTTTGCGGCCGCGAAGGGGGGGGCGAAATGACCACTGACTACGCCTCCCTGTTCTCCACTATCACGCCTGACGACTTCGGTCGCGTGGCGGTGTTGTTCGGCGGCAAAAGCGCTGAACGCGACGTGTCGCTCAAGTCCGGCAACGCCGTGCTTGAAGCCCTGCAAAGCGCTGGTGTGAACGCGTTTGGTATCGACGTAGGCGACGACTTCCTCGCCCGCCTGCAGGCCGAGAAAATTGACCGCGCCTTCATCATCCTGCACGGCCGTGGCGGTGAAGACGGCAGTATGCAAGGCCTGCTGGAGTGCGCTGGCATTCCTTATACCGGCAGCGGCATCCTCGCTTCGGCATTGGCCATGGATAAGCTGCGCACCAAGCAGGTGTGGCACAGCCTGGGCATTCCGACCCCGCGTCACAGCGTGCTGTGCAGCGAAGACGATTGTATTTCTGCAGCCAAGGAACTGGGCCTGCCTTTGATCGTCAAACCAGCCCATGAAGGCTCCAGTATCGGCATGGCCAAAGTGAACTCGGCCGCCGAATTGATTGACGCATGGAAAGCGGCAAGCACCTACGATTCGCAAGTATTGGTTGAACAGTGGATCCAGGGTCCCGAGTACACCATCGCCACCCTGCGTGGCCAGGTATTGCCGCCCATCGCATTGGGCACGCCCCACACCTTTTACGACTACGACGCCAAGTACGTGGCTTCCGATACCCAGTACCGGATCCCGTGCGGCCTTGATGCAACCAAAGAACAGGAATTGATGGACCTCACGGCGAGAGCCTGTGAGGCACTGGGTATCGCCGGTTGGGCGCGGGCAGACGTGATGCAGGATGACCAAGGGAATTTCTGGTTCCTTGAAGTCAACACCGCTCCGGGCATGACCGATCACAGCCTGGTGCCCATGGCCGCTCGCGCAGCCGGTCTGGATTTTCAGCAGTTGGTGCTGGCGATCCTCGCGGCAAGCATTGAGCCCAGAGGCTAAGACATGAAAGGCGCATCGCTTCGTCATCAGCCCCCACAAGCACCGAACCGCAAGCCGGTGCCTCGGGGTGCCAGCCGAATGGTGGCTAAAGAGCCGATGTCGGCGCGCCTGCCGAAAGCCAATTTTGGTTTCCTCAAGGCGCTGTTCTGGCCGGTGCTGCTGGTGGTGTTGGGTTTTGGCACTTACGAGGGCGCACAGCGTCTACTGCCGTACGCCGACCGGCCGATCACCAAGATCAGTGTGCAGGGCGACTTGAGCTACATCAGCCAGCAAGCGGTACAGCAGCGTATTGGCCCGTACCTGGCGGCGAGCTTCTTTACCATCGACCTGGCCGGAATGCGCGCGGAGCTGGAACAGATGCCGTGGATCGCCCACGCCGAAGTCCGCCGTGTATGGCCGGACCAGGTAACGATCCGCCTGGAAGAACAACTGCCCGTGGCCCGTTGGGGTGATGAAGCACTGTTGAACAACCAGGGCCAGGCGTTCACCCCGCGAGAGCTGGCCAACTACGAGCACCTGCCGCAGTTGTTCGGGCCGCAGCGGGCGCAGCAGCAAGTGATGCAGCAGTACCAGGCCTTGAGCCAGATGCTGCGGCCACTGGGCTTCTCCATTGCACGCCTGGAACTGCGTGAACGGGGCAGCTGGTTTTTGACGACCGGGGCTGGCAGTTCCGGCCCGGGCATCCAGTTGTTGCTGGGACGCGACCACTTGGTGGAAAAGATGCGCCGCTTCATTGCCATCTATGACAAGACCTTGAAAGAACAGATTACGAACATTGCGAGCGTCGACCTGCGTTACGCCAACGGCCTTGCCGTCGGCTGGCGTGAACCGGCTGCGCCCACGGCAGCGCAACCCGCTGTCGCGAAGAATTAAGAAGAGGCAGGACCCATGGCAAACGTGCAAAGCGGCAAAATGATCGTCGGTCTCGATATCGGCACCTCCAAAGTGGTGGCGCTGGTGGGCGAGGTCGGGGAAGACGGCACGATCGAAATCGTCGGTATTGGCACGCATCCGTCCCGTGGCCTGAAGAAGGGCGTGGTGGTGAACATCGAGTCCACCGTGCAATCGATCCAGCGCGCTATCGAAGAAGCGCAGCTGATGGCCGGTTGCCGGATCCATTCGGCGTTTGTCGGCGTGGCGGGCAACCATATCCGCAGCTTGAACTCCCACGGCATCGTGGCGATTCGCGACCGCGAAGTCAGCTCGGCTGACCTTGAGCGTGTACTCGACGCTGCCCAGGCCGTGGCGATTCCGGCTGACCAGCGCGTGCTGCACACCCTGCCGCAGGACTACGTGATCGATAACCAGGAAGGCGTTCGTGAGCCTCTGGGCATGTCGGGCGTGCGCCTGGAAGCCAAGGTCCACGTGGTGACCTGCGCCGTCAACGCTGCACAAAACATTGAGAAATGCGTGCGCCGCTGTGGCCTGGAAATCGACGACATCATTCTCGAGCAACTGGCCTCGGCCTACTCGGTACTGACCGACGATGAAAAAGAACTGGGCGTATGCCTGGTCGACATCGGCGGCGGCACCACCGACATCGCGATCTTCACCGAGGGTGCGATCCGTCACACCGCCGTGATCCCGATTGCCGGCGACCAGGTGACCAACGACATCGCCATGGCGCTGCGTACACCGACCCAGTACGCCGAAGAAATCAAGATCCGCTACGCCTGCGCCCTGGCCAAGCTGGCCGGTGCCGGCGAGACCATCAAAGTGCCAAGCGTGGGCGACCGTCCACCGCGCGAATTGTCGCGTCAGGCCCTGGCCGAAGTGGTCGAGCCGCGCTACGACGAGCTGTTCACCCTGATCCAGGCTGAACTGCGTCGCAGCGGCTACGAAGATTTGATCCCGGCCGGCATCGTGCTGACCGGTGGTACCTCGAAGATGGAAGGCGCGGTCGAACTGGCCGAGGAAATCTTCCACATGCCCGTCCGCCTGGGCTTGCCCCATGGCGTCAAAGGCCTGGGCGACGTGGTACGCAACCCGATTTATTCCACCGGTGTGGGCTTGCTGTTGTACGGGCTGCAAAAGCAGGCCGACGGCATTTCCTTGTCGGGCCCGAGCAACCGTGACAGTTACCGCGGCGACGACGAGGCGAAAGCGCCGTTGTTCGAGCGTTTGCAGGCATGGGTCAAGGGCAACTTCTAAAGAAGTAGCTTCAAGCGGCAAGTTACAAGCTTCAAGTAACACGCTTCAAGCTTGCAGCTAATAGCTTGCAACTTGTAGCTGATGTAAAGCAGTAGGCGAAAAAACTAGAGAAAATGAAAGGAGAGGGAACATGTTCGAACTCGTAGACAACATCCCCGCTAGCCCGGTCATCAAAGTGATCGGTGTCGGCGGTGGCGGCGGTAACGCTGTGAACCATATGGTCAAGAGCAACATTGAAGGCGTTGAATTCATCTGCGCCAACACTGATGCCCAGGCGCTGAAAAGCATCGGCGCGCGGACCATCCTGCAATTGGGCACAGCCGTGACCAAAGGCCTCGGCGCTGGCGCCAATCCGGAAGTCGGCCGTCAAGCCGCGCTGGAAGACCGTGAGCGTATTGCTGAAGTGCTGCAAGGCACCAACATGGTGTTCATCACCACCGGCATGGGCGGCGGTACCGGTACCGGTGCTGCGCCGATCATTGCCGAAGTGGCCAAGGAAATGGGCATTCTGACGGTGGCTGTCGTCACCCGTCCGTTCCCGTTCGAAGGTCGCAAGCGCATGCAGATCGCCGACGAAGGCATCCGTCTGCTGTCTGAAAGCGTCGACTCGTTGATCACCATTCCCAACGAGAAGCTGCTGACCATCCTGGGCAAGGACGCAAGCCTGCTGTCCGCGTTCGCCAAGGCTGACGATGTACTGGCCGGTGCCGTTCGCGGTATCTCCGACATCATCAAGCGCCCAGGCATGATCAACGTCGACTTTGCCGACGTACGCACTGTCATGAGCGAAATGGGCATGGCGATGATGGGCACTGGCTGCGCCAGCGGTCCGAACCGTGCACGTGAAGCGACTGAGGCGGCCATCCGCAACCCGTTGCTCGAAGACGTGAACCTGCAAGGCGCACGCGGCATTCTGGTGAACATCACCGCCGGTCCTGACCTGTCCCTGGGTGAGTACTCCGACGTGGGTAGCATCATCGAAGCCTTCGCTTCCGAGCACGCGATGGTCAAAGTCGGTACCGTTATCGATCCAGACATGCGTGATGAATTGCACGTGACCGTGGTTGCGACCGGCCTGGGCGCTAAAATCGAGAAGCCTGTAAAGGTGATCGACAATACCGTTCATACCAGCCACAACAGCCAAGCGGCTGCTGCTCCAGCGCCTTCGCGCCAGGAACTGCCGTCGGTGAACTACCGTGATCTGGACCGTCCGACCGTGATGCGCAACCAGGCTCAGGCCGGTGCTGCTGCGTCCCGTAGCCCGAATCCGCAAGATGATCTGGACTATCTGGACATCCCGGCATTTTTGCGTCGTCAGGCCGATTGATGGAATGTATCAGGGCTATGAAGGTGATTGGTGTTCAGCAAAGGTCTGGTCTGCTATTATCGCCAGCCTTTGTTGATACCAGTTCGCAATTTGCGCTCAAGCGGTCCAAGCCATGATTAAACAACGCACCCTGAAGAATATTATCCGTGCCACAGGTGTAGGTCTGCACTCCGGGGAGAAGGTATACCTGACCCTCAAACCTGCACCTGTCGACACCGGCATCGTGTTTGTTCGTGCCGACCTGGACCCTGTGGTGCAGATTCCTGCTCGCGCGGAAAACGTTGGCGAAACCACGATGTCGACCACATTGGTCAACGGTGACGTCAAAGTGGACACGGTGGAGCACTTGCTCTCGGCCATGGCTGGCCTGGGCATCGATAACGCCTACGTCGAGCTCTCCGCGTCCGAAGTCCCGATCATGGATGGCAGCGCTGGACCCTTCGTATTCTTGATTCAATCTGCCGGCCTGGAAGAACAGGACGCAGCCAAGAAGTTCATTCGCATTCTGCGGGAAGTGACAGTAGAAGACGGCGACAAGCGCGCCACCTTCGTCCCGTTCGAAGGCTTTAAAGTGAGCTTTGAGATCGATTTCGATCACCCGGTATTCCGTGACCGCACACAAAGTGCAAGCGTGGATTTTTCCAGCACTTCGTTCGTAAAAGAAGTCAGCCGCGCCCGTACCTTTGGTTTCATGAGTGACATCGAGTACCTGCGCAAGCACAACCTCGCACTCGGCGGCAGCGTTGAAAACGCCATTGTGGTCGACGCGGATGGTGTACTGAACGAAGACGGCCTTCGCTACGAAGACGAATTTGTGAAGCACAAGATCCTCGATGCAATCGGTGACCTCTACCTGCTGGGCAATAGCCTGATAGGCGAGTTCAAAGGCTTCAAGTCGGGCCATGCCCTTAACAACCAGCTGCTGCGCAAGTTGATTGAGCAGACAGATGCTTGGGAAGTTGTGACCTTCGAAGATGCCAGCACCGCACCGATCTCTTACATGCGTCCCGTCGCGGCGGTGTAAGTAACAACTCTCTTTCTTTAGTTTTGAAAGGCTGCCTTTGGGTAGCCTTTTTTTATGTGCGCTGTTTCTGAGAGCAAAGCAACTCGAATGTGGGGCTGTCGAGCCCCAGCGGGGCTGCGGTGGGATCACCTCAGTGTGCCTGCAGTAACGAGTCGTCTGCATCCCAGGCGAGCCAGCTCCCACATTGACCGGGCTCACACATCCCGCAGGGATGCAGCATCCACAATTCTATTGCGCCCACTGTGCTTGGCCTCATACAGCGCCCGATCCGCACTCAACAACAACGCCTCCAGCGACATGTGACTGCGCTTGTCCCAAGTGCTCACGCCGATACTCACGGTAATCGGCCGCTCATCCCCTGCCACCCGTGGCAAATGCTCGATGCTGCTGCGGATGTGCTCGGCAATCACCCTGGCGCCCTTGGCATCGGTATGCGGCAGCACCACTGCAAACTCTTCTCCACCATAGCGCGCGGCCAGGTCGCCAGGGCGACGGATGTTGCTGACGATCACTTGGGCCACGGTGCGCAACGCTTCGTCCCCACCGTGATGGCCGTGGCGGTCGTTGAAGGCTTTGAAGTGGTCTACGTCAATCATCAGCACCGTCAGTGGCTCGGCCGAGCGCTGGGCGCGCTCCCATTCCAGGCGCAGGCGTTCGTCGAGGATACGGCGGTTGGCCAGGCCGGTCAGGGCATCGGTGGCTGCCAGTTCTGACAGTACACGTTCAGCGCGATAACGGCGCCGCAGTTCCCGGCGCAGCATCCAGGTCAGCCATAACACGCCAATACAAAGGATGCCGGTGGCCCCACTGGTGAGCAGCGCGGCGCGCTTCCATGGCGCGAGCACGTCTTGGCTGGACAGCGCCACCACCACGATCAGCGGCAATGCCCCGACATTAGTGAACGTATACAGGCGCTCCTTGCCGTTGATGGTCGAGATGGCCTGAAAACTCCCGCTGCCTTCATCGAGCATGCGTTTGAAGTTCGGACGATCGCTCAGGTCCTTGTCAATCATGTCGCGCTCCAGCAGTGGTTGCTGGGCTAACAGAATGCCGCGGTTGTTGAGCAGGTTGACCGAGCTGCCGTTGCCGATCGTCAGGCGACTGAACAGTTGGTCGAAATAAGCCAGGCGCATGGTCGCTACCGCTACGCCGGCAAACTCGCCATTGGGGCCGGATACGCGCCGGCTGAATGCAATGCGCCACACTTGATCGCAGTGACAGTGGATGCGGAATGGACGACTGATGGACAACCCCGTTTGCTCAGCGTTTTTGTGTGCCAGGAAATAGTCACGGCTGGCGAAATTACGCGGTGTCGGCGTGAGTGTCGATGAGTCTGCGATCACTGAACCATTGGCATCCAACAGCAGGACCTCGCCTTTGAAAGGCGCGGCGATGGATTGATCAAACTGCACCAGGTGCTGAATGACCGCCGATGCCTGGGACAAGTCCTGACGCTGCCTGGCAGTGATCAATCCCTGCAAGGCAAAGTCATAGAGTTCGACGTTACGCAACACGTCGGCGTTGATCAGTTGTGTGATGTTGCTCGTCGAGCGTTGAGCGGCCTGCAAGGTGCTGGCGTGTTCACGAATCAACAGCGCCGCGACAATGATCACAATCAGGGTCACGGTGAAACCGCTGCCCAGAATCAGTAACAGCTCCGGGCGCGCAGGCAGGGTACGAGTGCGGCGTTGGCTCATCGCGCAGGCTTCAGCAGGGAAAATACTGGCAGTTTAGCTCTACCCGATGAAAATCAAATAATCGCCGCGAAAGAAATGAGAGTGTCAGAACACGTTGATCGGATAGTCGACGATCACCCGATATTCATCCACATCCCGATCCACCGCTGAGTAACCGTTGCTGCCCCGGTTGACCGCCCATTGCAGGCGCAATGCCAAGTCCTTGGCCTTGCCGCCCTGTACCACGTATTTCACATCGATATCCCGTTCCCAATGCTTGGCGTTCTTACCGTCAGCGCTGTACCAGGCGCTGTAGCCACGGCTTTGCGGATCGACCTTGGTCAGGTCGGTCTTGCCGCTGATATAGGACACGGCCGTGCTCAGGCCGGGTAGGCCCAGGCCGCCGAAGTCATAGGCGTACTTGAGCTTCCACGAGCGTTCGTTGGGGCCGTTGAAGTCGGAGTATTGCTGGGAGTTGTCCAGGTACACACTATCGCCCTGGGCAATGTAGTCGAACGGCGTGTTGCCATTGACTCGCTGGTAGGCGGCGGTGACGCTGTGATGACCCGCGTTCACGGTGAAATGCAGGCTGTAAGTATTGTTATCAATATCTCCCAGCAGCGACTGCCCGGTGTCCTGAGTGTGATAGTAGTGCAGGCCGGGGTTGAGACTGATCATCTCGTTCACCACGTAGGTGTAATCCAGGTCGTAGTAGTACTGGTTCCACACGTCCTTGAGTTCTGAGGCGTAGAGGTTGCTGGTCAGCCCATCGATGCCGCTGAACGACATGCCTGCCCAGTTCATGTGCTGGCTGTCCGCGTTGTTCGGCAGAGCGCCGTAGCTGGTGCCGATGCGCCGGTGGCCGCTCTGGTTATAAAGCTTGGTGAAGCTGGCCTGGCCACCTTCGAACATCCAGCCATCCAGGCTGTGGTTGGCCAGGCTCACACCGCGGAAGGTCTGTGGCAGCATGCGCGTCATGCCGCCGGCGATCACCGGGTTATTCAGAAACAGGTCGCCGGCTTTCAGCTCGGTATCGAACGCACGCATTTTCAAGGTGCCACCGGCTGTGGAAAACGAGCCGGGTGCCTTGCCGTTGCCGCTGCCGTAGGGAAGGATGCTGGAGCCATCAGTGCCGCCACCGCCGTCGAGCTTGAGGCCAAGCATGGCCTGAGCGTCCAGGCCGAAGCCGACAGTGCCCTGGGTGTAGCCGGATTCAAAAGTGCCAATGAAACCCTGGCCCCATTCTTTGCTGTCATCGGTGTGGATGTCGCGCCGGTCGCGGTTCATGTAGTAATTGCGGGCGTTTAGCGTGAGGCTGGAACCTTCGACAAAGCCATCGGCAGGGGGAGTGTCTGCCGCATGGGCGAGAGGGGCAATCGTTGCTGCAATCGCGAGGAATAACGGGGTGAACGTCAGCGAGTTCTTCACCGGTGGAGCTCCTTTGGTCAATCTGGAACGGCCAATGTCGTGGGGGTGTGCCTGGCCTTTTTTACGGCAAAAAAAAGCCGCTGAAGTCAGCGGCTTTAAGACAGATTCCCAGTATAGAGCCCTGGAAATAAGTCGAGGGAAATTCGGGTAAGCGCAAGCTGCCTTTGCCGTCGCGCTCATCGATGCGTCAAATTAACGCAGGTGAGCGGTACGATACAGAGTGTAACAAGATAATGACTGTTGCCCAAACTGCAACAGTCGGGCTGCCTGATCTCTCTCTCTGATGTACATCGAACAAACTGTGGGAGCGGGCTACACGGGAAGGGTGATGCCGAAGGTATTGCCACCGTGCTTGCTGCGCACAAACACATCGCCGCCGTGCATCAGCGCAATCGCCTTGACGATGGCCAGGCCCAGTCCATGATTCGCGCCGCTGTTGCTGCGTGACGCATCCACCCGATAAAAGCTTTCGATCAGCTTGGTGGCCTTGCTGCTCTGGTCTGCGCTGGCGAGGAAGAGCATGTCATTGATGATCGAGCGCAGGCGCTCCAGCTCTTCGAGGTTGGATTGCAGTACCTCGAAATAATGCTCGGTCGAACGCCCTCGGGTCAGCGCCACCTGGGTCTGGCCGATAAGATTGGTCAGTGGCGAACGCAGCTCGCGGCATCGACGGTGTAGCGCTGTTCTGTCAGGCCGCGGTGCAGGTAGTCCGCGGTTTTTTCTTCGTCTTCAATAATCAGGACGCGCATGAGCCTTTTGCTCTAGGGCGGGGCCCCAGCCTCAATGTGTGGTCGCCAACGCAGGTGTTGGTTTGGGCCTGTGAAAAAACTTCTCAAGGTACAAGTATATGACCGGCGTGGTGAACAGCGTCAGCGCCTGGCTGACCAGCAGCCCGCCGACCACCGAGATGCCCAGCGGCTGGCGCAGCTCCGCACCGGCGCCATAGCCGAGCATCAGCGGCAGGGCGCCGAGCAGCGCGGCCAAGGACGTCATGATGATCGGTCGGAACCGTGTGATGCAGGCTTCGAAGATCGCATCCTGCGGTGACAACCCACGCGTGCGCTGGGCGTCCAGCGCGAAGTCGATCAGCAGGATACCGTTCTTCTTGACGATGCCGATCAACAGCACCAGGCCGATCAGCGCCATGATCGAGAAATCCTGGCCCAACAGCCACAGCATGACCAGCGCACCCAGGCCTGCCGAGGGCAACGTCGAGATGATCGTCAGCGGGTGCACGAAGCTCTCATACAGCACGCCGAGAATGATATAGACCGCCACCAATGCCGCAAGGATCAGCCACGGCTGGCTGGCCAGCGAACTCTGAAAGGCCTGCGCCGCACCCTGGAAATTGCCGATGATCGAAGCCGGCATGCCGATCTCGTTTTTAGCCTGGTTGAGCAGAATCACCGCATCACCCAACGCAATACCGGGCGCCAGGTTGAACGACAGGTTGGCGGCCGGGAACATGCCGTGGTGGCTGATGGAAAGCGGCCCAACAGTGGGCGCTTCGACGCGCGCCAATGCCGACAGCGGCACCATTTCATTGGTCAGCGGCGAACGCAGGTAGAAGTAATTCAGGCTTTCGGCCTTGCCGCGCTGTTGGGTGTCCAATTCCAGTACCACTTGGTATTGGTTGATTTCGGTCTGGAACTCATTGACCTGGCGTTGGCCGAAGGCGTCATACAGCGCCTGATCGACGTCGGTGGCGGTGAGCCCGAACCGTGCGGCAGCGCGGCGATCGATCGTGATGTGGGTGATGCTGCCGCCCAGTTGCAGGTCATTGGATATGTCGCGGAACGCCGGAATGGAACGCAGTTTTTCGGTCAGGCGTTGGGTCCAGGTATTCAGCGTCGCGCCGTCGCTACTTTTGAGCACGTACTGATATTGACTACGACTTGGGCCGGAGCTGAGGTTGATGTCCTGGCCCGCGCGCAGGTACAACACGATGCCAGGCACCTTGGCCAGCTTGGGTCGGATGCGGTCGATGAATTGGCTGGCGGACACATCCCGATCACCTCGGGGTACGAGGGAAATCCAGAAGCGCCCGTTGGCGATGGTCTGGTTGCTACCGGTTACACCGACGGAGTGGGAGAACGCTCGCACAGCCGGATCATTCTTCATGATTTGCGCCAGCGCCTTGTGCTTGGCGACTATGTCCGGGTAAGACACGTCCGCCGCCGCCTCGCTGGTGCCGAGGATAAAACCGGTGTCCTGCACCGGAAAGAAACCCTTGGGGATAAACACATAGCCGGCCACGGCCAGCGCCAGGGTCAGCATGAAGATGCCAGCCATGGTGCGCTGGTGGGCCAGGGCGCGGCGCAAGGTTCTTTCGTAGGCTGCCAGCAGTCTTTCACCAAAGCCGGGTTTGTCATGCGCGCGGTGGTTCGGTGCATTCATGAACAATGCCGCCAGGGTCGGCGCCAGCGTCAGGGACACCACGACGGAAATCAGGACGGTCGACGTGGCAGTCAAGGCAAACTCCTTGAACAGCCTGCCGACTACGCCGCCCATGAACAGCAGCGGAATAAAGGCGGCCACCAGGGACACACTGATAGACACCACGGTAAAGCCAATTTCACTGGCCCCCTTGATCGCCGCCTCGCGCTTGTCCATACCGGTCTCAAGATGGCGATGGATGTTCTCCACCACCACAATCGCATCGTCCACCACAAAGCCTACGGCCACCACGATGGCTACGAGGGTCAGGTTGTTCAGGCTGAAGCCCAGCACGTACATCAGTGCAAAACTCGCGATCAACGATACGCCCAGCACGCTGGAGACAATCATGGTTGCCGACCATTGGCGCAGGAAAATCGCCATCACCCCGACCACCAGCAATACGGCGATCAACAAGGTCATTTCCACTTCGTGCAGCGAGGCACGGATGGTGGTGGTACGGTCCATCAGCACGCTGACCTGCACCGATGCCGGCAGCATGGCCTCCAGCCGTGGTAATTCGGCCTGGATGCGCTCCACGGTCTCGACGATGTTGGCGCCGGGCTGGCGGGTAATTACCAGGTTAACGCCAGGCGTGTCGACGGCCCACGCCTGAACGTAGGCGTTTTCCGATCCGCTGACGACTTTGGCGACGTCGCGCAGTTGAACAGGGGCGCCATCCTTGTAGGAGACGATCAAGTCGCCGTATTCATCTGGGTGAAATAGCTGATCGTTGGTTGCCAGGGTCGAGACGCTGTTTTTGCCGTATAGCGCCCCTTTGGCCAGGTTGAGGCTGGATCGCTGGATCGCCAGGCGGATGTCGGCCAAGGTCAGGCCGATGGCGGCGAGCTTATCGGGAGAAGCCTGCACGCGAATCGCCGGGCGCTGCTGGCCGGTGATGTTGATCTGGCCTACGCCGTCGAGCTGGCTGATCTGGCGTGCCAACAAGGTTTCGACCAAATCACTCAGTTCAGTGCCGGGCATGTCGTGGGAGCTGACACTGACGATCAGAATCGGACTGTCCGCCGGGTTTACCTTGCGCCAGGTCGGCAGACTCGGCATATCGCTCGGCAGTTTGCCGGCAGCGGTATTGATAGCTGCCTGCACTTCCTGCGCAGCCGTATCGATGCTTTTATCGAGGGTGAATTGCAGGGTCAGCAGAGTGGAGCCCAAGGCACTGCTGGAGGTCATCTGAGTCATGCCAGGGATTGCGCTGAACTGCACTTCCAGCGGGGTCGCAATCGACGATGCCATGGTGTCGGGGCTGGCGCCTGGTAACTGTGCGGTCACCTGAATGGTGGGAAACTCAGCCTGTGGCAGTGGGGCGATGGGTAATTTTGGAAAGGCAATCAGCCCGAGCAGCACCAGGGCGAAGGTGAGCAGCAGGGTGGCGACCGGGCGGTCGATGCACCAGGCGGAAATCGAGCCCCGGGATGTCGTCATGGCTGCACCTTGACGTCAGCGGTCTGGATCACTTGGGGTGGTTCTTTGAGAACCTCTATCTTGGCGCCCGCCTTGAGCCGCGACTGACCATCGCTGACCAGCACATCGCCCGCCTGGATGCCCTTGAGAATGTTGCGTTCACTGTCCTGATACACCACTTGCACCGGCACGATTTCAACCTTGTCACCGTTGACGCGGTACACAAAGTGCGAGTCCAGGCCGCGCTGCACCACGCTTGGCGGAACCGCCAGGGCGTTGCGGTCGAGGGCGGTCTGGAGCTTGATCGTCACCAGTTGGCCCGGCCAGAGTTTCTGTGTGCTGTTGCTGAATTCGGCCTTGGCGCGGAGGGTGCCGGTGGTACTGCTGATCTGGTTGTCGATCAGGCTCAGGCGGCCCTGGCCCAGCAGGTCGGCGTTGTCGCCTTCGGTATCGGCACCCAGGTAGGCATCCACGCGGGCGGGATAAGCGGCTGCGATCAGGCCCTGCAACGTCGGTAACATCTGCTGTGGCAGGGAGAATTCGATGCCAATCGGGTCGATCTGGGTGACCGAGAACAGCCCTTGGGCATCGCTCATGCGCAGGAAGTTGCCTTCATCCACACTACGGATACCGACGCGGCCGGTGACGGGCGAGCGAATCTGTGTGTAAGACAGTTGCACCTGGGCCGCGTCGATGGCGGCCTGATTACCCTGTAACGTGGCTTTCAGCTGGTTGACAAGCGCTTGTTGCTGGTCGTAGGTCTGCTTGGAGATACCATCATCAATGCTCAGCTCCTTGTAGCGCTTGAGGTTGACCTGCGCCACGTGCAGTTGCGCCTGGCTTTCGCCCCGTTGTGCCTTGGCCTGGTCGAGGCTGGCACGGATCGAGCGGTCATCGATGCTCGCCAGCAGATCACCAGCCTTGACCAGTTGCCCCTCCTTGACCAGCAATCGAGTGAGGATGCCGTCGATTTGCGGGCGAATGATCACGCTGTGCAACGACAGCACCGAGCCGATTCCGGTCACGTAGCGCGGCAAGTCCTGCTCCACCACCTTCACGACCCTTACCGGCACGGCGGTGGAGGCAACCAGTTTGGGCTTGCCAGGTCGGGTCAGCGCCCAGGCCGCGACAGCCAGAATTGCGAGGACTCCCACGGTCAATACAGTTTTTCTTTTAATGTGCATGCTGTAAGGCGCCAAGGCAGGGGTTGAGGTAGGTGGGAGTATTTATAGCCTGCTGACCCAGTCAGTAAAGTGACCGCTATCTGACAGCTGCGTCAGTTAACTCCTGACCATTCGTACGACGTTGGTCAAAGATCTGAGTCGCACAGGTATACTTCCTATCTATGTGGCCCTTCACCTGGGGCTACATCATTTTCTGCATGCCCCGGAGCTTTCATGAAATCCCCGACACCCCCCTCTGTTGAAGCGGCCGAACTCGTCGATTCGGCCAACGCCGACGGCGTTGAAAAAGCCGAGATCCCGGCGTTCAAGTTTCCCTTCAAACCGGGTGAACTGGGCGGCAGCAAAAGTGACGCCCAGCCCTGGTACAAAAACGGTGCCAAGAACGGCCACACCAAGACCCCTGGCATGGCGCCGCCGGGTACTCGTCGTTCGATGGGTAAACGTTAGGAATAATCTGCAACACGCATTGCAGGATGCTACCTACAGCGCCCGCTGAAATTTCCGCTTGTAGGCCCGCGATCGTTTCTTGAAAGCTTGCACCGCTTCTGTTCTGCCTCGACTTTTTACCGAGGCTGAACAGACGGCGCTCTTTCCGGAAAAGGATGTTTCCTGTGGCCCTGATACAGCTCTGTGTAGCGCTTGCCCTGTTGCTCGCGGTGGATGCCGTTGCTGGCATTGATCAACCGCGACGCGAAATCCGCTTCGCCGTTGCCGCGCAATTCCCCCCCTTCCAGAGCCGTAACCCGAAAGGGCAGTTGGTCGGTCTGAATATCGAGCTGGGCAATGCTTTGTGCCAGGAGTTGAATGCGCGCTGCACCTGGGTCGACCAGGTGTTGGTCGAGAACTTCGAAGACCTTGATGCCCGCCAATTCGATGCAATCATGGGGATCGCGCCCACCCCCAAGCGGCGGCGCTGGGTGAGCTTCAGCGATATCCTCTACCCCTTCACCACGCGCCTGGTCGCGCATCGAACCTCAGGCCTGATGCCAACGACAGCGTCGCTCAAGGGCAAGCGCGTTGGCGTATTGTTGGGCAGCAATCGCGAAGCCTTTGCCCGGTCGCAATGGGCGCGCAACGGGGTGATCATCAAGAGCTTCTGGCTCAACGACGAATTGGTGCGCAGCCTGGTGGCAGGCGATATTGATGCCACTCTGCAGGGCACTGTGGAAATCCGCAACGCCTTGCTCGACACGGTCGCTGGTGCGGATTTCGACTTCCTGGGCCCTGCCGTGTCTGCCGAACTGCTGGGCGAGGGCGTGGCGATTGCACTGCGCAATACCGATACAGCGTTGCGTACTGAGCTTAATCGCGCCCTCGAACACCTTATGCACAACGGCGAGTATCAGCGGATTCTTGCGCCTTATCGGCTGAATGCACCGTGAGCGTCCAACAGGCCCAGCATGCTGGCGTCGCACTGGACGGTGCCAGCCCCAGCCAGTGCGTCACGCAAATCAACGGTCTCGTGTTGAAAGCGCCATCGCTATCGCGGGCAAGCCCGTCTCCCACAGGGGCACGCAGTCTGCTGTGGGAGTCGGGCTTGCCCGCGATGAGGCCGGAACAGTCTAAGCCGCCCGCAACGAAATAAACGCATAGTTGGCCGGCACCTCAGTCGCAACCAGCGCGCCGGCGTCCAGCACCTGTTCGGCGATGTCCAGGCCCGACACATGGAACACCCACTCGCTGGCCACGGGTGGCTGATTCGCTGCGGACTCAAGCGCCTGGCCAAATGCGCCCATGTCCGGCAGGTACGCGGTAAACCCATCCCCCTTGAGCGCCGTGGTCCGTATGCCCAGCAAGGCGCACACCGTTTCCTTGGTCTGCACGTCATCGCGATCGGCCTGACGTGAACGGCGGATCAACTCAGCCAGCTCCAGGTCCATCAACTCACCGCCCACGATCAGCGCAGGGCCCTGTTCCCAGGATTCCGGTGGGCAGTCCTTGGCGGCAGGGTTCAGCGGGATGTGCGGGTTGATCTCCATCGGGTAGATGCGGCACACCAATGGCCGGCGTTCATAGATGCGGCACAGGTTGTCTTCGTCAAGATTCCGGCAGCGTCCGGCGTTGTAGGCGGCAAAGGTGATCGCCACAAACGCCTCGGTGTTACCGCTGGGTACCAACACCGAACGGCGCTCGGCATGTTCGCGTTGCTGCTGGGGCAGGCCCAGGCCATTACCCAGGAACCCTTCCACCAGGACGATGACGTTACCGCCGTCCGCCGCCCACAGGCGGGCCTCGTCGAGTGTCAGGGGCACGTGATGGTCGGTGCAGCATTTACCGCAACCGACGCAGGAAAAGTGAGTGTTCATGGCAGATCTGTCACCAGGCTAGGTCAGAAGGCACGCAGGAACGGTGACGGGTTTTTACCTCTGTTCACCGTTAAGGGACTCTGGAAGCAAGTTATGCGCCAGCGACTGTCAGTCGTCTGCGACCACATCCCGTAGGACAAATACCATGCCCGCGCTTTCATACAGTTGCCGGGCACGCAGGTTGCTCTCCAGCACCTTGAGGTCCACGTAGGGTTCGCCGCGCTGCTTGAATACCTGGAAGCTGTGCAGCAACAACGCACGGCCCACTCCCTGGCCCTGGGCGCAAGGGTGTACGCAAAGGTTCTTGATAAAGGCGCTGGTCCAGCACTGCGCCACGCCGAGAATGCCCTCGCCGTTGCTGGCCACCAGGCACAGCGTGGGGTCGAACTCGGCATCGGTGGTGAATTGGCGCTGCCAGGTTTCCAGGTTGGGAACGCGGCCACCGCCCTGGTCTTGGGTCATGCGCAACACCGCGTGAATCGCCGGGCCGAGGTCTGCGCGGTAATGATCCAACTGTGTATTGGCCGGCCACTGCGGGGCGGGCAGGCTGCGCCTCAGGTCGCGGCGCAGTAGTTGGAAATACTCGGTCACAGACCCTGTTGCGCCACGGTTTGGGCGGCCACTACCAGGCACTTGGTCAGCTCGGGCGAGGAAAACTTGGTCAGCACCGAGTTGGCCCCGGCCAGGCGGGCTTTTTCGCTGTTCATCGCGCTGTCCAGGGAGGTGTGCAGCAACACATACAGGTGCTGGAAGTCCGGGGTTTCACGCAGGGTGCGGGTGAGGGCGTAGCCGTCCATTTCGGACATCTCGATGTCCGACACCACCACATTGATCTGCTCGGCCGTGCCTTGCAGCTCCAGCAGCACATCAATAGCTTCCTTGGCGCTGCGCGCGGTGTGGCAGGTGAGGCCGAGGTTGCGCAGGGTGTGCACCGATTGCTGCAGGGCGACCTGACTGTCGTCGACCACCAGGATCCGCGCATGGCCGAGTACTTCGGCTTCTTCCATGGTCAGGTCGGTAGGCGCCACTTCGACCGGTGCCGGCGCGATACCGTGGATGACTTTTTCGATATCCAGTACCTGCACCAGGCCGCCTTCCACCTGGGTGACCCCGGTGATGAACGCACGGTTACCGCCGGAGCCATAGGGCGGCGGGCGGATGTCGGTGGTCAGGCAATGCACGATCTTGCTCACCGCCTGCACATGCAGGCCCTGCTTGGAACGGCTCACATCCGTGACGATCAGGCAGCCGCCGTTGGGGTCTTCAAGGGGCATTTCGCCTAGGGCACGGCTCAGGTCGATCACTGCCAGCGAGGCACCGCGCAGGGTGGCAATGCCTTTGACGTGCGGGTGAGACTCCGGCAGCTTGGTCAGCGGCGGGCACGGAATGATTTCGCTGACTTTCAGCAGGTTGATGGCCATCAGCTTGCCGCTGCGCAAGGTAAAGAGCAGAAGCGAAAGTGAGTCTGCGCGGGCTTTGGTGGTGGACATAAAAACCTTCTGTGGATCAGGGAGGACGATCTATGGAAGGTTATCGACTTGGGCGCGCCAGGCTTTAACCGTATTTTGTGTGGTACATGGCCCGCTCCCACAGGGGATTTGTGTCAACCCTTCCACACCTGCGGGTTCACCAGGTCCTGCGGACGTTGACCCAGCAGGGCGCTGCGCAGGTTGTCCACCGCACGGTTGGCCATGGCTTCACGGGTTTCATTCGTGGCCGAGCCAATGTGCGGCAGGGTCACGGCATTGCTCAGTTGGAACAGCGGCGACTCGGCCAACGGCTCTTGTTCATACACATCCAGCCCGGCGCCACGGATGCGCTGGGTTTGCAGTGCTTCGATCAGCGCCGGCTCGTCGACCACCGGGCCTCGGGAAATGTTGATCAGGATCGCGCTGGACTTCATCAACCCCAGCTCGCGGGTGCTGATCAGGTGACGGGTCTTGTCGCTCAACGGCACCACCAGGCAGACGAAGTCCGCCTCGGCCAGCAGTTCATCCAGGCTGCGAAATTGCGCGCCCAGTTCCTGCTCCAGCGCCGGCTTGCGGCTGTTGCCGCTGTACAGGACCGGCATGTTGAAACCCAAGCGTCCACGCCGTGCCACGGCCGCGCCGATATTGCCCATGCCGACGATGCCCAGCGTCTTGCCATGCACATCGCAACCGAACAACGGCGCGCCCACGCTGGCTTTCCACTGGCCGGCTTTGGTCCACCCGTCCAACTCGGCCACACGGCGGGCGCTGCTCATCAGCAGGGCGAAGGCCAGGTCGGCGGTGCTTTCGGTGAGGACGTCGGGGGTGTTGGTGAGCATGATCCCGCGCTCGTTGAAGTACGGCACGTCATAGTTGTCGTAACCCACCGACACGCTGGACACCACTTCCAGTTTGCCCGCGCCTTGCAACTGCTCGCGGCCCAGCTTGCGTCCCACGCCGATCAGGCCGTGGGCGTGGGGCAGGGCTTCATTGAATTGAGCGTTGATATCGCCCAGCTTGGGGTTGGGCGCAATCACCTCGAAATCCTGTTGCAGGCGTTCGATCATTTCCGGGGTGACACGGCTGAAGGCGAGGACAGTCTTTTTCATTGCAGGCGGGCTCATCGACTACGGAAGAATGCCAAGCACGCTAACATTCCTGCCAACAATTGTCAGGGCACCGCCGACCTAAAGTGGGCAGGCAAGCTCCCACATTGAATCGGTGTTGCGTGAGAGGACTCAGTTCGCCAACCGAGCGCCGCTGAGGCTGCCACTCAACTCATACGCCACCAACTCCGCCTGGTGCGCCGCCAGAATCTCCGGCAGCGAGCCGCGCAGGTATTCCACCCAGGTTTTGATCTTCGCATCGAGGTACTGGCGCGACGGGTAGATGGCGTACAGGTTCAACTCCTGGGAGCGGTAATTGGGCATCACCCGCACCAGGGTGCCGTTGCGCAAGCCCTCGATGGCCGCATACACCGGCAGCAAGCCGATGCCCATGCCGCTGGTGATCGCGGTTTTCATCGCATCGGCCGAGTTCACCAGAAACGGTGAGGTGTTGATCGCCACGCTTTCCTGGCCTTCGGGGCCGTTGAAGGTCCACTTGTCCAGCTGGATCACCGGGCTGACCAGGCGCAGGCAGGCATGGTTGAGCAGGTCATGGGGGCGATGCGCGCAGCCCTTGGCCTTGACGTAATCCGGCGAGGCGCAGGCGATGCTGTAGGTGATGCCCAGGCGCTGCGACACGAAACCCGAGTCCGGCAGCTCGCTGGCGAGCACGATCGACACGTCATAGCCCTCGTCGAGCAAGTCCGGCACGCGGTTGGCCAGGGTCAGGTCGAAGGTCACGTCCGGGTGGGTACGGCGGTAGCGGGCGATGGCGTCAATCACGAAATGCTGGCCGATGCCGGTCATGGTGTGCACTTTCAGCTGCCCGGAAGGGCGCGCGTGGGCGTCGCTGGCTTCGGCCTCGGCTTCTTCGACGTAGGCCAGGATCTGCTCGCAGCGCAACAAATAACGCTTTCCGGCTTCGGTCAGCGCAATGCGGCGGGTGGTGCGGTTGAGCAAGCGGGTTTGCAGATGGGCCTCAAGGTTGGAGACCGCGCGCGACACGTTGGCCGTGGTGGTATCCAGTTGCACGGCGGCGGCGGTGAAGCTGCCAGCTTCGGCCACGCAACTGAAGGCGCGCATGTTTTGCAAAGTGTCCATGGAGTGTTCTCAAGGGAGATAACAAATTGTGACAGAAAGTTACGCCGTCCAGTGATCCCTACCAACGGATTATCGCTGGAACGGTAACAAAGATTCACAGGAATACCAGCTTATCGTCTCTCATGGCGCCGCCTAGAATTGCGCCACCTCCCTCGCACCACCACCTCAGGAATTCGCTTGCCGTGCCGCGTCGCATCAGCAGAGAGCTGAAGACTCTCATTAACAGAGGGCTGAAGGCTCTCAGTGTTTGCGCTTTATCGTTAGCAATCAGCGGCTGCATCGGAACCGGAGGAATCGCCCCCCAAGGCCAGTCCCTCAACGTCAACAACCTGGCCGCCGACGAAGCGATCCAGAGTGCCGCCAAGGATGCTCATTTTCCCACCGCGCAATGGTGGCAGGCCTACGGCGACCCTCAACTCAACCGCTGGGTCGGCCTCGCCACTCAAAACAACCCGAGCATGGCCATGGCCGCCGCACGCGTACGTGAAGCAAGGGCGATGGCCGGGATTGCCGAGTCAGCCGAGTCGTTGCAGGTCAACAGTGACACCACCCTCAAGCGCCACAACTGGCCGAAGGATCAGTTCTATGGCCCAGGTGAATTGAGTGGCGCCAACACCTGGGACAATAATTCGTCCCTCGGCCTGAGCTATGCCCTCGATCTCTGGGGCCGCGAAAGCAATACCACCGAGCGTGCCGTCGACCTGGCGCATGTGAGCGCCGCCGAAGCACGCCAGGCCCAGCTCGAACTGCAAAATAACGTGGTGCGCGCCTATATCCAGCTGTCATTGCACTACGCCAATCGCGATATCGTCGCGGCCACCCTGGCGCAACAGCAGCAGATTCTCGACCTGGCCAACAAACGCCTGAACGCCGGGATCGGCACGCACTTCGACGTCAGCCAGGCTGAAACCCCGCTGCCGGAAACCCACCGCCAACTTGACGCCCTGGACGAAGAAATTGCCCTGAGCCGTAACCAGCTGGCGGCATTGGCGGGCAAAGGCCCGGGGGAGGGCGTGCAATTGCAACGCCCGACACTGTCCCTGGCCGCACCGCTGACATTACCCTCAAGCCTGCCCGCGCAATTGCTCGGCCAACGCCCGGATGTGGTCGCCAGCCGCTGGCAGGTTGCGGCCCAGGCGCGTGGTATCGATGTGGCCCGCGCCGGCTTTTATCCCAACGTGGACCTGCTCGGCAGCCTCGGCTACGTGGCCACCGGCGGCGGCATGCTAGCGTTCCTGGCGGGCAAGAAATTCAACTACAACGTTGGCCCGGCGATCACCTTGCCGATCTTCGACGGCGGTCGCTTGCGTGCGCAACTGGGTGAGGCCAGTGCCGGTTATGACATCGCGGTGGCGCGCTATAACCAAACCCTGGTGAATGCGCTCAAAGCCATCAGCGATCAATTGATCCGCCGTGAATCGATGGATAAGCAATCCTCTTTCGCCGCGCAATCGGTGGCGTCGGCGCAAAAGACCTACGACATCGCGATGATCGCCTACCAGCGCGGCCTCACCGATTATCTCAATGTGCTCAATGCCCAGACTTTGCTGTTCCGCCAGCAGCAGATTGAGCAACAAGTACTGGCCGCACGCCTGACCACCCATGCCGAACTGGTGACCGCCCTGGGCGGCGGTATCAAGGCCGGCGACGACGTACCGCCAGATACCAAGACCCTCCCGAGCAAGACCCCGGCGGCGCTCGCCGTGTTTGATCACTGAGTAGGATTAGATGACCCCCTTGCCTGCACCGCTGCGCTGGCTGCATTCCCTTGAGTGGCGCCGTGGTTTTTTCGACTGGGCACGCAGCGACGGTGTGACCTGGGTGTATATCTTTAAGGTGCTGATCGCCGCGTTCCTCACGCTGTGGTTGGCCATGCGCCTGGAGCTGCCGCAACCGCGCACGGCAATGATCACCGTGTTTATCGTGATGCAACCGCAGAGCGGCCAGGTGTTTGCCAAGAGTTTCTACCGCTTCCTTGGCACCCTGGCGGGGTCGGCGGTGATGGTGTTGTTGATTGCCCTGTTTGCGCAGAACACCGAGTTGTTTCTCGGCGCGCTGGCGATCTGGGTCGGCGTCTGCACCGCGGGTGCGACGCGCAACCGTAACTTTCGCGCCTACGGGTTTGTACTGGCCGGCTACACGGCGGCGATGGTCGGCTTGCCAGCCCTGGCCCACCCGGACGGCGCCTTTATGGCGGCGGTGTGGCGCGTGCTGGAAATCTCCTTGGGGATTTTGTGTTCCGCGCTGGTCAGCGCGGCGATCCTGCCGCAAACAAGCAGCGCCGCCATGCGCAACGCCTTGTACCAACGTTTTGGCGTGTTCGCGCTGTTTGTCACCGATGGCCTGCGCGGGCGCAGTGAACGCGACGGTTTCGAGGCCAGCAATGTACGCTTTATCGCCGAAGCGATCGGCCTGGAAGGGCTGCGCAGTCTCACCGTGTTTGAAGACCCGCACATGCGCCGGCGCAATGGTCGGCTGAGCCGCCTCAACAGCGAATTCATGAGTATCACCACGCGGTTCAACGCCTTGCACCAGTTGCTTGAACGCCTACGCACCGACGAGGCGGACCACGTGGTAGCGGCAATCAAACCCGGCCTGCAGGATCTTGCCGAAGTGCTCGACGGTTTCTCCGGTCGCGCACTCACCAGCCCTGACGCGGCGCGCCTGGTTAACCAATTGAGCGCCTACAAGGACGGCCTGCCCGCCAAGGTCCGCAGCCTGCGCGCGACCTTCCAGGAACAGAGCCCCAGCGAAGCCGAACAGCTGGATTTTCATACCGCCTACGAGCTGCTTTACCGCTTTGTCGATGACCTGCACAACTACGCGCAAACCCACGCCTCCCTCGCGGATCACAGCCATGCGCGCGAGCAGTGGGACGAAACCTTCATACCGAAAACCAATTGGCTGGCCTGCGCCGCCTCGGGGATTCGTGCGTCATTCATCTTGATCGTGCTCGGCAGCTATTGGGTCGCCACCGCCTGGCCCAGCGGCGCAACCATGACCTTAATCGCGGCGGCCACCGTCGGCTTGTCCGCCGCCACACCCAACCCCAAGCGCATGGCATTCCAGATGGCGTGCGGCACCTTGATCGGTGCGCTGGTGGGTTTTGTCGAAATGTTCTTCGTATTTCCCTTGATCGACGGCTTCCCGCTGCTCTGCGTGATGCTCGCCCCGGTGATCATCTTTGGCGCCTTCCTCGCTTCACGCCCGCAATACGCTGGCGTAGGCGTGGGCCTGCTGATCTTCTTCAGCACCGGCTCGGTGCCGGACAACCTCACGGTCTACAACCCCTACACCTTTATCAACGACTACATCGCCATGGTCATCGGCATGCTGGTGTGCGCGGCGGCGGGGGCGATCATCCTGCCGCCCAACAGTCGCTGGTTGTGGCGCCGCCTGGAGCAGGACCTGCGTGAGCAAGTGGTATACGCGATCAGCGGCAAGCTCAAGGGCCTGGCCTCGAGTTTCGAAAGCCGCACCCGCGACCTGCTGCACCAGGCCTATGGCCTGGCCGTCGGCCAGCCACACGTGCAGCGCGACCTGTTGCGCTGGATGTTCGTGGTGCTGGAAGTCGGCCACGCGATCATCGAGTTGCGCAAGGAACAGGCGATTTTGCCAGTGCACCCGGCGTACGCCGAATCCCAGCCCTGGCGCCAGGCGATCCGCGTGATGGGCCGCTCGCTGGTACGCCTGTTCCTGCAACCCAGCGCGAGCAACCTGGAGCGTGGCCTGATCGCTGTGGACCACGCGATCAGCCGCGTGCAGGCCACCGACGAACCCTTCGCCCCGCACTTTGACACCTCGGCCCTGCGCCGGGTGAAGAGCTATCTGCACTTTATCCGCACCTCGCTTTTGAACCCGCAATCACCACTGGCAGCCCTCGAAGGCGCCACGCAAGGATCTCCGCATGCCCCGTGAAATCGCCTTCCACGGCGTGTACATGCCGACCATGACCCTGATGTTTTTGATCGCGGCCGTGCTGGCCTGGGCGCTGGATCGCTTCCTGGCCGGGTTCGACCTGTACCGTTTTTTCTGGCACCCGGCGTTGCTGCGCCTGAGCCTGTTCGTTTGCCTGTTTGGCGCCCTGGCGCTGACCGTCTACCGTTGAGAATGCCCCGATGAAAAAGTTTTTCAGCCTGCTTGCGACCTTGCTGGTACTGGCCTTGGCGATCTGGATTGGCCGTACGCTGTGGGTGCATTACATGGAGACCCCGTGGACCCGCGACGGCCGCGTGCGTGCGGACATCATCAACGTGGCGGCTGACGTAACGGGTGAAGTGGTCGATGTGCCTGTACGTGATAACCAACGGGTAAAAAAGGGTGACCTGCTGATGCAGATCGACCCCGAGCACTACCGCATTGCGGTCAAGCAGGCGCAATCGCTGGTGGCGTCGCGCAAGGCCACCTGGGAGATGCGCAAGGTCAACGCCCATCGCCGAGCTGACCTGGATGCGCTGGTGATTTCCAAGGAAAACCGCGAAGACGCCAGCAACATCGCTGACTCGGCACTGGCGGATTACCAGCACGCGTTGGCGCAATTGGAAGCGGCCGAACTCAACCTGAAACGCACTCAAGTCGTGGCGGCGGTCGATGGTTATGTCACCAACCTGAATGTGCATCGCGGCGACTACGCCCGCATCGGCGAAGCCAAGATGGCGGTGGTGGATATGAACTCGTTCTGGGTCTACGGGTTCTTCGAAGAAACCAAACTGCCTCACGTCAACGTCGGTGACAAAGCCGACATGCAATTGATGAGCGGCGAGACCCTCAAGGGGCACGTAGAAAGCATCTCGCGCGGCATCTACGACCGTGACAACCCCGAAAGTCGCGAGCTGATTGCCGATGTGAACCCGACCTTCAATTGGGTGCGTTTGGCGCAGCGCGTGCCGGTGCGGATTCACATTGATGAAGTGCCGGAAGGGGTGTTGTTGGCGGCAGGCATTACCTGCACCGTGATTGTTCGAGAGTTGCAGGTCGATTGAGTCTGACTAATACGCGAGTGCTCTGGCCCTCACTTTGCGCCGGCGTCTGACGCGCAACATACCGACGAAGCGGCGATGGTTTTTTGTATTGAGCAACAGTAGGCAGAACAGAGATTGAAACAACGGAAATAGCGCGAACATAGTAACGCGGTGGTTGCCCAGGTAGTCTGCCGCCAGCAAAGCGTTCAGGGCGGCGGCGCCGACAAGTAGAACAGGCCCCAAGCGTAAGCCTGCCGCTACCAGGGTCAAACCAGCGCAAATTATCATTAACAACATCAGGCTCGCCGCTATCGAGTATTCGCTGGGGAGATAATTTATTCGGGAGTAATACGACAGGCTATGTGAAAGGTTGCCTGAGAGACTGACCAAGTTCATGGACACTGCGGTACCCACCGTAAAAGCAAAACGCTGGGTGTAACGACGCACTGTTTGAGGCGCCCGAGTGGGTTCGTTTTTACTGCTCATGGTTGTCAAACTCCTCATATAAGGCGATGACGATTTGGTTGATATTCCCAGAGAGGCTGCTGCCAGTTATCGCAATAACCGCCCCCACTTGATCGGCTAGTTGAATGAGAATATCCCGACGTAGTTGGGGATTGCTGAACCGCTTTGGACGCTTTCCAGCCAATTGCTTCAACCGGATCATTTCGCGAGCATGGCGGGGATTTGCAGGCGCAGAACTTCATGAGTCAGGTTTGCGCGTTCCTGTCGACTCATGCGTCTTAAAATGTCAGTGACGCTGCGGCCTGTGGTGTTTTTGATCGTCATGACGGTTTTTACCGTGACAAACGTCGTGCTGCCCGCGCCCACCAGCGAAATACCGTCCAAGGCTGAAGTCATTGCCTGGTAACAGCTCAGGCTGTCGTAATAATCGTTCTCTGCCGGGTTGGTAAGTTCTTTGTAGGTTCGCCACAGACCGTTGGCACATTGCACACCGCATGCAGCCGCGGCTGTATAAGCAATGTAAGTGATTGCAAGAGTGGAACCCGCACTTAGCGCAGCCGTCGCGATCCCTGCCTTGGCCACGATGATTCCAATCGCGGCCCCACTGCACGCCGGCGCCATTCCCGACGCCTCCTTCCACAGCTGAGACTCTCGCGGTGAACTTGCCGCCAGTTGCGCGTAGTCATCGGCGGTCATCAACACCCCGGCCACCTCCCGCAAAATCACCCGTTTGGGCTTGACGCCACATAACGGTAAAAACTCACGCAGCACCGTCACACGATAATCACTGCCGATATGCACCACCCCGGCCCCGACGATAGCCGGGTCGGCATCGATTGTTCGATAGAGCTTAGGCAAGTCCAGCTGACTGGTCAGTCGCTGGCGGGTCGTGGTGTGCGCATCCGGCGACCGCTTCGCAGGAAATCGCTGGGCATCCTTTCACCTGTGAGTAAACAGAGGTGAAAGAGCCTGGGGATTGGTTAGTTGTAATGCTGTCAGGCATTTCGCTGTTTTTTGTAGGACCCGGCCTGGCAGAGGGGGGGTTGCTGGCAGCGGGGATTACTTGCACGGTGATTGTCGGTGCAGTGCAAAAATGAAGAGGTGGGTCTAGGTAAATAGTGCTTTAAACCTGATTTTTCGTCGGCGCTTTACCCTGAGCATGCTGGTATAGCGGCGGTGGTTCTTTGAGTGGAGGACCAAGATGTAAAGCAGGGATGTGAACAAAGGGAATAAGTTGAACAGCGTCGCCGGGTGATTGGCCAGGTAGCTAATCGCGAGCCAGGTATTAACGATGGCGACGGGTGTGAGTATTCGGAATGCGTGACGCAAGCCTTCAAATAGCATTATCTGACCTGCTAAAAAAATCAGACAAAGTGCCATACCTGTCCCGAAAGAAAACTCAATCGGTAAATGATTGGCCTTTGCGTAATAAGACAAGCTAAGCGCCATGTTGATCGCTATGTTGTTCAGGCTCAGCAGCAGAGCACTGCCCCATGAGGGTAAGAACCGATAGGCGTAACGGCGCCAAATTCGATATTCACGGGAGGGGTCGACGCTATAAGTCATGGTCGGAAAACTCCTCATAGAGACCAATGACTATGTGATTGATATTTCCGGAATAGGTGCTGCCTCCAACGCTCAATGTCGCTCCAACCTGGTCTTTTATTTGAGTGAGAATGCCCAAACGCAATTGGGGGTTGCTGTAGCGTTTGGGTAGCTGCCCCGCCAGCTGCTTCAGGCGAAGCATTTCGCGGGGATGGCGAGGGTTCTGCAGTCGCAGCACTTCGGTCGTTAACTTTGCACGTTCCTGGCGACTCATGCGTCTCAAGATGTCTGTCGAATTACGCCCAGTCGCACGCTTGATGGCCATTACTGTTTTGACGGTAGCGAAGGTGGTGGTACCTGCCCCGACCAATGAAATGCCATCCAGGGCGACGGTCATTGCCTGGTACCAGCTTAGGCTGTCGTAATAGTCGTTTGTGGCGGGATTGGTCAATTCGTTGGCGACTCTCCATGAACCATTGACACACTGGAGGGCACTGGCAGTCGCAGCGCTGTAAGCGACGTAGCTTAATGCAAGGCTGGTACCCGCGCTGAAAGGCGCTGCTGCGATTCCTGATTTCGCAATGATGTAGCCAATTACGGCCCCTCCACAGGAGGTAGCCATCCCCGATGCCTCTCGCCATAGCTGCGATTCACGCGGCGAGCTTGCCGTCAGCTCCGCATAGTCATCGGCAGTCATTATCGGCCCAGCCACCTCCCGCAAAATCACCCGTTTGGGCTTGACGCCACATAACGGTAAAAACTCACGCAGCACCGTCACCTGATAATCACTGCCGATATGCACCACCCCGGCCCCGACGATAGCCGGATCGGCATCGAGTGTTCGATAGAGCTTAGGCAAGTCCAGCTGACTGGTCAGTCGCTGGCGGGTCGTGGTGTGCGCATCCGGCACACCGCTTCGCAAGAAATCGCTGGGCATCCTTTCACCTGTGAGTAAACAGAGGTGAAAGAGCCTGGGGATTGGTTAGTTGTAATGCTGTCAGGCATTTCGCTGTTTCTTGTAGGACCCGGCCTGGCAGTTACCTCATTGCGCTATAAAAGTCTCATGCAAATGCCGCCACAACAGCGCGCCGCTGGCTTGCTTCTCGAACACCACCGTGGCGCGGCGATCGGTCTGGGTGCCGCTGTCGTCGATCTGATGTTCACGATAAGTCACCGTGGCGCCACGTGCATGCCGGTCAATCCCGGTCATCTCGCTCAACGTGATCTTCAACCCTGGACGCATGCCGCCCAAACGGGTGAATAGCGCATTGACCCCGGCCGTATTGACCCGGGTACCGGTCGCCGGTGCAACCATGCTGAACGCCGGCGAGAAACGCGCGAGCAAACTCTGCAAAGTGCCCTCCGGCGCAACGCCGGCAAACCATTGCTCGATCTCGACATGGGTCTGGATCACTTCATCAAAAAAGTCGCTGTAGTCGATCATTACAAACTCCGCTCCAATCCAAAGCGCTTTTTCAAGACGCTCTCTAATAAACCTTTGGGCAGCAGTGCCGCCATCAACGGCAGCGCTCGGCTGCCATTGCCCGAACGCAACAGGCGTGGAGGCTGAGGTTGCTGCACGGCCTTGAGCACCTCGGCCGCGAACTCGCTGGCCGGCGTCGGCTTGTCCTGGGAGGCCTGGCTGCGCGCACGGATGTTGTCGCGCAACGGCCACCACGGCGACTGTTCATTGATCAACAGTTCGGCCTGGGCCCCGGCATTTTTTGCGAAGTGGGTGTTGATTGCGCCAGGCTGGACCTCCATCACGCGCACACCAAACGGTGCCAACTCCATACGCAGCGCATCGCTCAATGCATGCACGGCCGCTTTCGACGCGCAGTAGGCGCCTGCGAAAGGCGTTACCAGTACCCCGGAAACGCTGCCGATATTCACCACCAGGCCCTTACTGCGCCGTAGGGTTGGGAACAACGCCTGGGTCACGCCGACGATGGAGAACACGTTGGTCTCGAATTGGCGCTGCATTGCCTCGGTGCCGCCGTCAAGCAGCGGTCCCATGGCGCCATAGCCAGCGTTGTTGATCAGAACGTCCAGCTCTCCCAATTGCTCGGCCAGGTGCATCAAGGCGACCCGATCGTTGACGTCCAGTTCGACGGCATTGAAGCCAGCGGCGGCGAGAGCGGTGACATCTTCCGGGCGGCGGGCGCTGGCCCACACGGTGTAGCCAGCCGCTTTGAAAGTATCTGCCAGAGCACGGCCAATGCCGCTTGAACATCCGGTGATGAGTACGTTGGGCATGGGTCAGTCCTTTGTCAGTCCGAGAAACTGCCTTGCAGGTGCTCGGCACGAAATGCCAGGGTTTGCGGGCGGTAGCCGGGGCGCAAAGGCGGTGTGGGCAGGCAATCGTCCCAGGTGGCGCCGGCCTGCAACTCACCAGGGCCGCGATAGCGCGGGGCGGCGTAGACATTGTCGGCGAGGTTGACCGTGTCGCCCGGCGCATAAGCGGCGACGCGCCAGCGCAGTTCGGTGAGGGGCACGTCGTTGCCGTTGTTCAGGGTCAGTTTGAGCGGCCGGTCGGCCGGGCATTCTTCGGCGGCGTAGGCAATACGTAATTCCAGGCGGGCCAATTGCGACGCTTCTCGATTGTCCAGCCATACCACCCAAACGGCGACCAAACCCAGGCCGACGGCGGCAGCCAACGACACCGGCAAGGCCTTGGCCGGGTAGCGCAGCAGCAGAATCAACCAAGTGACGATGAGCAGGACGCCGAAGAACATGATGACAACCTCATAAGCAGATAAAACATCCTACCTGCGGGGTGGCCTCGGTGCCTATCGCGGGTATCGGTTTTCGTTTACAGGGAACCTGATAACTCATTTTCTCCACAGAGCCAGCATAGGGAAATACCGACTGACCAGGAGGGTTATCAACCGCAGTCTGATTTAGTGAGAAAAACTATGATTGCAGCAGCCCTTCTTGTGCCGGCCGTCAGCACCGCCCTGGCGTCGGCGGTGACCTCTCTCATCACGGCTCAGCGAGCACCAGCGCCGAATACGGCTGGAGCGTCCAGGCAAACGAACGAAGAGCCGGGTTCACGCCCGTCTGGTCGTATGCAGAATCAGAAGCTTACAAACTTGGGGCAAACCTTGCTGCAAGCGCCTTCAGCAGATCTGCGCAACAGCGGTATGAACGCCCGGCACGCCAAGGGGTTTGGTATTGACATGGGCGGCATGGCCACCCAGGAGGCTGGGCAAAAACTGGCCACCAGCGGTGGGACGTTGTCCAAAGTCCTCGGCGCCGCGATGAGCGTGGGGGGCAAGGTTGTCCAGGAGTGTGATGCCGACACATTCGATCACGCCAGTCGCAGGTAACGGCAATCAAAACCCCGGATTGCGTCTGTTCAGCAGCCGCAAAGCACGACCCGGGTGTGTACGCATTTCCTTTGATACGGGAACCGGTTTCGAGCTTTTTCCCACAGAGTTTGAGCACGGAGTTGCGCGCTTAGCCATGAAGGAACTCAACCGTAGACTTACGAAGTGAGATGTTCTATGACCGTATTAAATACCCTTGCCCCTGTACCGACGCCTTTTGTTTCGCTGGCATCCACGCCAGCGCCTGCGGTGCTGGGAACACCCAATCAAGTGGTCAAGCAGGAGGTCAGCTCGAACGGGTTACCCCGTATGCAAAACCTGGGGCTTACGAATCTGCGCCAGACGCTTATGCAAGGCATCAGCAATCGCGTCAATTCGCATTTTTCAACGGCGCTTCACGTTAAAGATGATTCGAATAACGGCAAGGCCGCAGGGGCCGCCATAACGGTGGCAGGTGCGGCGATGCAGGGGGCTGGCGCGAGAATTGCGACCAGTGGTGGCGCAGGTGCGAAAGTTTTCGGAGGGGCTATGGTCTGGGGCGGTAGGACTATGGAGGAATATGGCAAGAACAAATATGAAGTGGCGGGCGCCAGCACTAACAATACGGGCAATTACAATGCCTATAGCCCGAATAACTGGGGCGGTCGCGCATAGGCTTGAACGGCCTGTGAACTAAAAAGCCCCCGCCCAACCGGCTGCGGATAGGGGACGCAGTCGGCTGGACGGGGGCTTCTTGTACGACTGTTTTACTGCGCGATAGTTTTCACCGACACGCCACGCTCAACTGGCGTCGAGCGGCCGTAGATATCTTCAAACCGCTCGATATCGTCTTCGCCCAAATAGCTGCCCGATTGCACTTCGATGATCTCCAACGGGATCTTGCCTGGGTTGCGCAGGCGATGCACCGAGGCGATCGGGATGTAGGTGGACTGGTTTTCGGTGAGCAGGAACACGTTCTCGTCACAGGTGACTTCGGCCGTGCCGCTGACCACGATCCAGTGTTCGGCGCGGTGGTGGTGCATTTGCAGCGAGAGGCACGCGCCCGGCTTGACCGAAATGTGTTTGACCTGGAAGCGGCCGCCCATGTCCACCGAGTCGTAGGAGCCCCACGGGCGATAGACTTCACAGTGGTTCTGGGTTTCAGTGCGGCCCTGGTCGTTCAGGGTGTTGACCATCTGCTTGACGCCCTGGACCTTGTCCTTGTGGGCAATCATCATCGCGTCCTTGGTTTCAACGACCACGATGTTGTCCAGACCAATCACCGACACCAGTTTGCCGTTGCCGTGGATCATGCAGTTGCGGCTGTCCTGGATCACCACGTCGCCTTTGCTGACGTTGCCGTGGATGTCTTTGTCGTTGACAGCCCACAGCGACGCCCAGCAACCCACGTCGCTCCAGCCGGCGCTCAGCGGCACCACGCAGGCGCGCTGGGTTTTTTCCATCACGGCGTAGTCGATGGAGTTGTCCGGGCAGCAGGCGAAAGTGGCTTCGTCTAAGGACACGGTGTCGGCATCTTGCTCGCTGCGTTCCAGGGTCAGCACGCAGGTGTCGTAGATGTCCGGATCGTGCTTTTTCAGCTCTTCAAGGAAGCGGCTGGCGCGGAACAGGAACATGCCGCTGTTCCAGAAGTAACCGCCGCTTTTGACGAACTCGACGGCACGTTTTTCATCGGGTTTTTCCACGAACTGTTGCACGCGGCTCACGCCTTCGGGCAGTAGCGAATCGGCGGTGGACTTGATGTAGCCATAA
Source organism: Pseudomonas sp. RA_5y_Pfl1_P24 (assembly GCF_963970945.1). Taxonomy (NCBI): domain Bacteria; kingdom Pseudomonadati; phylum Pseudomonadota; class Gammaproteobacteria; order Pseudomonadales; family Pseudomonadaceae; genus Pseudomonas; species Pseudomonas sp. RA_5y_Pfl1_P24. The sequence continues at coordinate 150,683 of NZ_CAXAOJ010000003.1, read as the reverse complement.
CCGGTTTCCGGACGGGTCGCCGGCACGCCGAACAACACCATCTCACCACGCTCGGCGGCTACGGTGGCCAGGGCCAGCGCACGTTGCAGGGCTTTCTGGTCGTCGATCACGTGGTCGGCCGGCAGCACCAGCATCAGCTCGTCGCGGCCTTCGTTGACCAGCATCATCGCGGTGAGAGCCACGGCCGGCGCAGTGTTGCGACCGAACGGTTCCATCAGGATGCGCTGGCATTCCAGCTTACGGGTCGCCAGTTGTTCGTTGACGATAAAGCGGTGGTCCTTGTTGCAGACCACGATCGGGGCGTCCATGCCTTCAAACACCAGGCGTTCCAGGGTTTGCTGGAACAGCGTGTGTTCGCCGGTCAGCGCCAGGAATTGTTTAGGGAACTGTTTACGGGAAAGCGGCCAAAGACGTGAGCCGCTACCACCGGAAAGGATTACTGGGATCATGTGTTTCTCCTTGAATCAATTTGGGTCAGAGCTACGAAGGTTTGTCGTTTCACTCTTGTTTTTGTCTCGGTCCGACCAGACTCCTCGGTGCCTGTGGGCGCCGGGCTTGCCCGCGGTGCGAACGACTCGGTTTGTCAGTTACACCGAGGTGATGCCATCGCAGGCAAGCCAGCTCCCACAGGGGAACGGAGTCAGGTCGAAAAATTGATCAGCGGGTCGACACTGGGCGTTTCACCCAGACTGGTGACAGGCTCGAACCGGAACCCGTAACGTACAGCACGGCGGCTTCACCGCGCTCCAGCGTAACTGGCTTCAGGTCGCTGACTTTCTTGTCGCCGTCATACAAGGCCAGGCTCACTTTCACCGGGTTGATTTCGCGCTCGCCGCGGCCTTTGGCAGCCACGGTCTTGACCACGTCGGTCTTGCCGTCAGCGGTTTTCAGGGCCAGGGCCTTGTCGCTGAGGTTCTGCACGCGCACCAGGGACTTCTGCTTATTCTTGAACGGTGGTTCTTCGATCAGCTGTGGCTGGCCGCTGCCGTTGTTGACCAGGGTGTAGTAGTGGTCGGCGGCGAGTTTGACCGGTACGGTCTGGCTGCCCACCTTGGCGCTGTAGTCACCGCCCGGCATGAAGCTGAAATCACTGCTCGCCAGTGGCGCGACGTCGCTCAGGTTGGTGCTGCCAACGGTGGCGCTGACTTCTTGATTGGAGGCGTTGTAGACGCGCACGAAGCTTGAACCTTTCGGTGCGACGGGGCCGTACAAGGCGGCATCACCGGCGAAGGCCGACATCGAAGCGATGCTCATGCCAGCGGCGAGGGCCAAGGTTTTGGCGAGACGACGAGGAGTTGTAGTGAAAGTCATGTGAGTTACCTCTCTTTCAGTTTTGCGCCCGGTCGGGCGTCTCGGATTTTTGATGTTTAACTGGGGTGTTCTGTGCCATGTCTTGTTGGCGCGTACCGGCTTGTTTAAGTTGCGCAACCCACTTGGGGTCGGCATCGCCGATTTCGTTGTTCACGGGCAGATAACGTTCAGGAAACTCCCAGATCAGCACCTGTGGCGGGCTGTTCTTGAAGTCATCGCTTTTGAGGTAGCTGAGCATCGGCAGGATCGGGCCATGGCCGTCTTCGGCGTAGCTGACTACGTCGCTGCCCAGGGCTTGCTTAAGGGCACCGACGAAGTTCCAGTTGGGGTTGGCGCTGTAGCTGGTGCCTACCAGTGCCACCGGGGTTTCGCTGTCGCTGAACAGCGCGTCGTCACCTTTGGTTTCGGCCAGGTGCGTGACGCGTTTTTCCAGCGGCTCTTTAGGTGGCATCAGGTTTTCGAACAGCGGGTCCAGGGGCAGGAACAGGCGCAGGTCGCCTTTGTGCGGCTCGGTTTTCTCAGCTTCGGTGACAAAGCGTTGTGGCTCGCCGCTCAGCGGGGTCTTTTCGGTAATCGTCTTGGCCAACTGCTTGGCGGCAATTTCAGCACCGTCCGGCGTCCAGTGAGTGTCGGTGCGCAGGAACACTTGCTTGCCAGCGAGCTTGGCCTGTTGCAGTGGGCCAAGCAGGTCGGGGGCGATGATCTTGTCGGCGGCGACACGGGCGTGGAAGTCCTGGTACAGGTTGGCGTGGATGCTGGCCGGTTTCACCTCACCCAAGTGTTCCGGGTACAGGCGCACCTTGGCCGGCACGATCGCCATCACCAGTTGAATGCCCTGCGCCTTAAGCTTCTGGCGTACGCCTTCGACCAGCGCGTAGTTGCCTTCAAGGTTCTGGTCTTCGTTGACGGTGGGGTTGAACTCCTCGTCGCTGTACAACCAGTGATCGCGACCCAGTACCACGCCAGGGCGACCTTCATTGAACAGCTTATAGTCCAGCGCTGCCCACAGGTTGGTGCCCAGGCGTTTGATCGGGAACTCTTCGTCGTAGTGTGTCTCGACAGCCTTGGTCCAACGGCCGTTGAGCACGGTCGCGTCGGCATTGGTGCTGAATCCGAAGAAACTGCGCAGCGACCAGGCACCCAGGGCCAGCAGCAGCACCAGGAACAGGCCGATATAGAGGACGCGTAATGAACGGGTCATGGTCGGCTCCCTCAGAATTGGAAGTAAAGGAACGGCGAGAAACTCTGCGCCGACAATTTGAGAATCGACGCCACGAACAACAGCAGCACCGCAGCGCGCATGGCGTAGCGTGGCCAGTCAGCGGTCCAGTAGGCCGGTTGCACGGCGGCATCTTGGCCCACGGTGAAACCGGGCTCGTGGATGCTGCCAGGGTTGTCGCCCGGTACGGCCTTGATCAGGCTCGGGTCGGCTGGCTTGGTCTTCTCGGCAGGGCGATTTGTGTAGAAGTCGCGCAGGCCAAAAAACGCCAGGGTTGCATAGGCCACCACCAGAGTTGCCACTTGCAGGCCGGTGAGGTTGGCGCGGTTGAGTTCCGACAGCGACCACTCGCCAAAGCTGAACATCGCACCGTACATGCGGCCGGCGACGTGCAGGTTCTCGGCGCGGAAGATCACCCAGCCCATTACCACCAGCAGGAAGGTAAAGGCCCACCGCACGGGGTTGAAGCTGCGCGGCGAGGTGTTGAGGCCGATGGCTTTTTCAATCGCCAGCCACATGCCGTGCCAGGCGCCCCACACGATGTAGGTGATGTTCGCACCGTGCCACAGGCCACCGAGCAACATGGTCAGGAACAGGTTGCGGTAGGTGGTCAGCGTGCCTTTACGGTTGCCGCCCAGGGTGATGTACAGGTAGTCACGCAGCCAGGTGGAGAGGCTGATGTGCCAGCGACGCCAGAACTCGGTGATCGACTGGCTGATGTACGGCTGCTTGAAGTTTTCCATGAAGCGGAAACCCATCATCAAGCCCAAACCAATCGCCATGTCGCTGTAGCCGGAGAAGTCGAAGTACAGCTGTGCGGTGTAGGCCAGCGCGCCGAGCCAGGCATCGCCCGTTGTCGGGTTTTGCAGGGCGAAGCAATGATCGGCCACCACCGCCAGGGTGTCGGCGATGAAGACCTTCTTGATGAAACCCTGCATGAACCGCGTGCAGCCCTCGGAGAACTTGTCGAGGGTGTGGGTGCGGTTGTTGAACTGGTCGGCCAGGTCGCGAAAGCGCAACACAGGGCCGGCAATCAAGTGCGGGAAGATCGCCACGAACGCTGCAAAGTCGATGAGGTTGCGCGTGGCCGGGGTGTCGCCGCGATACACGTCGATGATGTAGCTGATGGACTCGAAGATGTAGAACGAGATACCGATCGGCAACAACACGTGGGTCAGGATAAACGGCTCCAGGCCCGCCGACTTCATCATCACATTGATGCTGTCGACGCCGAAGTTGGCGTACTTGAAGTAGCCGAGGATGCACAGGTCGACCACCACGCCCAGCAGCAGCCAGCGCTGGGCCGGCTTGGTGCGCACGCCTGCCGCACCGACCTTGAGGCCGATCCAGTAGTTCCACAGCGTCACCGCTGCGAACAGCGCCAGGAAGTCCACTCGCCACCAGGCGTAGAACACGTAGCTGGCCAGTAGCAGCAGCAGGTTGCGATAGCGTTGCCCGCTCAAGTAATACAAACCGAGAAAGATCGGCAAGAACAGAAACAGGAACACATTGGACGAGAAAACCATCCCGATCTCTCCATGTTTAACAGACAGTCAAGGGCCAGAGCCCCCCCAAACCCCCCCACGAAATTCGGGGGAGGGCGGTACAACAATTTCACTGTCGGAACTGGGTCAGTGTGGGAGCTGGCTTGCCTGCGATAGCGGTGTGTCAGACGACATCAATGTTGCATGTCATATAGCTATCGCGGGCAAGCCCGTTCCCACAGGGGACCGAGTCCGGTCAGGAACCTTTGTCGCCTTTCTCATGCGCCGGGTCGTACACCTTGGTCAGGTCGCCCCCGAGGCGGAACGTCTTGAACGGCTGCATCCCGTGTTTGCGCGCGATCACATCCGGCGCGCAGGTGTAGAGGGTGCAGAACGGCTCAAGCCAGGCATATTTCATGTCTTCCTTGAGGTCCTTCATGTCTTGCTCTTGGCCATTCTTCTGCTCGAAGATTTCCGGGTCTTTCACCCCGGCCAGCACTTTGTCGCCCAGGCGCTTGAGCGCGCTGTTGTTTTCCTGGCGCAGATCAACACCGTTGACCAGGGCAAAACTGGCGATCATTGACAGCGGCGGCAGGGCGTAGTTGTGGTACGACAAGGCGCGTTGCTGGCGTTTCAATTCGTTCGGCAAGAAGCCTTGGTCATCGACCTGGTTGACGCCGACCTTGTATTCCTTGACAGCCCAATCAAACAGGTCGCGGCGGTTGGTGGCGACGGACGTTGCCATCACCGACCAGGCGGCCCAGTAGGAGTGGTTGTTGGTTTTTTCCAGGGGCAGGTTGTCCCAGTCGCTGACTACCTGATCGGCCAGTTTGTTGAACCAGGCTTCGATCAGTTGCGATTCCTGCTGGTGGTTGGCCAGCGGGTGCGAGTCGGAGAACTTCAGGCGCACATAGGCCGAGGCCATGCTGCCCAGCGCCCACTTGCGCATGGATTTGCCGGTGTGGTTGAAGTCCTTGGACATCAATGCATCGGCCTTGGCCCACGATACCAGCCAGTTCAGGGTGCATTCGAGTTGCTCGGGGCGACCGTCGCGCATGAACTGCATCACGCGTTTGCTGGTGTCTTTTTCCAGCTTGGTGATGTCGGCAGTGCTGTCGCGGAAGGCTTTTTCGGATTGCACATTCAGCGTGGAACGCGCCTTGTCGGAGCCTTCGTACTTGCTGCGAAACTGCAACGGCCCGGTGTACGGCGTCGGCATGGTGTCGCAGTTTTTCTTGAAATCGCCAGTCTTGAACGCTTCAATCGGTGCGAAATAGCCTTGTGGTGGACGCAGGGGTGCCGCGGCGTTGACGGAGCCTGCGAACATCGCCAGGCCCAGTAACGTAGGGATCAATAACTTCTGCATAGGTAACCTCATTGCACGCTTATTTCAATGCGTTGATGCGGTTTTTTGACCGCCGCTTGGGAATACGTTGCGTGTGCAAATTTTCGCTTCGACTTTCTGCGCGGCAGCGCCTGCTTCGGGGCCCTGCACTTCCACGGCCAGCAAGTTCTGAGAGGCCCAGTCTTCATCGGTGCGCAGTTCAAAGGCGAAACGCCCGTCTGTATCGGATGTTTCGGGTTTCTCGATCTTGATGTCCTCGTGGCGACCGTTCATGTACCAGAGGGTGGCTTGCAAGGTTTTCACCGACGGGTCGGCAAAGCGGATATCAACCTGATGGTTGGCGTTGCGCAGGTCTTTGTTCGAACTGTTCACCAGCAATTCGTTCTTGCCGGGTTTCAAGGTGGTGCTCGCGGCCATCTGCGCGGTCTTGCCTTCGCAGCCGTTATCGAGCAGGGACATCATCTGGCGATAGATGGTCTCCTGGTCGAGGCGATACAGCGGCGAGAACTCCCAGATCAGAATCTTTGGCGGCGACTTCTGGAATTCGTCGCTGCCCAGGTACTGGAGCATCGAGCCTTCAAGACCACCACCGGGGAAGGCGACGTTGAGGATATCGGCGCCGATTTCCTGTTGCAGGAAGCCGGCGAAGTTGTAGTTCTTGCCGCTGTGACTGGTGCCCACCAGGGTGATCTGCGGGTTGCTCGAATCGCCGAACAGGTCGCCGTCACCGGCTTCGCCCTTCGGCTCGGTGGTGAACTGGTCCATGTACTGGATCGCGTAGCTGGTGCCGCACAGTTGCCCGGCCATGTTATGCAGGGTGCCGGTCTTGCCCATGCGCCCGGAGCGCTTGGTTTCGAATTCGCGCTTGGGAATATCGGCGAATTCAGGCATGGCACGCACTTTGGCGCCGACGATTTTCGCGGTGCGCTGGGCGCCGTACGGGGTCCAGTGCTGGTCGCCACGGAAGTAGAAATCGTGGGCCGGCAGCTCATCCGGCAGTTGCTCGTTGGTCAACGGCGACAGGTCCGGCACCACGTAGCCCATCTTGGCGAAACGGCCAAGCATGGTCTTGTAGTTGGCCAATGCCTTGTCGAAATCGAACTTGGCTTTTTCCTCGGGGTTGAGCTTGTTGCGGTTTACCAGGCCACGGGTCGGCTGGTAGACCACCACCAGTTCCACACCCTTGGACTTGAATGCGTCATGCAGTTGTTGCATGCGCTTGTAGCCGGACGGGGTGGTGTCGAACTCGGTACGCAGATCTTCCTGAGTACGGAACAGCCAGTCGCCCTGGGCTTGTACCAGGGTGGTGAAGTTCTGCTGATAACGTGTGGTGTAGTTGCGCGCATCATGGGCGGCCGGGCACAGGCTGCAGCACGGCTCGGCGGTGAAGGTCGGCGCCTTGATTTCGTCGGCGCGCACGCCCTGGCTGGCCGCGAGCAGGCCGAGGGTCAGACCCGAGAGGCTCAGCAGTTTGATCATGTGTGGGTGCATAAGGGTCATCCTCAGTCCTGCATTTCGGTCTGGCGTTCGACAGGGTCGATCAGCACGGCTTTCTGCTGGCGTACCAGCAGGTCGAGAATCTCTTCCTGGCGATCGCCAAGCACACCGGAAAAGCTGATGCCGCTGGATTTGGTCGGCGCCAGCATCGACACGCGGTACAGCTCGATGCTCAACGGCGAGTCGATGGACAGCGGCCCGCTGCCGTTACCCGCCAGTTCACCGCCGACCACGATCAGCGAGACCTTGGCGTCGAACGGGTCGAGGGCGATGTCGCGGTCGGTGTCGGTCAAATCCTTGATGTGGCCGTAGACGCCGGTCAGGCCGTTGGCCATGGCAGTGTTTTCGTACAGCTTGATGTTCACGCTGTTACGCACGCGGATACCGTGGCGACGGTTAGCAATCACTTTGTTGCCCCACAACAGGTTGTCGCCGCTCTCATAGAGGGTGATGCCGTCGGTGTGGTTACGGTAGATCTCGTTGTCGGCGATCAGGTTGTTCACGCTGTTACGGTCGATCACCAAGCCTGAAAGTTTGTTGTCGTAGCTGCGGTTGTTGAAGATGAAGCTGTCGTTCACTTCACGGGAAATGATGATGCCGTGTTTCTTCTTGGTGCCGTAGACGGTGTTGTCCGCGATGATCAGGCCATGGGAACGGTCGTGGGGGTCAATGCCGTAGACGATGTTGTCTTTGTAGGTATTGCCCTTGATCACGAAGCCCGTGGTCTCGTAGCAGTAGAAGCCGTACCACATGTCCGAGAACTCGGAATCAATGATCCAACCGGTCGGCTCAGGACGCTTGAGCACCTTGGCCATGTTAGGCGTGTACTGGGAAATACTCACCCCGTACGACTTACTGTTGGCGTAGCCGAAGCTGGCCATCTTGGTATTGGAGATGTACGTCTCGGTGCCGCCCCAAGCCAGCAGGAACGGGCGAAATTCCTTGGCCGACCTGAACAGCGCCGGGCCGTTTGCTTTTTCGCTCCAGCCGGTGACTTTAGTGTCACTCACAAACAGCTGGCCATCGTTGATCAGGAACGAACCGGCGTCCTGGGACAAACGCAATTCCTGGGTTTTCTTGTCGATTTCCAGGATGCCTTTGCGCCCGACCACGATCGGCAACTTGGCCAGGAACACGCCCGGCGAAGTTTCGCTCAGGTACTGCTTGGGCACCTTGCCCAGCAGGTCCTTGAGGTTCATGTAGCCGTCATCGACAAAGATCGCCTGGGGAATGCCGTGCTGGCGCACCACCCATTCGGCCATCTTGTTGTCACCGCCAATGAAGTCCTTGAGGGCGTCTTCCTGCATCATGCGACGGATGCTGATCTTGCCCGCTTTGCCACGCACGATCTTCTTTTGCATCGCAGCAGCGGTGTAGCCCGACAGGTCCGGCAGGGCCGGCTTGGCCATTTCCAGCGGCGCGGTCGGCGGGCTGGAAATAGTGTAGGTCTTGGCCTGTTGCAGTTCTTTGGCGATGGTCGGCGCCTTGACCTGCTGCGCGGTATCGGCGAAAGCTGTGGCGCTGGCCATCAGCATCGCGGTCACCAGCAAGCGTTTAGGAATCATTGCGCAGGCTCCCATCAGAACTTCCAAATCACGTCGACAAAGGCGCGATGCATGTACGAGTCAACCTGGCTGCCGTAGGCGTCACCGGGCTTGAACACACCAGCACGCAAACGCACCAGCGCAGACGGCTCATCAATCGACTGGCTGAGCGCGGCCGGCAGCAAGCCGGTCTTGAAGTACTTGGTAACGACCAGGTCCATCTCCTGGCCCAGGTCTTTCTTGCCGTCTTCAAGCGGCAGGGAAGTGCTGGACAGGATCGCGCCGGTCACGTCGTCGGTGTTGTTCTGCACGGCATCGATGCCGTTGCTGCCCACCGGCTTGTTGCCGTCGACACGCCAGAATTTGTGGTACACCAAACTGGCGTCGTAGTCCTCGCGCAACTGCCAGGAACCGAAGAGACTCATGGACTGCATGTTGTTCATTTCGCCACGGAAGGCTTCGCCGAAGCGGTGCACGCGGGACTGGGTGCCGGTCCAGTTCGAACGGTTGCTTTGCAGGCCGTTCTGTTCGTATTCGGCGCTGGCGCGGGCGTAGGCAGCACCCACTTGCCACTGCGGGTCGAGGCGCAGGCGGATACCCAAGTCGGTGGCCCAACCATTCACGTCGTCGCTGCGCTTGGCCTGGTCGGGACGGGTGCCGTCGGCCTTCAAAGCGTTGACCGTGTCACGGTCGCCCTGCATGCCGGTAATGCTCGCCCAATAGTTGACGGTGTTGGTGTTGCGCCAGTTGTACGCGTCGCTGTTGGCTTCGATGCCGAGCCAGGTCAGGTCGCCGTTCTCGCGCTTGTCCAGCGAGTCGGTCGGTTGGCCCGGTTCCGGGTAATCGAGCTTACCGTTGTCATGGGTGTGGTGGCCGCGCAGGCCGATCCATTGGCCCGGCGTCCACTGGTAGGACGCGTCGGCGTACAAGTGCTGACGGTCCTTGTCCTTCGGCGACAGTTCCTTGAGGTCGGTGCGGTATTCGCTGAAGCGTTCGGCAACGCCGACATTGGCCTTGAGCAGGGTGGTGTCGAAGGTCCAGTTCAGCGCTTCGATGTTGGTGTCACGCCATTGGCCGTCGTCATTGCGCAGGCGTTGACGACCCAGCTTGAGGATCTCGCCGGGGTAAGGCGTGAAGCCGCTGTAGCCGACCCAGAACTCGCGCATGGCCAGGTAGTTTTTCTTGGCCTTACGGTCGTTGTTGGTGGTTTGCTGGTTCTGGTCATCGGCCGACTGTTGCAGCGTATCAGTCTCGATGATGTCGCTGGACACCACAGCCTGGCCCATGGCGTAGGCGCTCCACGCACCGCTTTCGCCGTAGATCCAAGGACGCAGGTCGAGGCCGACGCCGTTGACGTCGCCGCCTTTCTGGGTGCCGAGATCGCGGTCATCTTCGGACTGCGCGGTGGCTTTGACTTCCAGGCCGAAGTTCTTGGCTTCGGTCAGCGCGGCCAGGGTCGGGCACGACCACAGCAGGGCGAAGGTCAGGCCGATGCCGGCTTTGACGAATGGGTTGAGCTTCATAGGGATTCCTCGCCGTCTTCTTCTTGCAGGGCGTGCAGTTGCAGCGTGCTCTGGGCCAGGGTGCCGCGTGCGGCCAGTTCCTGTTGCACCAGGCGTTGGCCTTGAGCGCGTTGCTCAGGCGTCAGCGGCGCTTCCAGCTGCGTGGCCAAGTCATTGGCCTCTGGTGTGCCCTGGGCTTTAGCCAATTGGCTGAAGACATAGGCATTCAGTGGGTCGGGCTTGGTGCCCTTGCCTTGAGAAAACAATTGGGCGATGGCGTAGTCGGCACTCTTCTGGCCGTTGCGCGCTGCCGTCAGCAAGTGGTCCAGCGCTTTTTGCGAGTAGACCTTGCCCAGGTAGCCACGGCGGTAGATCTGGCCGAGGTAGTAATCGGCAGCCACTTCGCGGCCTAAGGCGTTCTGAAAGTGTGCTTCGGCCGCCTTGGCGTCTGCCGGCACCCACTTGCCTTCGTAGTAGAGCTTGCCCAGCAACAGCTCGGCGCGCGGCTGATCGGCGGCGCGGCCGTTGTCCAGGTACTTCATCATCTGGTCGACGTCGCCGAGTTCCGGGAAGTCGTAGAGCAGTTGCGCCAGGCTGACCCAGGAAGCCGGGTAGCCAGGCGCGATTTTTTCCAGCAGCGCCTGGGCAGTTTTCTCGTCGGTCTTGCCCAGCGAAGCATCACCCAATACGCGAGCAACACTGTCGATGCGTTGTGCGGTGACGGTGCCACGGCTGTAGCCCGCTTCCATTTGCTTGAGCAGCTCGGCCTGTTTTTCGGGCTCGGCTTTTTTCTGGTAAACCGTGGCCAGCTCGACGTAGCAGATGTCGGTGGTGTTGAGCGCGGCTTTACAAATGCGCTCCACATCATCCAGATGCTGGTCGTAGGTATCCTGGGTGCGATACAGCAGCACCTGGGCCAAGCCGGCTTCCGGATACCCCGCTGCTTGCCACTTGCTGATCTGCTGCTGGGCGTTCACGTTCGCAAAGCTGTGCGGGTATTGCAGGTACAGCATCGCCAGCGGGATTAACGTGTTGCCTTCGCCATTGGCGAAGGCTTTTTTCAGCAGGCCTTCGGCTTCATGGTGCTCGGCTTCGGTGGAGCCGGGCTTGGCCACCAGCAGGCGACCGAGACGAGCCTGGGCACGGGACGAGGTGCCCGCCGCCGCACGGTAAGTGGCTTCAGCCTGTTTGATTTGCGCCGGATCGCGAGTGCCTACCTGGATATCGGCCAGGCCCACTTGGGCCTCGCTGTAACCCAGGTCTGCCAGTTGCTGGTAATTCTGCTGCGCGGTGACGGTGTCGCCACGCTTGAGCGCTTCATTGGCCAGGCGTTGGTCGGGCAGGCCGGCGCAACCGGCGAGGCTGACGGCCAGAGCCAGAGCGCAATACACAGCGGCCGAATGAGATCTGCTCTGTGTGGGAGCTGGCTTGCCTGCGATGCGGGCACCTCGGTGTTGCAGGTGTACCGAGTCGATGCAATCGCGGGCAAACCCGGCTCCCACAGGGGGCTGTGCTGTTCTTGAAATTGGCTTCACAGGCATGTCCTCGCTTACAGACCGTGAGCCATGGCTTTATCGATCAGCCAGTTCAGTGATGGGCCACGGTCGCTGGTCACTTCGACCGGGCGGCCGGCGTAAGTGCTGTCCAGCGGCGCGTCAGGCTTGATCTGCACGCGGATGTCGGAGGACAGGTCGGCACTGTTCAGGCTGGTGCTGCTGACGATGGTGCCAGTGCGCAGTTGTTCTTCGTCGGCCACCTGGAAGCTCACCGGTGTACCTGGGCGAACGTCACCAAACTGGCGATAGGTGAAGCGCGCTTCAACGTTGGCTTGGGCGCCGCGCGGTACCAGTTGGAAGATCACATCGCCTTTGCTGGCGTACTGACCGTCGGCGACCATTTGCTGGGCAACGATGCAGTCGCATGGCGAAGTCAGGGTGCCGGTCATTTGCTTGCCGAACAGCTCCTCAACCTTGGCCGGTTGCAGTTGGTCTTCATCCAGATGGCCCTTGAGCACATCCAGCATGCTGGTGCTGAAGGTGGCCAGTGGTGCACCTTTGGCCGCGATCGCATCACCCTTGAGCAGGCTTTGCACGGTGCCGTCGCGTGGCATGGTCACGTTCATGCCAGGCACGCTGACAATGCCGGCCTGGGCGTGGCTGACGAAGTACATGCCGTAGACCGACTTGAACACAAAGCCGAACGCGGCCAGACCCACCAGGAAGATTGCCAGGCTGAACGTCACGGCGCGCAAGCGACCGAAGGCGCTCATGTTGCTGCCACTGTCCTTGACCTTGCGCGCCTTGGTGAAGTTGTCACGCTGCAGGGTCGCGAGCACGTCGCCCATGGTCACGATGTCACCGGACAAGTGCGAGGTGATCAGGTGGCGCAGGGTGGAAATATCCTGGGCATCGAGGTTCTGGAACTGGCAACCGGTGCGGCCGGTCTGGCGGTCGTAGGAGCGAATCTGCAGCTCCACGTCCATGGCCAGGCCGAGGTTGTCGATGACGAATTGCAGGCGCCCCTTGTGCACTTCACCGATGGTCAGCGGCTGCGTCGCTGTGAACGAGAGGCCGCCGGCGGACAGGTCGTGCACGCGTGCTTCGGTCGGCGTGCGGTCGGTGTTGAAAAAGCGCAGCTTGGCCGGGATTTTGACACGGGCGTGCTGGCGCTGGGCTTCGGATTCGTGGACTACGTTGGCGTTTACTGGACTGTTCATCAGGGCATTTCCTAGAGTTAATTCAGGCTTGGCAGGGTCAGACCATCATCAGCAACACGGCAACGAAGATGCTGCCGGCGGAGAAGGTCATGGTCCGAGACGACCAGGTGTTGAACCAACGTTGAAAGCTGGCCAAATCGCGGGTCAGTTTGGTGTCCTGGCGGGTCCAGGACTGTTGATCAAGGCGGAAGAACACGTAGATCTTCACCAGTGCGCCCATGATCTGGTTGTAATAGAGAATCACCGGGTAGGCCGGGCCGATCTTGTGGCCGGAGCACGACAGCAGCAGGGTCAGGATCAGGCGGGTGATGCCGATCCACAGCAGGTACGCAAGGATGAACGCGCCGCCGTATTTGAAGGTGGCGATGATCGCCACGGTCAGGCCGAGCAGGGACGTCCACATCGACACGCGCTGGTCGAACAGCACCACGCTGGTGAACAAGCCCAGCCGACGCACACCCAGGCCCAGGGCACGGGAGTTCTGGCGCAGGTTGTTGCCGTACCAGCGGAACATCAGCTTGCGGCTGGCCTTGATGAAGCTTTTTTCCGGCGGGTGTTCCACGGTATTGATCGCGGCGTCCGGCACGTAGAACGTGTCGTAACCCAGGCGCATCAGGCTGAACCAGCTGGACTTGTCGTCGCCGGTCAGGAACTTGAAGCGGCCCAGGCGCCAGTGTTGCAGCGAGTCGCTTTCCACATCGGCGATAAAGCCCGGGTCGGTCACTACGCTGGCACGGAACACCGACATACGACCGGTCATGGTCAGTACGCGCTTGGACAGGGCCATGGAGCACATGTTGATGTGGCGTTGGGCGAAGCGCAGTTTGTGCCACTCGCTCATGATGTAGCCGCCGCGCACTTCGCAGAACTCGTTGGTGGTCAGGCCGCCGACATTGCCGAACAGCTGGAACCACGGCACGGTCTTGCGCACGACGCCTTCGGCGAGCACGGTGTCGCCATCGATCACCGCAACCACTGCACGGTCATCCGGCAGGTGGCGGGAGATGGCGCGGAAACCAAAGGCCAGGCCGTCGCGTTTGCCGGTACCGGCGATCCGCACGAAGTCGAGCTTGACGTGCTCCGGTGGGTTCATGCGTTCCCACAAACTCTTCACCAGCAACTCGTCGGACATTTCCACCAGTGAGCAGACCACGGTCGTAGGGAAGCCGCATTCGATGGCTTCGCGAATCACCGAGCTGTAGACCTGGGCAGTGGTCAGCGCATCGATACGGAAGCTGGTGACCATCAGGAACACATGGGAGGGGTCGGCGGCCTTGCCCAGCTTGCGCACTTTACGGCGCAGGTGTGGGTAGACCACGTACAGGAACAGCATGCCGCGAAAGAAATGCGTAGCACCCATCGAGTAGCGCCAGATACCAACGGCGCCAATCAGGAAAATAAAATTCTTCGACTCAGAGTCGAACGTACTCGCCGGCAGCAGCAGGGCGAGTCCCAGCAGCAGGCTCAGGAAGAACAGCCAGCCGGCGGATTGGAGCAGTACGTGTTTTAACTTGGACATGAGCGTCATCCGAAGGTGAAGAAGGCTCCAGGCTGCAAGCGCTGGGGATTGGTACGCTTGCAGCCCGGAACTTGCCGTTGCTGTTACCAGCAAATGCCTTCGGTACGGCCGGTTACGCTGGTGGCTTTGGACATGAAGCCCACCAGGTCAACCACTTGCTTGCCGTGCGGGGCGTTCTGCGCCAGGGCACGGAACTTCTCATCGCGGTTGCCCAGGATGATCACGTCGGAGTTGTTGATCACGTCGTCGAAGTCCGAGTTGAGCAGGGACGACACGTGCGGGATCTTGCCTTCGATGTAGTCTTTGTTCGCGCCGTGGACACGGGCGTACTCGACGTTGCTGTCGTAGATGCTCAGGTCATAACCCTTGCCGATCAGCATTTCGGCCAGCTCTACCAGCGGGCTCTCGCGCAGGTCATCGGTGCCGGCCTTGAAGCTCAGGCCCAGCAGCGCGACTTTGCGTTTGTCGTGGCTGGAAACGATGTCGAAGGCGTTCTGCACCTGAGACTCGTTGCTGCGCATCAGCGAGTTGAGCAGCGGCGCTTCCACGTCAAGGGTGCTGGCGCGGTAGGTGAGGGCGCGCACGTCTTTTGGCAGGCACGAACCGCCGAAGGCGAAGCCTGGGCGCATGTAGTACTGGGACAGGTTGAGGGTCTTGTCCTGGCACACCACTTCCATCACTTCGCGACCGTCGACGCCAACAGCCTTGGCAATGTTGCCGATCTCGTTGGCGAAGGTCACTTTGGCGGCGTGCCACACGTTGCAGGTGTACTTGATCATCTCGGCAACGGCGATGTCCTTGCGGATGATCGGCGCGTCGAGTTCTTCGTACAGCGACTGCAGGACATCGCCGGAGGCTTTGTCGAATTCGCCGATCACGGTCATCGGTGGCAGGTCGTAGTCAGCGATGGCGGTGGATTCACGCAGGAATTCCGGGTTAACCGCAACGCCGAAGTCCACACCGGCTTTTTTGCCAGAGCAGTCTTCGAGGATCGGGATCACCACGTTGGCTACGGTGCCTGGCAAGACGGTGCTACGCACGACCACAGTGTGGCGGGTGGCTTTGTCACGCAGGACCAGGCCGATCTCGCGGCATACCGCTTCGATGTAGTCGAGTTCCAGGTCGCCGTTCTTCTTGCTCGGCGTGCCGACGCAAATCATCGACAGGTCGGTATCGCGGATGGCTTCGGCGAAGTTGGTCGTGCCGCGCAGCCGGCCGGTTTCAATACCCTGGCTCAACAGTTCGCCCAGGCCTGGCTCAACAATCGGCGATTTGCCAGCGTTGATCAGGTCGATCTTATCCTTGGAGATATCTACGCCGACCACTTCGTGGCCACGTGCAGACAGGCAACCGGCACAGACTGCGCCAACGTAACCCAAACCAAATATGCTGATGCGCATCGCATTTACCTCATGTGTCATTGAAGACGGTGTTAATCATGCCAATAATTGGCCGGAGTTCATGTTTGCAAGCGTCACTGATGCCGCGAAAGTTGGGCGAATAGACGCCGACTTATCGCGTACAGGCATGTTAAATAGTGAGTGACTAACTATTGCACTCAAGTTGTGCGCAACGTGGCCTTATTGTTGGGGCCTGCCCTGAAATGCAGCCAGCCTTCCTGGGAGAAGGGCGTGGCGCCAGTGCCACAAGATTTTGATATGGGTTTTTTAACCTTAAATATCAATATCTTGGGTTGTGTCACTGACCCATTAGGGTAAGCACAGCCTTGGCCTCATAGTTCGTGGCAAATCATCCTTGTCGCCGCTCCTAACTAAGCATTTATAAAGTGACCACTCAGTCAAAGTTTAATGTGACAACTTCGATACTCTCCATTGGTCGCCATGTAAGTCATCTCCTACAGAAACAGAGAATTTCGTTACCGGTGGTATGAGCCGTGCGTGTTGACGAAGTTCCGGGCCGCTCATCCTGTTTCCCGAAATTTCTTGAAATGTTAGGCAAGATGGCACTAGTACTATATTGATAGCACTTGCTATTTGGGCCAGTAGTTGTGGGGAGTTGGCGCGCAGAGATAGTTTTGTGCCATCACGCTTTTAAAAAAGTGGTGCCACTACGAAAAAAAAAGACGGATGTCGAGTGAAAGAATTGTTAGACATGCTTCAGGATGTTTTTTGACGCCAAAAATATGACGATCTGGCGTTGGAGTGCGCACGCAAAGGTGGGAGCTGGCTTGCCTGCGATAGCGGTCTATCAGTAACAGATGTACCGACTGATCCACCGCTATCGCAGGCAAGTCGAATCGTCGCACCGCAGCTCCCACATTTGGAGATCAGCGCGTTTGAGGGGGGGGGGAGGGCTTTATTCCGGTGCATGATCGCGCAAGAACACCAGGTTGTCCGGCTTCGACTGCTCTGCATTGAAGCGATACCCCTGCACATCAAACGCTTTGAGCTTTTCCGGGTCGTTGATGCGTTCTTCGATCACAAAGCGGCTCATCATGCCCCGTGCCTTCTTGGCGTAGAAGCTGATGATCTTGTACTGGCCGTTCTTCAGGTCCTTGAACTCGGTGTTGATGATCCGCGCGTTCAGGGCCGTGCGCTTGACCGCCGAGAAGTACTCGTTCGAGGCCAGGTTGAGCAGCACGTCATCACCTTGTTCGGCCAGCGCTTGATTGAGCCATTCGCTGATGCGCGTGCCCCAGAAGGCGTACAGGTCCTTGCCACGGGCGTTGGGCAGTTTGGTGCCCATTTCCAGGCGGTACGGCATCATCAGGTCCAACGGGCGCAACAGGCCATAGAGGCCCGAGAGCATGCGCAGGTGGTCCTGGGCGTAGGTGAAATCGGCATCGCTGAAGGTGTCGGCATTCAGGCCGGTGTAGACATCACCCTTGAACGCTAGCAGTGCCTGTTTGGCGTTGGCGTGGGTGAACGCTGGGGTCCAGCTGCCGAAACGGGCAGCGTTGAGGCCGCCGATCTTGTCGGATACATGCATCAATTCGCTGATTTGCGCCGGGCTGAGGGTGCGCAATTGCTCGATCAGTGCCTGGGAGTGGTCCAGGTACTGCGGCTGGGTGAAGCGCTGGGTCACGGGCGCGGTCTCGAAATCGAGGGTCTTGGCGGGGGAAATCACCATCAGCATGAAGTTGGCTCCTGGAATCGTGGGAGGGATTCTAGGGGCTTGAGCGTTTTGACTCCACCTATGATGGCGATAGGCGCGATCCGCTATGATGGCCGACGACTCTGGAGAGGGAGACCCTGTGTGCGAATAGCGCTTTTATTGTCGGTGTGCCTGCTGTGCCTGAATGTCCAGGCGGCGCCCGTGGATGTGGCCAGCCTGGACCGTGGCACCTGGCCCGAAAAACTCGGCAGCCCGGCGCTGTTCGACGTCGCCTCGCGCGCGGAAATCCTGATGTTCGCCCATAGCCTGTTGGCCAGCGAGAATCAGGATGAAAGCACGCTCAAACAGCGCCTGGGCCTGAAAATCATCAACCTGTCCGCCATCGATGACCTGCGTCGTCAGCTCTGGCAGCGCCTGTTCGAAAACTACACCTTCGCCCAGCAGAGTTGCGAGGAAGATGCCTCGTTCTGCTACCTGGTGGAAGGCATGGACGACCTGCGCGAGCAGGCCGGCAAGTTCGAGGTCAGCAGCGATTCCTTCTATATAGGCTGGGCCGGCCCCAGTCATAGCTTCCATGAACGGTACCTGGATGAGCTGCTGCGCAAGGCTGCGCTGTTTCCACAGATAAGCAGCGAAATCGCGCGGTTTGGTGACCATGAGCGTAATGGCGATGAATTCAACGACCGGCTGTTCCTGCTGACCTTCGACGGCGGCCCGGCCCCGGTCAGCGGCAATACCGACTGGCTCACCGACTACCTGCGCAAGCAAAAGATGAACGCCACTTTCTTTGTCCTCGGCAGCAGCCTGCAAACCCGGGTGGAGCGCAGTTCCGTTGCTGATGTGCAGGCGCTGTACCAGGGCCAGTGCGTGGGCACCCAGGGTTGGCAGTACCGTTCCCACAGTCATTGGGTGGATTGGCAGAGCTCAATCACCCGCAGTGCCTCACTGGCGCAAAACCTGATGCCGGAAAACTACGTGCCTCTCTTCCGTCCGCCCTACGGCCAGCGTCGCGCCGACAGCCAGGGTTTCTTTCAAGCCCAAGGCTTGCAGGTGGCATTGTGGGACATCGATTCCCAGGACGAGCCTGGCAAGCTCAAGGCCGATGAGTCGGCGCAACGGGTGCTGACATTGATGCTGCTGTGGCGCAAAGGTGTGATTGTGTTTCACGACACCCAGGACAAGGCGCGGGTTGCTTTACCCATCCTGCTACAGGCAACGGCACAGAGTGGTCTGGGTTGGCAGGACTGCCGAGAGGCGTTTCGCTGAAGTGCCCGGCCCTGTTGGGTGTGAGGCATTTTTGGGGTGATTTTGTACGGTATTTCGATGCAGGCCGACTTCCGACTTTAACGGGGTACCTGGAGCTCGGCTAGTGCTATTCGTCATCCTGAAAAATAAACTTCAAAAAAGCGTCAAAGTGCTTTTTCCTGTCATGGGTTTTGCGGTATTACGAAGTCAGATCGCCGAAACCTGCAACACAGGTGGCGTCTTACAAGACTCCTCATGTGGGCACTGCGCTTGACGTCACTCAGGTGCAGTCGGTGGTCGAATCGAGGCGCAGCACCGCCCAGGTATTGCGTCGACTGGCTCCCACAAAGGTGACCGAGTATGGATGATCATGGACGTAACCCTTCTTCCGACCAGCCAATCCTTTATGTGCTTGATACCAACGTACTGATCCACGATCCGAACGCACTGCTTAACTTCGAAGAACATCACGTCGCCATCCCGATGATCGTGCTTGAGGAACTCGACAAACTCAAAAGCGGGCCCCACAGCGTTGCCGCCGAATGCCGCCAGGCCATCCGTCTGATCGACAAGACACTGGGCGAAGCATCGCCGGAGGATGTTGAAGTCGGCGTACCAATCCAGCGTGGCAAAAGCGGGCCCAAGGGCTTGCTGTCGATTCTGATGAGCAAGCGCAGCGAGCCCAACAGCCTGCTGCCGGAAAATCTGAACGACAATAAAATCATCAACCAATTGATCGACCTGCACGCCCGCGACAAGAACCTGCGCGTGGTGCTGGTGACCAAAGACATCAATATGCGCCTCAAGGCACGCGCGTGTGGGATCGCTGCCGAGGACTACAGCACTGACCAACTGGTCGACGACGTGTCGATGTTGTCGCGTGGCTATCACACGGTGACCGGCTCCTTCTGGGACCTCGTCAGCAAGGTCGAAACCCGACAGGACCATGGCCGCACCTGGCATCAGGTACAGCTGATCGACAACCTGCCGGCGGTACACATCAATGAATTCATCATCGACGAACAGGGCTTTGTCGGCTGGATCAAAGAAATCCAGGTCGACAAGCTGCTGATTCTCGACCTGCATCAGGAGCCCCTGTTGCATCAGGAGGCCTGGGGCCTGAAACCGCGCGATATCTACCAGAGCCTGGCGCTGTACGCGCTGCTCGACCCGGACATCCACCTGGTCAACCTGACGGGTGCTGCCGGTTCCGGTAAAACCATCCTTGCCTTGGCTGCCGCCATCGAGCAGACCATGGTGACCAAGCGCTATCGCCGCATCATCGCCACCCGCAGCGTGCAGGGCCTGGACCAGGAAATCGGTTTCCTGCCCGGCACCGAGGCGGAAAAAATGGAACCGTGGCTAGGGGCGATCACCGACAACCTCGAAGCCTTGCACATGGATGACGAAAACACCCATGGCAGCGTCGACTACATCCTCAGCAAAGTGCCGTTGCAGTTCAAATCCCTCAACTACATCCGAGGTCGCAGCTTCCAGCAGAGCCTGATTTTGATCGATGAATGCCAGAACCTGACCCCACACCAGATGAAAACCATCATCACCCGTGCCGGCGCCGGTTCCAAAGTGGTGTGCCTGGGCAACCTGGCGCAGATCGACACCCCTTACCTGTCTGCGACCAGCTCCGGGCTGACGTACCTGACGGAACGCTTCAAAGACTTCCCGAACGGCGTGCACATTGCGCTGCAGGGTGTTCCACGTTCGATCCTGGCTGAATACGCAGAGTCGCATCTCTGAGTAGCAAGCTTTAAGCTACAAGCTGCAAGTTGGTCCAGTGAGCTTTTCACTTGCCGCTTGCCGCTTGTAGCTTTTTTGCTGCCTCAAGGAGGCCTCGTGCTAACTCATCTCGATTCCCAAGGTCGCGCCCATATGGTCGACGTCACCGACAAGTCCGTGACGTTCCGTGAGGCGGTGGCCGAAGCGCGCGTGCGCATGTTGCCCGAGACCCTGAAAATGATTGTCGACGGCGCCCATCCCAAGGGCGACGTGTTTGCCGTGGCCCGCATTGCCGGAATCCAGGCCGCGAAAAAAACCAGTGACCTGATCCCTCTGTGCCACCCGTTGATGTTGACGGGCGTCAAGGTTGAATTGAGCGCCGACGGCGCAGACGCGGTGCATATCTTGGCGCGCTGCAAACTCTCCGGCCAGACCGGCGTGGAGATGGAAGCGTTGACCGCCGCCAGCGTCGCGGCATTGACCATCTACGACATGTGCAAGGCCGCGGATCGCGGCATGACCATCGAAAGCATTCGCCTGCTGGAAAAGCTTGGCGGTAAAAGTGGGCACTTCAAGGCGGACCAGCCATGAGCATCAACGTACTGTTTTTTGCGCGTTACAGCGAAGCGGTTGGCCTGGACTCCTTGGAAATGGAAGGCGACTTCGCCACCGTCGATGCGGTGCGCCAGGCGTTGGCCGGTGATCCGGGTTTCGAAGTGCTCAACGAAACCAGCCTGATGTGCGCGCGCAACCAGGAGTTGTGTGGTCTCGACGAGCCATTGCAAGCGGGCGACGAAGTGGCGTTCTTCCCGCCCGTGACGGGAGGCTAAGCATGGCCATTCGTGTGCAGGCCCAAGCGTTTGATCCGGGCGTCGAGGTGAATGCGATGCACGCGGCCAATGTCGGCGTGGGCGCGGTGGTGAGTTTTGTCGGCTACGTGCGCGACTTCAATGACGGCCGCGACGTGTCGGGCATGTTCCTGGAGCACTACCCCGGCATGACCGAAAAGGCCCTGGCCAAGATCGCCGTGGAAGCTGAACAGCGCTGGCCGTTGCTCAAGCTGGAAGTGCTGCACCGCATTGGCGCGCTGGAGCCGGGTGAGCCGATTGTGTTTGTTGCAGCCGCCAGTGCCCATCGCCAGGCGGCGTTTGATGCCTGTGCGTTTGTGATGGACTACCTGAAGACGCGGGCGCCGTTCTGGAAGAAGGAAAACACCCGTGAGGGGCCGCGCTGGGTAGAAGGGCGCAGTAGCGACCATGCAGCCGCTGATCGCTGGAAATAGCACGCCGAACGCAGAACAAAATGTGGGAGCGAGCAAGCCCGCTCCCACATTTTTTACTGCGTTTCAGCCTGGGGGCGTTTACGCTCAACGGCTCGCAGCAAATGCGTCGGCGGCGTCTCGCAACTGATCTTGCGCCCCAACAGCGCCTCGATTGACGGCAACTGGTACGAGTCATCCTCACCCGCAAAACTGATCGACACACCCGCCGCCCCGGCACGGCCGGTACGACCAATGCGGTGCACGTAGTCGTCGGGCACTTCCGGCAAGGTGAAGTTGATCACGTGGCTGATGCCATCAATGTGAATCCCGCGACCCGCCACGTCGGTGGCGACCAATACGCGGATCTTGCCTTCGCGGAAGCCTTCCAGCGTCTTGATGCGTTTGTGCTGCGGCACGTCGCCCGACAGTTGCGCGGCGTTCACACCATCGCGCACCAAGCGCTCTTCGATGCGGCGTACTTCGTCCTTGCGGTTGGCGAATACCATCACGCGCTCCCAACCGTTGTCGTTGACCAGGTTGTAGAGCAGCTTGTACTTGTCGGCACCGGCCACGGCGTAGATGTGCTGCTCGACGTTTTCGCTGGCGACGTTAAGCGCCTCGATCTCGACGATGGACGGGTCAGTGGTCCATTGTTTGGCGAGGTTCATCACGTCTTCGGTGAAGGTCGCGGAGAACAGCAGGGTTTGGCGCTCGGCTTTGGGCGGGGTCTGGCGGATGATCTGACGCACTTGCGGGATAAAGCCCATGTCGAGCATGCGGTCGGCTTCGTCCAGCACCATCACTTCGACCATGTCCAAGTGCACGTCGCCGCGCTGGTTGAAGTCGAGCAGGCGGCCCGGTGTCGCTACCAGGATGTCGCAGTGACGGGCTTCGAGGTGCTTGAGCTGCTTGTCGAAGTCCATGCCACCGACGAACGTCATGACGTTGAGGCCGGTGTACTTGGTCAGGTCGGCGGCGTCCTTGGCGATCTGTACCACCAGCTCCCGGGTTGGGGCGATGATCAGCGCGCGCGGTTCACCCATGTAGCGTTCTTTCGGCGGCGGCGTCTGCAGCAGTTGGGTGATGATCGAAATCAGGAACGCGGCGGTCTTGCCGGTACCGGTCTGGGCGCGGCCGATGGCGTCTTTGCCCGCCAGGGTAAAGCCCAACACCTGCGCCTGGATCGGCGTGCAGTATGGGAACCCCAGGTCCTGGATGGCGTGCATCAGTTCCGGGGCCAGTTTGAAGTCGTGGAAGCGGGTCTTGCCTTCCTGGGGCTCGACGGCGAAGTCTTCGAGTTTCCAGGGGATGACGACCGCCTTTGGTGCGCGTTCGCGGCGAGGCTTGGGAGCCACTGGCGCGGGCGCGGCTGCAGCCGGTGTTGCCTGTTCAGGCGGTGTTACCTTCGGCTGGGCAACGGGTGCTGTCCGGCCGGGTTGTTCACCGTCGTTGCGGCTGCCGGTAATAGAGACAGGAGCACTGGAATCAGGCGCGAGCGGCTCAGCCTCGCTTTTGCCGAACATCTTCTTGAGTGCTTTGAGCACGGTGATCTCATTAATTGGTTAAGGAATGTACGCCGGCCAGTGTAATGCAAGAATCGGGCGCGGCGTAGTGCGTCTGTCATACGGCTACACAAACGGTGGTTTTCAGCCCAGGCGAGCAGTCAACCAGGCACCGATATCACGGATCTCCTCCGGTAACACTTCGTGGCCCATTGGGTATTCCTGCCATGTCACGGTGACACCACGGCTCTTTAAATGCTCGTAGGCGCTGCGGCCCATGGCGTTCTGCACCACTTCATCGTACTGGCCGTGCAGGCACAGCGTTGGAATGCGCTGCTGGCTGGCGGATAACGCCAGCTCATCGCCGAATGTCGGTGCGTAGGTTGAGAGGGCAATAACGCCGCCCAGTGGGCCTTCCCAATTCAGGAATGCGGTATGAAATACCACGGCGCCGCCCTGGGAAAACCCGGCGAGGAAAATCCGCGACGCGTCTATTCCGGTTCTCTTCTGCGCTTCGATCAAATCCGCGACCATTTTGGCCGACACCTCCAGCTCTTCCAGGCTGATCGAGCGGGCCGGGCTCATGGCCTTGATGTCGTACCAACTGGGCATCTCATAGCCGCCATTGATCGTCACCGGACGAGTAGGTGCCTGGGGCAAAACGAAGCGGGTCGTCAGCAAGCTTTCCTGTAACGCCTCGGCCACCGGCAGGAAGTCGTAGCGATCGGCACCCAGGCCATGCAACCAGATTACGCAGGCGTCTGCGGGCTTGGAGGGCTGAAGAATCAAGGGTTCGGTCATGTCTGCTCCATTAATGTGCGCGCGCTCCGATTAAGTGCAACGGAACGGTGCGCGACGGGTTGATCTGTTAAGAAGATGTCGCACGGTTGAATCTTTTGCTATTGACCGTGGGCTGAATCGACTCGGCCTGCACTCTGGTACGGGCCTTGCTAAGTATTCGACGATGTCAGCGCTATCTCAGGACGGTAACACTATCAGTGACTGCCGCTTGTGGGATAGCAACTGGATTGACTGCAACAACCTCATGCCGCTTGACCCTAAAAAAAGCCAACACGGGTCGATATCGCCTCATAAGGGTGCGCTGAGGTTCGAGCTCCGACACAACAAGAGCAACTGGAGGTTTGAATGAAGGTATTGAAATCCACCCTGGCCATCGTTTCCGCGGCGGCTGTACTGGGTGTCAGCGGTTTTGCCCAAGCTGGCGCCACGCTGGACGCCGTGCAGAAGAAAGGCTTTGTGCAATGTGGCGTGAGTGACGGTCTGCCGGGTTTCTCGGTACCGGATGCCAGCGGCAAGATCCTGGGGATCGACGCTGACGTGTGCCGCGCTGTGGCCGCTGCCGTTTTCGGAGACGCGACCAAGGTCAAATTCAGCCAGTTGAACGCCAAGGAGCGTTTCACCGCACTTCAATCGGGCGAAGTCGATATTCTGTCCCGTAACACCACCATGACCAGCTCCCGCGACGCCGGCATGGGCCTGAAATTCCCAGGCTTCATCACTTACTACGACGGCATCGGCTTCCTGGTAAACAAAAAGCTGGGCGTTAAAAGCGCCAAGGAACTGGACGGTGCAACCATCTGCATCCAGGCCGGTACCACAACCGAGCTGAACGTTTCCGACTACTTCCGCGGCAACAACCTCAAATACACCCCGATCACCTTCGACACCTCCGATGAAAGCGCCAAGGCGCTGGAATCCGGTCGTTGCGACGTACTGACCTCCGACAAGTCCCAACTGTTCGCCCAGCGCAGCAAGCTGGCGGCACCGAAAGACTACGTGGTTCTGCCGGAAACTATTTCCAAGGAGCCGCTGGGCCCGGTCGTGCGTAACGGCGACGACGAGTGGCTGGCCATCGTGCGCTGGGTTGGCTACGCCATGCTCAACGCTGAAGAGGCCGGTATCACGTCCAAAAACGTTGAAGCTGAAGCCAAGTCCACCAAGAACCCGGACGTCGCTCGTCTGCTCGGTGCTGACGGCGAATACGGCAAAGACCTGAAAGTGAAGAAAGACTGGGTCGTACAGATCGTCAAGCAAGTCGGTAACTACGGCGAAGTGTTCGAGCGCAACCTCGGCAAGGACACCCCGCTGGAAATCGACCGCGGCCTGAACGCACTGTGGAACGCCGGCGGCATTCAATACGCACCCCCTGTGCGCTGATCGCTGATGGTTCTGTCACCCGGTGGGCCAACTGCCGGGTGATGTTCTGTTCCATTATTTTCGGGGCACTTCATGCAAAATAAAATCGGCGCACCCAAGCAGAAGCTCAGCTTCAGCGATCCCAAAGTGCGTGCGTGGCTCTTCCAGATCATCACGATTGTGGCGGTGGTCTGGCTCGGCTGGTACCTCTTCGACAATACCCAGACCAACATGCAGCACCGGGGCATCACCTCGGGTTTCGACTTTCTTGAACGCAGTGCCGGCTTCGGCATCGCGCAGCATTTGATCGACTACACCGAATCGGACAGCTACGCCCGGGTCTTTGTGATCGGTTTGCTCAACACTTTGCTGGTGACTTTTATCGGCGTGATCCTGGCAACGCTGCTCGGCTTTATTATCGGTGTGGCGCGACTGTCGCCGAACTGGATGATCAACAAACTGGCGACCGTGTATGTGGAAGTGTTCCGCAACATCCCGCCGCTACTGCAGATCCTTTTTTGGTATTTCGCAGTATTTTTGACAATGCCGTTGCCGCGTAACAGCCATAACTTTGCCGATATGTTCTTTATGAGCGCCCGGGGTTTGAATATGCCGGCCGCGCTGGCAGCTGAAGGTTTTTGGCCGTTTGTGGTCAGCGTCGTCGTCGCTATCGTGGCGATCGTGCTGATGGCGCGTTGGGCCAACAAGCGCTTTGAGGCTACCGGCGTACCGTTCCATAAATTCTGGGCGGGCCTGGCGTTGTTCATCGCAATTCCCGCGTTGTGCACCTTGGTTTTTGGCTCACCGCTGCACTGGGAGATGCCTAAATTACAAGGCTTCAACTTTGTCGGTGGCTGGGTATTGATCCCCGAACTGCTGGCGCTGACCCTGGCGCTTACAGTTTATACGGCCGCGTTTATCGCCGAGATCGTGCGTTCGGGTATTCAGTCTGTAAGCCACGGCCAGACCGAAGCCGCGCGTTCCTTGGGCCTACGCCCTGGGCCGACGCTGCGCAAGGTCATCATCCCGCAGGCCCTGCGGGTGATCATTCCGCCACTGACCAGCCAATACCTCAATCTGGCAAAAAACTCATCGTTGGCCGCCGGTATCGGTTACCCGGAAATGGTTTCGTTGTTTGCCGGCACGGTGCTCAACCAGACCGGTCAGGCGATTGAAGTCATGGCCATCACCATGAGCGTGTACCTGGCGATCAGCATCAGCATTTCCCTGCTGATGAACGGGTACAACAAGCGCATTGCGCTGATTGAGCGGTGAGGAAACATCCATGAGTACGCATACGTTCAAACCTGACATGCCGCCGCCGGGCAAGGTATTCGGCCCGATGGCATGGATGCGCGCCAACCTGTTTTCCAGTTGGCTCAACACCCTCCTGACATTGCTGGCGATCTACCTGGTCTATCTAGTGGTACCGCCGCTTTTGCAGTGGTCAATTTTAGACGCGAACTGGATCGGCACTACCCAAGCCGATTGCACCAAAGAGGGCGCCTGTTGGGTGTTTGTCCAACAACGCTTCGGGCAGTTCATGTACGGCTACTACCCCGTCGACCTGCGTTGGCGTGTGGACCTCACCGTTTGGCTGGCGATTGTCGGCGCAGCACCGTTGTTCATTTCGCGGTTCCAGCGTAAGGCTGTCTACGGCCTGAGCTTCTTGGTGCTGTACCCGATCATCGCGTACTACCTGCTGCACGGCGGTATCTTCGGCCTGACTAACGTGCCTGCCAATAAATGGGGCGGCTTGATGCTGACCTTGGTCATCGCCACCGTCGGCATCGCCGGCGCATTGCCGCTGGGCATCGTATTGGCGCTGGGGCGACGTTCGAACATGCCAGCGATTCGTGTGCTCTGCGTAACCTTCATCGAGTTCTGGCGCGGCATACCGTTGATCACCGTGCTGTTCATGGCCTCGGTGATGCTGCCGCTGTTCCTGCCTGAAGGCATGAACTTCGACAAACTGCTGAGGGCGCTGATCGGCGTGATCCTGTTCCAGTCGGCGTACGTGGCGGAAGTGGTGCGCGGCGGCCTGCAGGCGATTCCCAAAGGTCAGTACGAAGCGGCCGCAGCGATGGGCCTGGGTTACTGGCGCAGCATGGGCCTGGTGATTCTGCCGCAAGCCCTGAAGCTGGTCATCCCCGGCATCGTTAACACCTTTATCGCGTTGTTCAAGGACACCAGCCTGGTGATCATCATCGGCCTGTTCGACCTGCTCAACAGCGTCAAGCAAGCCGCCGCTGACCCGAAATGGTTGGGCATGGCCACCGAAGGCTACGTGTTCGCGGCCCTGGTGTTCTGGATTTTCTGTTTTGGTATGTCGCGCTATTCCATTCATTTGGAACACAAGCTCGACACTGGCCACAAGCGTTAGGAGTTGTTGTTATGAGCGAAGCGATCAAACAGCCTGTGAGCCCTGAAGGCATTATCCAGATGCAGGGCGTCAACAAGTGGTACGGCCAGTTCCACGTGTTGAAAGACATCAACCTCGACGTCAAGCAGGGCGAGCGTATCGTGCTGTGCGGCCCGTCGGGTTCGGGCAAGTCCACCACCATCCGTTGCCTCAACCGCTTGGAAGAGCACCAGCAGGGCCGTATTGTGGTCGATGGCGTAGAGCTGACCAACGACCTTAAGCAGATCGAAACGATCCGCCGCGAAGTCGGCATGGTGTTCCAGCATTTCAACCTCTTCCCGCACCTGACCATCCTGCAGAACTGCACGCTGGCGCCGATGTGGGTGCGCAAGATGCCCAAGCGCAAGGCCGAAGAAATCGCCATGCACTATCTTGAGCGCGTGCGTATTCCGGAGCAGGCCCACAAGTTTCCGGGGCAACTGTCCGGCGGCCAGCAACAGCGCGTGGCGATTGCCCGGGCGTTGTGCATGAAGCCAAAAATCATGTTGTTCGATGAACCTACTTCGGCCCTCGATCCGGAGATGGTCAAAGAAGTGCTGGACACCATGATCGGCCTCGCCGAAGACGGCATGACCATGCTCTGCGTGACCCACGAAATGAGCTTCGCCCGTACCGTGGCCAACCGCGTGATCTTCATGGATAAAGGTGAAATCGTCGAACAAGCGCCACCGAACGACTTCTTCGATAACCCGCAAAATGACCGGACCAAGCTGTTCCTGAGCCAGATCCTGCATTGATGCGCGGCGCAAGCTGAACAAAAAACCCGGCCTGGCGCCGGGTTTTTTTGTGTGTTTTCGGCCAATATGCAGCGCTCTTTGCTGGCAGTTGATCAATGAACCTTGAACCCGAGAACCCAATGTCCCCTTCAGAGCACGCCTCGCCCAAGGCCGAGCTTGAACAATGGCTGATCGACGCCGAAGCCGATGATGCCCAGGTGCAGCACGCTCAACCGGTTGTGGGGCGCCCGTGGTTACTGCTGCTGGGCCTGATTCTGGTGGCGTTGAACCTGCGCCCGGCGTTGTCGAGCCTGTCGCCGTTGCTCAGTGACGTCTCTGCAAGCCTGGGCTTGTCGGCGGCCAGCGCCGGCCTGCTGACCACCTTGCCAGTGTTGTGCCTGGGCCTGTTTGCGCCATTGGCGCCGATTCTAGCGCGACGTTTTACCGCCGAACGGGTGGTGTTGGGGATTTTACTGACGTTGGCCGGTGGGATTATTTTGCGCAGTTCATTCGGTCAAGCCGGGCTGTTCGCCGGCAGCCTGGTGGCTGGCGCGAGCATCGGCATCATCGGCGTATTGTTGCCCGGCATCGTCAAGCGTGATTTCGCAAAGCGGGCAGGGGCCATGACCGGCGTCTACACCATGGCTTTGTGCCTGGGGGCGGCGCTGGCGGCCGGCGCCACGGTGCCGTTGAGTCAGTACTTTGGCGACAGTTGGAGCCTTGGCCTGGGTTTCTGGATGCTCCCGGCGCTGTTGGCGGCCCTGTTCTGGTTACCGCAAGTGCGCACCCAACACGGCGCACACCGCGTGGCTTATCGCGTGCGCGGATTGCTGCGCGATCCGCTGGCCTGGCAAGTGACCTTGTACATGGGTTTGCAATCGTCCCTGGCCTATATCGTGTTTGGCTGGTTGCCGTCGATCCTCATTGACCGCGGCCTGAGCGCGACCCAGGCCGGGCTGGTGCTCTCCGGCTCGGTGATCGTGCAGCTGGCAAGCTCCCTGGCTGCGCCCTGGTTGGCCACGCGCGGCAAAGACCAGCGCCTGGCGATTGTATTGGTGATGCTGCTGACCTTGGGTGGCCTGTTCGGCTGTCTGTATGCGCCGCTCGACGGCTTATGGGGCTGGGCGATTTTGCTCGGCCTGGGCCAGGGCGGCACCTTCAGCCTGGCGCTGAGCTTGATCGTGCTGCGCTCGCGCGATTCCCACGTGGCGGCCAACCTGTCGAGCATGGCCCAGGGCATCGGCTATACGCTGGCATCCATGGGGCCGTTGGCGGTGGGCGTCTTGCATGACTGGACCGGTGGCTGGGGAGCCACCGGCTGGGTGTTCGGCGTGATCGGCCTAGGCGCGATCATTGCCGGTTGTGGTGCGGGTCGTGCGCTCTACGTTGGAGTCAGTAGCGAGCGAGTTTGAGTCGTGTTGCCTCAGAGATAACGGACCGTCAGCGTCACCGAACCGTCGATGGCCACCTCGTTGTTGAGGGTCAGGCTGTTGGTGGGGGCGATGGTGGGATAGATCGCCAGTTCCGCGCTGAACACTTGGACTGCAATGGGCACCAACGTCCCCAACGCGGCTACTGAAACTATATTGTTGCGATACAGGTAGCGCTCGTTGTACCACGTTGCACCGCCGTCCTCTGAGCCGACAGTGCGGGCTTCCACACCGTCCGCCAGCGGCCTGATGAGCCGCAGAGACAAGGCGCCGAGCTTCTCGTCGCCGTTGATCAGGCCCAGGCCAAATTCATACGTCTCGTCGTTTTGGAAATGGGAGCCGGCTCGATTGTCTTGGGATTGCAACCCCATCAAGGTCGGCGCGTCGCAGGTGACGGTCATTTGAAGGGCGCGATAGGGGAAAAAGCTCGGCTGGTCTGGGTTGAGGTCCTTGGCGGCAATTTTGCCCAGGTCATACACCCCGCCATTTGACAGCGTGGGCTCGCAAGCGCTTGGCGTAATAAGGCCGCGCACGCTCAGATCGACACTGGAGGCGGCGACGGCCTGGCTGGCGGCGCTCAGCAGCAGGGCGGCGATCAGGGTGTGAAAGGACTTGCTCATGGTGTTACTCCTCACTAGGGAAAGTAGAAGGTCTCAGGGATTTACAGGTACACAACTTCCAGGGTCGCGGAGCCGTCCATTGGCGTTTCCGTACTCAGGTCCAGGTTCTGCCGCGCGTTGATCGTGGCTTCCAGCTTCAGGGTGCTGGTGAGTGTCTGGATCGCCGATGGGCCGGAGGTGCTGCCCACTGCATCGGTGAAACCGAGCAGGCTGCGCGAGCCGATATCGATGGGGTTGAGGTTGGCGGTGCGCCAGGCCAGGCCACCCGTAGTGGACTCGGTGCCGTACACCACGGCGAGGTCGTCGACCACGGTTTGCTTCGGATCAAAACTCACCGAATACACGCCGATTTTGTTGCCGCTGCTGTCCAGCCCCAGCCCGTAAAAAATCTCGCTGTTAACGTGGGCGGTGCCGTCGCGGTTGTCGCGCATGCGCAGGGCGAAGCGCCCGGCGGCGTTGCAGTTGACCGTCAGCGTCAGATACTTGTGCGGCAAGCGGGTGCCGTTGGTGAGGTTGAGGTCATTGCGCGAAATCTTGCCGAAGTCCACCAGCCCGCCGCTGGATAGCAGCGGCGTGCAGGCCATCGGCGTGATCAGGCCCTTGACGGTCAGTTCGACGGTGGAGGCGGCGTGTGCAGTGCCGGATAGAAGGAGCAAAGCAATCAGAATAGTTTTCATGGGAGGGTACCTAGAGGTAGGTGATGTCGAGGGTGGCCGACCCGTCGATGGGGACTTCCCCGGTCAGGGTCAGGGTGTTTGCGGGGGCGATTTTGGGTTCGATCAGCACGTCTGCGGTCAGTCGCTGGATCGGCGCCGGTGCCATACCCGGCGTGCTTATGTCGTGGGTGAATGAGGTGAGGAATGCCGGTGACAGGACTTGCGTTGGCCCCCAACCGGTCGTTCCCACGGAGCCGATGCCATACATCGGGGCACCATCGGCCACGATCGACTCCAAGCTCAACCCCATGCCTCCGACCTTTTCGTTGCCATTGACCAGCCCCAGGCCGAACCTGAGCAAGTTGTCGCTTTCGTAATGAGAGCCTGGACGATTGTCCACGGACCTTATCGCCACCAGCGTCAATGCCTGGCACGTGAGTGTCATTTGCAGGCTCTTGGCCGTAAGGGGCGTCGGTTGATCGACATTCAAGCCCTTGGCGGGGATCTTGCCCAGTTCGTATACGCCGCCATTGGACAGGCCAGGTTCACAGGCGCTGGGGGTGATCTTGCCGTTGACTTTCAGGTCGACGGAGGACCCGGCCTGGGCGAGTGAGCTGCCTGCAAACAGCGACAAAACGGCCAGTGGAATCAGAAGGTTTTTCATGGAGCGCCTCTTAGAGATAGTTGAGTTCGAGCGTGGCAGCGCCGTCGAGGCGCACCTCGCTGCCCAGGTCCAGTGAACCCAACGGTGCAAGCACCGCCTCCAGGCTCGCCGTGGCGCTGAGTTGTTGAATGGCGGCGGGGCCACTGGTGGTCCCGGCGCTCGCGTTGAACCCCAGGTGTCGGCTGGCGCCGATGGCCAAAGGGCTGGCGCTGGCACTGCTCCACGGAGCGTTTACGGTCGGGGAATCGGTACGGTAGAGCTGGGCAAAACTATCGGCGGTGGCGCGCGCGGGATCGAAGATCACCGCGTAGCGTCCGATTTTTTGCCCCTTGGCATCGAGCCCCAGGCCGTAGGTGGTTTCGTCGTTGTGACCGGTCGCTGAGCCCTGGCGGTTGTCCTGCAAACGCAAGGTGAAGGCCGTGGGGGCATCGCACGCGACGCTGACCACCAACGGTCGGTCGGGCAGGGCGGTTTCCTTGTCCATGTGCAAATCCATCACCGACAATTTGCCGAAATCCACCGTGCCGCCGTTGGACAGGCTCGGCGTGCAAGCCGCCGGAGCGAAGCGCGCTTGCAGGCGCAGTTCCCGTGAGCGTCCGGTGCTGATCGCGTCAAACACTCCGCTGGTTTCCCAGGTGACGGCATCGCTGACCCGCGAGGCCTCTTCACTGGCCCAGGCACTCGCCTCAAGCTGCAGCGACAAGCTGCGCCCACTGACCGGCACCCCGGCGCGCATCGGCACGATGCCGTGCTCCGGGCGCCAGCGCAGGGTGGCGCCCGTGCTGAGAGCAGGCTGGCCGCTGCCTGCAAGCAAGCCCAGTTCGACGGCCTGGCCGTCGAGTAACGCATCGCTTGCCCGCAGGCTGTAACTGCCGCGCGAGGTAAACTGAAAACGCTCGGTACCGGCTGCAATACCGCGATAGAACAGGCTCATGTCAGTGGGGGTCGGGCAGTTCAGGGTCAGGCTTAAACGCCGTTCCCCAAGCAGGCGTTCGTCTGCTGGAACCAACGCGATAGCGCGGTTCATCAGTCCGAAATCCAACACGGTTTCGCTTAGGCTCAGCTGGCACTCATCGCCCCAGGCATTGGCGCCCAGTAGCAAGCCAAGCGAGAGCAAGACGGGTTTCAGGCCCATGGTAGAAGTCCTCATGATTGGCACCGCGCCGGCGCGGTTTCGTAGTACACCTGGGGGTCGCCTTTCTCGGGCAGTTCAAAGCTCAGGCGACAGCGGGGTTGGCCGGGGGCACTGATCCATAGCGGGCGACCGTCAAGCACATCGGGCAGGAACACTTGGCTGCCTTCCTGCACCAGCGTCACGAACTCGCCGTCCTCGGTAGTCACGGTGGCGCCACGGGGCAGTGGTTGGCCATCCTTCGTGGTGACGTTGAGCAGTGCACGACGGGTCAGGGCTACGCCAAATTCGACCTTGTCTACCGCGCCACGCCCGACGGAAAGCACGGCCAGGCCATTGCTGATATCAGCGTTGCGCGGCAGCGAGCGGGTGTGCACCTCCACCGGGCTGCGGCCATAGGCGCTGAGTTGCGGCACCACGGCCTGGCCTTGCCAGTCGGTCCACACGGGGCCGCTTGGGGTGCTGACCTTGATCCCGGCCATGTCGCCCACCGACATCACCGCAAATGTTTCGCGTACCGGGTACGG
This sequence comes from Pseudomonas sp. RA_5y_Pfl1_P24, assembly GCF_963970945.1. NCBI lineage: Bacteria > Pseudomonadati > Pseudomonadota > Gammaproteobacteria > Pseudomonadales > Pseudomonadaceae > Pseudomonas > Pseudomonas sp. RA_5y_Pfl1_P24. Next base: position 117,405 of record NZ_CAXAOJ010000003.1, on the reverse strand, counting down.
CGAGAACGTCAGGCCATCGCCATGCAGCACCACCCCACCGCGCGCGCCGCCTTGATAGCTGGAGCGCTCGGCGTCGTTGCGGGTGTAGTTGAAGTCCAACTGGCTGTAATAAGGCAAGGCCGAAACACCCACGGACGACTCCACCGCACGGTCGCGGCTGTCGCGTTCCACGCCGACGCGGTAGCTCAGTTGGTCGTTGAGTTGTTCGTTGATGCCCACGCCGAGGCGATGCTCGCCGCCGGCATGACGTGCCCATGCGCGGCCACGGCGGTTTTCACCGAGGGGCACGCTGATGTTCAGGTAGACACTGTCATCGCTTTGCTGGCGGCCGCCGACTTGCCATTCGGCGCTGGCCGATACCGATACCTGACCAAAGCTGGTACCCCATGACGCCAGCGCGCGGCTGCTGTTGTCGCCGGTAAAGGTCGACGAGCGCGAGATCCCTGCACTGAATGCCCCCAGCATAGGATGCGACCAGGATGCCGTGGCACTTTGTTGGTCGCGGTAGCGCGAGCGTTGTTGTTCGCGGGTGTCAGTGGCGTAAGTCGAGTCCTCAAGGTCGCGATAACCCATCGTGCGCCAAGAGCCGGCGGTGGTAATCGCCCAGCTCTCGGTGAGGCGCTGCGACCACGACAGGTCGGTTTGCACGCCGCGTTCATTGCCTGGGCGACTGGCCTGGGCGAGTTGTGTAGAGACTTGAAACTGGCCGTCTTGCCACGGCAACCACCCCAGGTTCAGCCCGGTTGCGCGATAGTCTTCGGCCGCCAGCACCCCGGCGCCGACGCTGACTTGCGGGTGCAGCGCACCGCTCCAGCCGCCACTGACCACCCAGGGTTCAGCACCTTCGCCGTCACCGATTTTACGTAGGCGACCGGCGGCCACCGAGTAACCAGGCGCCGGCAAACCCAGACCTAGCATGGCGGCTGGTACCGTGAAGCGGCGTTCTTCACCCGTGGTTTCCTTGACCGTCACCTCCACGTCGGAGCGGCTGTTAAGGCGTCGCACATCGGTCAGGGAAAACGGCCCGGCGGGCACAACGGTGGAATGAATCAACGTACCGTTCTGGCGGATCTCCACCTGCGCCGGGCTGTTGGCGATGCCGGTGATGGTCGCGCCCTGGTTCTGGTCCTTCAGCGCGGTTTCGGTCAGCACCTGGGCGCCGGTGATTTGCGCACCGGCCAGCACCGGGTTGTAGAGGTTGATCTGTCCTGCCTGGAACACTGCCTGCTGTTTGGCAAAGGTGCGCTGGGCGTAGGCGTCCAGATGGGTCGTGCGCGAGACTTTGTCTTGCCAGGTGCGCACCTGGCGGCTGCGCACGATCCAGTCGCCGGCATTGAAGCCAACCTCGGTATTGGCCGACGCGAAGCGGCTGTTGTCGTCGCCGTACTCGTTTTGCAGGCCGGTGACATCGTAGTTGAGCACGCCGGCATACCCGCCAGTCTGGTAGCCGGAGATATCTTGCACGGCGGGGCGCAAGGCCTCGGTCGGCACGATCAGGGACAGGCTGAGGCTGGCCGGGTCTTGCTCGATCACGGTCTGCGGGTACGTGCTGAGGAAGTCATGGCATTCGGCATTGTCAGCCGGCATTTTCAAGCTGCCTGCGTCCAGCAGCGCCTGGTTGAAACACAACCCGCCCTGGTCGTTGAACACTACGTCGATCCGGCCGCGCCGCTGGCCGTTGACGTTCAGATTGAGGGCATGGCGCCCGGCGGCGAAGCGCGGTGCTTGCAGCAGCAGGTTGGCCAGCGTCGGGTCGATGCCACGCTGGGACAAGGTTTGCGGATCGAACGAACCGGCGACCTCGTCCGCCAATGGTTTGGCCGCTGGCAGGGTGGTCCCGAGGGCCAGCGCCAGGCCCGCCAGCCACCTACGGCGCGCCCGGCGCAGTGAAACGCCAGGCTCGGCTTCGCCGTCGCGATCAGTCATTACTGTGCTCACAAGTCGTACTCAAATAATGGAGGCGTTCCCGTTCCACTCCCTGGCGCGGGCAGGCTCCTGGTGGCCTTCACGGTGAGGCCACTTCGTTATCAGGGCGCCGGGAACCAGTCCTCCCGGCGCTGCGATCAGAGGGTGATCGGTGCTTGGTAGGGTTCCACGGCAAAGCCATAAACGGTGGCCGGTTGCAGCTGCACAGTGCTGGCCGTCGGTTGGCTGGCAGCAACGCTCAAGGTCTCTCCCGGCAGTACGTAAGTGCGTGGCAGCAGCGCCGAACCATCGCCCGGCAGCAGCTTCAATTCCTGGGCCAGACGCACCACGTAGGGCGTCGGGTTATGCACGCTCAGTTGACTGTTTTGCAGGCTCCAGGTCAGCCCGGTCCAGGGCGTGCGGTTGGGTGCCAGGCCTTTGGGATGCAAGATCACTGGCAGGTTCTGGCGCACGGTCACGCCGACCCGCGCATGCCCGGCCTGGCCTGCGGTCTTGCCTTGGGGCATGCCCTCGAAAATGACGCGCATCAGGTGTTGGGTTTGCAACGGTTCGGGGGTTTGCAGGATGAAGCGGATCAACTGACTCTTGGAGGGTTCGACCCGAGACAAGGGTGGGGTAACAAACACTCGCGAAGCGGTGTCTTCAGGAATGTTCTCCAGGGTCACGTGCAATAGCGCCAGCTTCGAATCGGTGTTGGTCACCGACACCGAGGCTTCGCCGTCGGCTTCGTTGACGATCACCACTGAGGTATCCGGCACCATCCCGTCGGCGAGCACCAGCGTTGGGCCCCACAGGGACAACGCTACCGCGCCGAGGTACAGGCAGGCATAACGCACGACGTTGAAGGCCCGTGAGAAAACTGCAAAACAAGGAAGAGGGAACATGACTACAGGTACCTCAGGTCTAGCACGATGGAGCCGTCCAGCGGCACCTCTTGGTCGAGGGTCAGGTAGGCGGCGGCGTTGATCGATGTGTCGATTTGCAAGGTGGCAGTGACCAGGCGGTGGGGTTCCGGGATCAGGGTGCCGGGTGGCGCAAAGCCCATGTAGTTGTCGGGGTAGGCGTTGGGTTCCGGAAACCAGGTCTCGCCCTGATTACTAGAGGCCAGCACCAGCGCGGGCTGGTCGTCAGCCATCACTTCATGGATGGCCAGAGATACCGAGCCGAGGCGCTCATCGGGCGCATGAATGTTGTTGCCCAGGCCGTAATAAAAGCCGGGCCCCACTGACGAATCAGCACGGTTGTCCACGCCTACCAGCACAAACAGCACCGGCTCGTTGCAGCTCACATGCAGGTCCAGTTGCTTGCTGGGCAATCGGGTGAACACGTGTTCATTGAGGGAACGGGCCGGAACCCGCCCATGATCGACAATGCCACTGGGCGATAGCGTCGGCGTGCAGGCACTGGGAATGATGCTGCCGGACAACGTCACCTCCACCGATGAGGCGCACAGGGCAGGGGTAGCGCACAGGCAAAGAAAAGTCGGCATCAAACGGCGTGAGAGCATGTTCATGGTCGGGTGTTGGAGCCTTGGTCAAGGGGCCATCTGTGAAAACGGCGATGGGCGCAAGGCATTGCGTTGCGCCCGCGTGCCATTACAGGTATTTGACGGTCAGGGTGACTGAGCCATCAATGGCCACTTCGTCGAGCAGGGTCAGGCTGCTGGCGGGGGCGATGGACGGCGTGACAGCCAAATCAGTGGTGAGCACCTGGACCGGAATCGGCGCCATGGTCGTGTTGTCGGCAACCGATGTAATGTTGCCGGTTGCCAGGGTCGGTTGCCGGACCCAGGTCGTGCCGCCGTCCGTTGAGCCAATGATGCGTCCGGCTACGCCGTCGGCGAGCGGAGCTTCGAGCCACATCTCGAGGAACCCGAGCTTCTCGGCACCGTTGATCAGGCCCAGGCCGAAGCGCGACGGGACGTTGTCAGAGCTGGAGCCTGCGCGGTTGTCCTGAGGTTCAATCGCCATCAAGGTTGCAGCGTCGCACGTCACGGTCAGTTGGAGGCGGTATTCGCCCAAGTTGGTGATGTCATCGAGCTTGAGATCCTTGGCGGAGATTTTGCCGACATCGACATTTCCACCATTGGGCAAGCTCGGCTCACAGGCGCTCGGCGTGATCAGGCCCTTCACGGTTAAATCAACGCTGGAGGCCGCGAGCGCATTACCGGCGCTCGCGATCAGCACAGCGGCAAGCAGGGGGTTCAGGCTTTTGTTCATGGTATTGCTCCTTAGCGGGAAAAGTTGAAAAACGGCTGCTCACAGGTACTTCAGTTGCAGCGTGGCCTGGCCGTCGATGGGCACTTCATCGAGCAGGGTCAGGTCGGTGGATTGAACGATGATGGTGAAGGCGCGCAACCTGGCGCTCAGTTTTTTCAGCGCGATAGGCGTGTGGGGGGGCGCGCCCACGGCGGCAAACGACGTCAGCGCCTTGTGGCCCAGATAGGGCGAGAGGCTCCAGCTGGCACCGCCATTGCGCGAGATGATCACGTTTACCGCGTTTTCATCCGCCACGGGGTCAAACAGTGAGAACGCCACACTGCCCAGTTTCTGGTCTTCAGGGGTGGTACCCAAGCCATGGTGCGCCGGGTTGATCGCCGAGCTGCCCGCACGGTTATCCACCGTGCTCAGGGTGAAAAAAGTCTCTCCCTCGCACTGCACTTCCAGGCGCATTTCTGCCGGATCAAGCTGGGTCGGCTTGGTCGGTTGCAGGTCTCGGGCGGTCATTTTGCCGTGATCGATCACGCCGCCATTCGACAGCAGGGGCGTGCATGAACTGGGGGTGATGGCCCCGGTTACATTCAGGTCGGTATTGCTGGCGGCGAAAGCGCCTGGCGTAAACGCCGCCAGCAGGAAGGCAAGAGCGTTTTTGTTCATAAGCACATGTCCTTGTGAGGGCGCGCAGTCGGTCTGCAGGCAAGCGCGCCTAACGTGGGTTGGTCGCCCAGCGGAAATTTCCAATCGAGAGGGGTCACAGGTAACGCAGTTCAAATGTGGCTGAGCCGTCCAGCGCTATCGTTGTGCCGGTCGGAATATCCGTTTTCGAGTGGATGAAGGACTCGACTAACAGGTCTAGAGAAACGTTCGTGAGGTGGACCGGTGCTCTGATGCCTGAGGTCTGGTTGCCAAACGCTATAAGCGTGCTGGACGGCAAGTCCTGTTCAGAATTGAACAGCCAGGTCGAGCCGTTATCGAAGGAGTAGATCGCATAGGCGGCAGGGTCATCGGTCAGGATGTTTTGCATCGTCAAGAAATAAGAACCGATCCACGTTGTTGGCGTCAGACGCCCCATGACCCAACTAGAAGAAGGGCCAGGTGTTGAAGCACGATTGTCTACGGACGCCAGTGCGAACAAACTTGCGCCCTCGCAATCAATTCCCAGTTTCAGGACGGCTTTAGGCAGTTCGGTTGGCCCTGTGGGTTCGAGGTCCTGTAACGAGATCTTGCCGTGATCCACCAGCCCGTTATTGCTGATGCTGGGGGTACAGGCGCTCGGCGTAATTGACCCTTTGACCGATAGGTCCACCGTGCTGGCGGCCATTGACACACTGGCGTGGGCAATGAGCAGGGCGCCGGTCAGGGCTGCGAGAGAGTCTTTCATGTCGGCTGGTCTTCCTGTGCAAGGGCCATGGGGACAGATTCGCGCGGTGAAGTTGCCCAAGGGTTTATGGTTTTTTCGGGCATGCGCAGCTTCAGCGAAAAGCGGGAGAGAATGTATCGCCGGGACCCCACACAGGAAATGCAACTATTACGAATGACAGGTCGGCACTTTCAAAAGGGCTTGTTTCTTGAAAGTTCGCGCTTGAGCGTCGGTTGTCGTACTTGTTGTATCGCCGTTTTCCATACATTCGGATACTTTTGCGCGCTCTTTGATTACCTGAACGCCTTCATTTGGACTCGCGTAATCGTCTCGCTGCGAGCAAGTCGGCTGTGATCCACGTGTTGCTCGCGCAGGTTGGGCGGTTGGACTGATCGCTCTCGATGAGGGCTCTATGCCGGGCAACTTTCCAGACCTAGGTGCGCCCGAAGACGCCCTGGCGAACCCTTGGTCCCGTGTGCGGGTGTTGGTGGTGGACGACCACTGCACCTATCGCCTGCTGCTGGGCTCACTACTGGGAAAACTCGGCGTGGCCCATCAGTGCTGCTGTAATGGCGAGCAAGCATTACAGGCGCTGGCGATCAAGCGTTTCGACCTCGTGATCAGCGATTGCCGCATGCCAGTCATGGACGGTTACACCATGACCCGCGAACTGCGCCAGCGCGAGCACGCCGAAGGTCGCCTGCCCATTACGGTGCTGGGGATGACCGCCAGCCTGGGCCCGGAAGAAACCCGCCTCTGTGTGGCATGCGGCATGGATGGATGGCTGCCCAAACCCATCGGTTTTGCGCAGTTGCGTGACGCCTTGCGTTGTTGGCTACCGCCGCCGCAATGTGCGGCTTTCGCCGGGACGCGAACAGGTTCGACGGTGGCGCACAACAGCACTTTCCCTAGCCGCGCCAGCCTGATCGAGGCATTTGGTTCCTGGGATGTGGTGGAGCCGATGCTGTTCAGTCTGATTCAGGAAGCTCATGCCGACTTGGCAATGCTGATCCATGCGCAAGCGACGCTGGACGCCAGGATGGCCGCACAATGTTTGCACCGCTTGGTGGGCAGTGTGGCGTTCCTCGGGGAAACCGGATTGGAAGGACCTACGGTGGCGTTGATCAACAGCGTGCATTCAACAGGCATGGCGTTGAACCGAACGGCCTTGGATGCGTTACGCCATGAAGTGGCGCGTTATTTGGATTATCTAAGTCATCTCTGAAGGAATACATCCTTTTGTTACGTAGTACTTTTCTGTATTACTTTTCTCTTATTTGTGTAGGTGCTTTTGTTGGGGCTTTAAATGCAGGACTAAATCGAAAGTTGGAGATTTATTACCTATTGTTGCAAAAAGACTATCGCGGTATTTTGCCGGTCTCAAATTGCCATCATGGAGCAGTCGATGATCCGCATTATTATTGCTGACGATCACCCTATAGTTCGTGTTGGACAACGCGTCGTGATCGAGGCGAGTGGCAAGTACAAAGTAGTGGGTGAGGCCGAGGGTCCGGATCAACTGTTGGAGTTGGTGAGTCGTGTGCCGTGTGATCTGATCGTCACCGATTTCGCGATGCCCGGGAACCAGCAGGCTGACGGGTATGGGCTGTTGGGATTATTGAATCGCACCTATCCGGATCTGCCGGTGATCGTGGTGACGATGTTTGCCAATGTCGCAACGCTGCGGGCGGCCTTCGGCCATGGCGCGCGCGGTGTGGTTGCCAAGAGCGCATCTGCCAGGGAATTGCCCCAGGCCCTTAACACCGTGGCTCAGGGGCGCACCTTTGTCAGTGAGTGTTTGCGCGTTCAGTTGGACCAGGCATGTTCGGCCCAGCCAACCACTGCGCCTACGCTTTCCGGCAAGGAGCAGGAGGTGGTGCGCATGCTGGCCAGCGGCATGACCGTCAGCCAGATTGCTGCGCGGGTTAATCGCAGTATCTCGACAATCAGTAAACAGAAGAGTACGGCGATGCAGCGGTTGTGTATTTCGACTGATGTCGACTTGTTTGCGTATGCACGAGATACCGGCATGGTGCCTTAGTTTGGCGAATGTTGAAGGGTTCGTAATTGTTGTATTGGGTGTGCAATAGCGGCGTTGTAAAGTATTGCAGGCTCTCGCGCAAAGAGTGTAGGCGCCTCAGTCACTCGTTTAATTGCAGAGGCGTACTGTTTAGCCGTCTGGCGGACAAATATGCCTTATGTTTGTCGATAAAGATGCAAGCTGGTGATCAGGGTGTTAATGAATGAATTACCGATCTCAGTGGCGGTTGTTGTTGCATGGGGCGCGATAAAAATAGCGATAAGCGGCGAGTAGTTCATCCACTACGACCCTGTTACGGACGCCGCTGCCCAAGGATCAAGAAATACCCATCCACGGCAGCGCTACCCTGGACATCGTCTACCTCTAACCGCACCGCCCTCATCTATGTGGCAAATGGGCATAGCCTTCCTCTCACGTGCAGACTATCGTGCAGCCCTGATAACAACGAACTGCGGAGCCTGCCCATGAGTGATGCCCACGACGCCTTGATCACCCGATTCTACCAGGCGTTTCAACGCCTCGACGCGCAAGCCATGGCGGCCTGCTACACCGACGATGTGGTGTTCAGCGACCCGGCCTTCGGCGAGTTGCACGGCCGTGATGTCGGCGACATGTGGCGCATGCTCACCACCCGCGCCAAGGATTTCTCCCTGACCTTCGACAATGTGCGCAGCGATGAAACCACCGGCAGTGCTCACTGGGTCGCGACGTATCTGTTCAGCGCTACCGGCAATACGGTGGTCAACGATATCGGCGCGCGATTTGTATTTCGTGATGGCAAGATCTGTGCGCACCACGACCACTTCGACTTGTGGCGCTGGTCGCGTCAGGCCCTGGGCGTCAAGGGGCTGTTGCTGGGCTGGTCGCCGGCGCTGAAAAACGCCGTGCGCGCCCAGGCGCTCAAAGGCTTGAAGGCATTCCAGGCCAGTCGTTGATAAGCTTGGCATCCCTTGGTCTTACCGAATGCACCCGTGACCACGCCTGAACCCAAACCCTGGTTTGTCTACCTGGTGCGCGCCGCCAATGGCTCGCTGTACTGCGGCATCAGCAATGACCCGGTGCGCCGCTTTGCCGCTCACCAGAGCGGCAGGGGCGCGCGGTTTTTCCTGTCCAGCCCGGCGGTGGCGCTGGTGTACACCGAGCAGTGCGCGAGCAAGGGCGAGGCGTTGCGTCAGGAGCGGCTGATCAAAAGGTTGAAGAAGAGCGCCAAGGAATGCCTGGCGGCGAGTGGCTCATTGATTTGACTGATGGGCTCTCATCGCCCCTAATCGGGTTTTTGCAGGCTAAGCTAGCGGCTCATTTCAAGAGCGGAATCTGGCATGTCTGAGTTGATTCTTCATCACTACCCGCAGTCCCCCTTCGCTGAAAAAGCCCGCCTGTTGCTGGGATTCAAGGGCTTGTCCTGGCATTCGGTGTTGATCCCGCCGGTGATGCCCAAGCCTGACTTTACTGCCCTCACTGGCGGCTATCGTAAGACGCCAGTGTTGCAGGTCGGCGCGGATATCTACTGTGACACCGCTATGATTGCGCGTCGTCTGGAACAGGAAAAAGCCGCTCCTGCGTTGTTTCCCCAAGGCCTGGAAATGGTCGCCCAAGGCTTCGCTGCCTGGGCTGATTCTGTAGTGTTTGCCCACTCGGTTGCGTTGGTGTTCCAGCCCGAATCCCTGGCGGTCAAGTTCGCCAAGGTGCCGCCGGAAATGATCAAGGTATTGGTGGCGGATCGCAGCAAACTGTTCAGCGGTGGCACGGCGGCGCGTCTGCAACTGGACCAGGCCAAGCACCAATGGCCGGCGATCATCAGCCGCATTGATCAGCAACTGCGGCACCAGTCGGGGGACTTCCTGTTCGGTGAGCCTTCTATTGCCGACTTCTCCCTGGCCCACCCGTTGTGGTTCCTTAAGGGCTCTTCGGTGACGGCGCCTTTGGTGGATGGGTATCCCTCCGTTGTTGCATGGCTGGACCGTGTGCTGGGTTTTGGCCATGGGGCTTCCACTCAGATGAGCGCCGAGCAAGCCTTGGACGTGGCGCGCAGCGCGACGCCGGCGGCAGTGCCGCATGAAATGTTCAAGGACTTGAACGGCTTCGAGCCAGGCCAGCAGGTCACCATTTGCGCAACTGACTATGGCACTGACCCCGTGGCGGGCGAGTTGCTATTTGCCGGCCGCGAAGAGCTGATCCTGAGGCGTACCGATGAACGCGCGGGCACCGTGCATGTGCATTTCCCACGCTTCGGTTTCCACATTCAGGCGCAATAAGTAAAAATATTTGCAAATAAGAGTGAGGTAAATTGCCGTCCCATCCGTGTAGTGCATGAAACTGCGATCTATTCGCATTAACAGCGTTTTCTACACGGGTTCTCACAGCATGAAGTCGACGGCGGGCGGTTTGGTTAAACAGTGGTTGGGCGCCTCGGTATTGGCAGCGTCGGGGTTGGCGTTGCTACCCCTCTGCGTGGCGCAGGCGCAGGAGCAGCAAAGTGTGCAGTTCAACTTTGCCCTGGCGGCCAAACCGCTGCCCCAGGCCCTGAGCGATTTCAGCCGGGTCACCGGGATCAGCGTGATCTACACCGATGAAGCGCCCTACGGCCTCAAGGCCCCGGCGGTCAGCGGGCAGATGAGCGCGACCCAGGCCCTGCAACGCCTGCTCGGTAACAGCGGCTTTACCTTCCGTCAGATCGACGCCCGCACCCTGGCCCTGGAACCGGTGCCCACCGAGGGGGCGGTCAACCTCGGTGCCACCACCATCAGTGGCGTCGGCCAGCAGACCCAGGACAGCACCAGCTACCAGCCACCGCCTACCAGTTCGGTGATGCGCTCCCACGGCCTGCTGCTCGAAACCCCGCAAACCGTCAACGTCGTCCCCGCCCAGGTACTGCGTGACCAGACCCCGCGCAACCTGGATGACGCCCTCGCCAACATCAGCGGCATCACCCAGGCCAACACCTTGGCCAGCACCCAGGACGCGGTGATGCTGCGCGGCTTTGGCGACAACCGTAACGGCTCGATCATGCGCGACGGCATGCCTATCGTGCAGGGGCGTGCGCTGAATGCCACGGCGGAGCGCGTCGAAGTGCTCAAGGGCCCATCCTCGCTGCTGTACGGCATCCAGGACCCGGGCGGCGTGGTGAACATCGTCAGCAAAAAGCCTGAGCGGGTGCAGTCCACGGCTCTGACCGTGCGCGGTTCAACCTTCGGTGACGGCAAGAACGGCAGCGGCGGCAGCCTCGACACTACCGGCCCGATTGGCGACAGCGGCCTGGCGTATCGGTTGATCGTTGACCATGAAGACGAGGATTACTGGCGTAACTTCGGTACTCACCGTGAGAGTCTGATCGCGCCGTCGCTGGCCTGGTATGGCGACACCACCAAGTTGCTGTTGGCCTACGAACATCGCGAGTTTCTCTCGCCGTTCGACCGTGGCACCGCCATCGACAAGTCCAACCACCCGCTGGATATCCCGTCTACCCGGCGTCTGGACGAGCCGTTCAACAACATGGAAGGCCGCTCCGACCTGTACCGCTTCGAAGCCGACCATGATTTGAACGACGACTGGAAAGCCCATTTCGGCTACAGCTGGAACCGTGAAACCTACGACGCGAGCCAGGTCCGTGTCAGCGCCGTGGCCACCAACGGCAACCTGACTCGCAGGATGGACGGCACCCAAGGTGCGATCACCACTGACCGCTTCACCACCGCGAGCCTTGAAGGCAAGGTCAATGTGTTCGGTCTGCAGAACGATCTTGTGTTTGGCATGGATGATGAGTACCGCAAGATCTACCGCGCCGACCTGATCCGCCAGAATTCACGCAGCCCGTTCAATTACAACAACCCGGTGTACGGCAACGAAGTGGCGGGCACCACCGTCAGCGCCGCCGACAGCGCCCAGACCGACCTGCTGCGCAGCGACTCGCTGTTCTTCCAGGACGCGATCCACCTGACCGATCAGTGGATTTTCGTCGCCGGCGCGCGCTACCAGATGTACGACCAATACGCCGGCAAAGGCGTGCCGTTCAAGGCCAACACCAACGGCAATGGCCAGGCCTGGGTGCCGCGTGCCGGCCTGGTGTATCGCTACACCGATGAGCTGTCGTTCTATGGCAGCTACACCGAATCGTTCAAACCCAACTCCACCATTGCTGCCTTGGCGGATGGCAGCACCTTGACCGGCGACCTCACGCCCGAAGAATCCAAGTCCTGGGAACTGGGGGCCAAACTCGACATTCCGGGGCGTATCACCGCCAGCGCGGCGTTGTTCAATATCGACAAGCGCAATGTCCTGGTGTCGTCCGAAGTGGCTGGAAGCACCATCTACAGTCTGGCCGGCCAAGTCCGCTCCCGTGGCCTGGAACTGGACGCCACCGGCCAGTTGACCGACCGCTGGAGCCTGATCGGCAGCTACGCCTACACCGACGCCGAAGACATCAAGGACAACGACCCGACGCTGGAAGGCAACCGCCTGCAAAATGTGGCCAAACACACTGGCTCGCTGTCGGTGGCCTATGACTTTGGCAACATTTTTGGCGGTGATCAGCTGCGTGTGGGCACCGGTGCGCGCTATGTCGGTGAACGCGCAGGTGATGCGGCCAACGATTTCACCCTGCCGGGTTACACCGTGGCGGATGCATTTGCCATCTACGACACCAAAATCGATGGGCAAAAGGTCAAGTTCCAGCTCAACGTGAAGAACATGTTCGACCGCGTCTACTACACCTCGGCCGCGAGCCGGTTGTTCGTGTCCATGGGCGATGCGCGACAAGTGTCGGTCTCCAGCACCCTGGAGTTCTAATGTGGGCTTGTAGTGAACGGGCTTGTCGAATCGTCGCACCGTCCCCCAGCGCGGGACGAGCCCGCTGACTGCACCAGCGCGCTCGCCACGCAGGGAGCGAGCTGGTAGCGTGGCCGCACAGTTTTTTGCGGAAATAAAGCACCGATGTTTTTTGGAAAATGGATATACGCCAGCGTCATACTGTTTCTGCTGGGTGGTTGCGCGAGTGTTTCGCCAACCTCCACCCAGGCCTCCCTGGACCATCTCCTGGCTGATCCAGCGCTGCATGGTGCCACCGTCTCCCTGATGGTGCGCGACGCCCGCAGCGGCAGCACCCTCTACCATTACAACCCACGTACGCGATTGGTGCCGGCTTCCAATCTCAAGTTGTTCACCACTGCTGCGGCGATGGACGTGCTGGGGCCGCAGTACCGGTTCTCCACTCAACTGCTCAGTAATGGCGCGCAGCAAGGTGAGCGCCTCAGCGGCAACCTGTACCTCAAAGGCCTGGGAGACCCGACCACGCAATTCGCCGACTACCAAGCGCTGGCCGCGCAACTGGCGGCGAAAGGCGTACGCCAGATCCAGGGCGACCTGGTGTTCGACGACACCTGGTTCGACGCTGAGCGCCTGGGTGTTGATTGGGCCCAGGACGACGAAAGCACTTACTACGGTGCGCAGATTTCGGCGCTGACCGTATCGCCCAATACGGACTTCGGTGCGGGCACCTTGCTCGTCACGGCGAAGGCGCCGGTCGCGGTCGGCCAGCCGGTAAGCGTGGTGATAAGCCCAGCCACTGACTATGTGCAACTGAGCAACCGAGCCGTCAGCGGCCCTGGCAACAGCTACGGCATCACGCGCCAGCACGGCACTAACCTGTTGCAACTCACGGGCGCTTTGGCACCGGGCAAGCAAAGCCGGCAGTGGGTGAGCGTGTGGGAGCCGACACAACTGGTGGCCAATCTGTTTGAACAGGCATTGGCGCAGCAGGGCATTCAGGTGATGGGACGGCGTGTGATCGGCGGTGCAAGCCCTGTGACGGCCAGGGTCCTGGTGGAGCATCAATCGGCGCCTTTGCGGGAATTGATCACGCCGCTGCTCAAGCTGTCGAACAACAACATGTCCGAAGCCTTGCTCAAGGCCATGGGGCGCAAAGCATCCAATGCAGGCACGGCGCAGGCCGGTGTCGCGGCAGTGGCGGACTTCATGCGCCGCCAGGGTTTGGACCCGATGACGCTGAGCCAGGTCGATGGTTCGGGCTTGTCGCGGCGCAATCTGGTGTCGTCGCAGAACCTCACCGACCTGTTACTGGCCACGGCCAAACAGCCCTGGTTCGAGGCTTGGTACAACGCCTTGCCGATCGCCGGCAACCCGGACCGCATGACCGGCGGCAGCTTGCGCTACCGCTTGCGTGGGACGGCTGCAGAAAACAATCTGCACGCCAAGACCGGTTCCATGGCCGGGGTTTCCTCGTTGAGCGGCTACATCACCGACGCCGAGGGCCGACGCCTGGCGTTTTCAATAATCAGCAATAACTACCTGAGCAATGCCGCGCCTATCCGTGCGCTGGAGAATCGCGTGGCACTTGCACTGACCCAATGGCACGACTAGCTCACGGCTGATAGCCCATACGCCAACTCACGGCCCGGGTCGCCGCCAGCAAGCGCTGCGCCGCCGGGCCATCTTCATCGGCGTGGAACAATGAGGTGGGACCGACCACGGTCATCACCGCCGCCACTTGGCCGATGGCGTTGAACACAGGCGCCGACAAGGCATCCACCCCCGGCATCAGCAGACCATGCACAAAATGCAGGCCACGGCTGCGGATCTGCTGGCAGACGGTGGCGTAAGCCTGGTCATCGGCCAGGGCATGGGCGATGCCAGCCTGGATCTCGCGCTCACGCAATTCCACGGTTTCCCGCGACGGCAGAAAGGCGCTGAACACCAGCCCGGTGGACGAGCTGAGCAGCGGCAGCACGGAACCCAATTGCGTCACCACGGTGACGGCGCGCACGGCGGGTTCGATCTGCACCACGGTCGCCCCCTGGTTGCCCCACACCGCCAGAAAGCAGGTCTCATTCAACGCGTCGCGCAACTCCGCCAGCGGCATTGCGCCGACTTTCAGCACATCCATGCTGCCCAGCGCCGCCAGGCCCACGCGCAAGGCTTCGCGGCCCAGCCCATAGTGGTTGGTGGCGGTGTTTTGTTCGGCAAATCCCGAGGCGATCAACGCCTGCAAATAACGATGCACCTTGCTCGCCGGCATCTGCACGTGCTCGGCCAGGCGCGACAGCGAGGTGGCCGGCGACAGTTCGGCCAGGGCCTTGAGGATGTCGGTGCCCACTTCGGCCGAGCGGACTTTCTGTTTACCGGTGTCGCGGGGCTTTTCCATGGAAGGGCGAGAATCCGAGAGATGAATGGGCGTCTTTATAGCTTGACGGTCGACAGTGATCAAATTACGTTATGCGTAACTGGATTACGATAAAAACAACTTCCGTGTAGAGGACGATCCATGAACCTCGAATACCTGTCGGGCTTCGGCAATGAATTCGCCAGCGAAGCCCTGCCTGGCGCATTGCCGGTCGGCCAGAACTCCCCGCAAAAAGCGCCTTATGGGCTGTACACCGAATTGTTCTCCGGCACAGCGTTCACCATGGTGCGCAGCGAAGCCCGGCGTACCTGGCTTTACCGCATTCAGCCGTCGGCTAATCACCCTGCGTTCGTCAAGCTTGAGCGGCAATTGGCCGGTGGGCCGTTGGGCGCGGTGACGCCCAATCGCTTGCGTTGGAACCCGTTGGATGTTCCAAGTGAACCGACGGACTTCGTTGATGGGCTTGTAGGAATGGTCGCCAATTCGGCGCTGGAAAAACCCGCTGGCATCAGCATCTATCACTACTGTGCCAACCGTTCCATGGAGCGCGTGTTCTTTAACGCCGATGGCGAATTGTTGATCGTCCCCGAGCAAGGTCGGCTGCGTATCGCCACGGAATTGGGCGTGCTGGAGGTGGAACCGCTGGAGATCGTCGTGCTGCCGCGAGGCCTCAAGTTCCGCGTCGAACTGCTGGATGCCCAGGCGCGTGGCTACGTCGCCGAGAACCACGGCGCGCCGTTACGCCTGCCGGACCTGGGCCCCATCGGCAGCAATGGCCTGGCCAATCCGCGCGATTTCCTCACGCCGGTTGCTCACTACGAAGACCTGAAAAAGCCTACGACGTTGGTACAAAAATTCCTCGGTGAACGCTGGGCCTGTGAACTGGACCATTCCCCGCTCAACGTCGTCGCCTGGCACGGCAATAACGTGCCGTACAAATACGACCTGCGCCGTTTCAACACCCTCGGCACCGTGAGTTTCGATCACCCGGACCCGTCGATTTTTACTGTCTTGACCTCGCCGACGAGCACCCATGGCTTGGCTAACCTCGACTTCGTGATTTTCCCGCCGCGCTGGATGGTGGCCGAAAACACCTTCCGCCCGCCGTGGTTCCACCGCAACCTGATGAACGAATACATGGGCCTGATCCAGGGCGCCTACGATGCCAAGGCCGAAGGCTTCCTGCCCGGCGGCGCGTCGCTGCACAGTTGCATGAGCGCCCACGGCCCTGACGGCGAGACCTGCACCAAGGCGATCAACGTCGATCTGGCGCCGCACAAGATCGATAACACCATGGCTTTCATGTTCGAGACCAGCCAAGTGCTGCGTCCCACGCAGTTCGCCCTGGAATGCCCGCAACTGCAAAACACTTACGACGCGTGCTGGGCCTCGCTGCCCGCCACCTTCAACCCGAATCGGAGATAACCCATGACTCAGCCAACACTAACGCGCAGCTGGGTGGCCTCGGCCAATGGTCACGCGGATTTCCCCCTGCAAAACCTGCCGCTGGGGGTGTTCAGCCTCAACGGTTCGGCGCCGCGCAGTGGCGTGGCGATTGGTGATTCCATCCTTGATCTGCACGCAGCCTTGGATGAGTTCGAGGGTGAAGCGCGTCGCGCCGTTGAAGCGACCGCCGGCGGCCAACTGAACGCGTTTTTTGAACTCGGCCGTGGCCCGCGCGTGGCCTTGCGCGAGCGTCTGCTGGAACTGCTGGCTGAAGGCAGCACACTGCAAACCCGCGAGGCACAGGTGCTGCACCGCGCCGCTGATTGCCAGATGCACCTGCCGGCGAAAATCAATGACTACACCGACTTCTACGTCGGTATCGAACACGCGCAAAACGTCGGCAAACTGTTCCGCCCCGACAACCCGCTGCTGCCCAACTACAAGTACGTGCCGATTGGTTACCACGGCCGCGCATCGACCATCCGCGCCTCGGGCACCGAGGTGCGTCGTCCCAAAGGCCAAACCTTGCCAGCCGGCCAGACCGAGCCGACCTTCGGCCCGTGCGCGCGCCTGGACTACGAACTGGAGCTGGGCATCTGGATCGGCCAGGGCAATGCGATGGGCGATTCGATCGCCATTGGTGACGCGGCCGAGCACATTGCCGGTTTCTGCCTGCTCAATGATTGGTCGGCGCGGGATATCCAGGCCTGGGAATACCAGCCGCTGGGGCCGTTCCTGTCGAAAAGCTTCATCACCAGCCTCTCACCGTGGGTGGTGACCGCCGAGGCCTTGGAGCCGTTCCGCAAGGCACAACCGGCGCGGCCTGAAGGCGACCCGCAACCGCTGCCGTACTTGCTGGATAAGCGTGACCAGGCTGCGGGTGCGCTGGATATCGAATTGGAAGTACTGCTCACCACCGCCGCCATGCGCGAGCAGAACCTGCCGGCTCATCGCCTGGCTCTGAGCAACAGCCTGCACATGTACTGGACCGTCGCGCAGCTGGTTGCGCACCACAGCGTCAACGGCTGCCAGTTGCAAGCGGGTGATCTGTTTGGGTCGGGCACCTTGTCGGGGCCGCAAGAAGGCCAGTTTGGCAGCCTGTTGGAAATGACCGAAGGCGGCAAAAAGGCCATCGAGTTGCCATCCGGCGAAGTGCGCAAGTTCCTTGAAGACGGCGACGAAATCATCCTGCGCGCCCGTTGCAGCCGCGAAGGGTTTGCTTCGATCGGCTTCGGCGAATGCCGCGGCACTGTGATCGCGGCGCGCTAGGAGGGCAGGGTGATGGAACTCTACACGTACTACCGTTCGACCGCGTCGTACCGGGTGCGTATTGCCCTGGCGCTCAAGGGCCTGGATTTCAGCGCCGTGCCGGTCAACCTGCTGGTGCCGGCGGGTGGTGCCAATCGCCAGCCGGAGTACCTGGCGATCAACCCACAAGGTCGCGTGCCGGCGTTGCGTACTGATGAGGGCGAGTTGCTGATTCAGTCACCGGCGATCATCGAATACCTTGAGGAACGTTATCCACAGGCGCCGTTGCTCTGCAAAGATTTGGCGACCCGCGCGCATGAGCGTGCGGTGGCGTCGATTATCGGCTGTGATATCCACCCGCTGCACAATTCGAGCACCCAGAACCTGCTGCGGCAGTGGGGGCATGACGAGGCGAAGGTGTTGGCGTGGATCGGTCATTGGATCAGCCAGGGGCTGGGCGCGGTGGAGCAATTGATTGGTGATCAAGGTTATTGCTTTGGCGAGCAGCCGGGGTTGGCGGATGCGTTTCTGATCCCTCAGCTGTATGCGGCAGAACGCTTCAAAGTGCCATTGGCGGCGTACCCGCGCATTGGCCGTGTGGCGGGGCTGGCGGCGCAGCATCCGGCATTTATACAGGCTCACCCTGCCAATCAACCTGACACACCCCAACCCTGAATGTGGGAGCGGGCTTGTTCGGCGTCATCTCTATAAAAATAATAGGTACCTTGCGATGCACAACCAAATTGCCAGCTTTCGCGCGGCACTCGACGCCCGTCCGGTGTCGCGCTATCAGTGGTTGATTCTCCTGTTGCTCGCGCTGCTGCTGGTCACCGATGGCTACGACGCCCAAGTGCTGGGTTATGTCGTGCCGGCGCTGGCCAAGGATTGGGGGCTGGAGAAAGCCGCATTTGGTCCGGTGTTCAGCGCCAACCTGCTGGGGCTGACGCTCGGGTCATTGCTGGTCACACCCTTGGCCGATCGCTTTGGCGTGCGCCGCATCCTGCTCGGCTGTGTGCTGATCTACGCCAGCCTCACCGTGCTGATGGTGTTTGCCAACTCGCTGAACACGCTGATGGCCGCGCGGTTTATCTGCGGTATCGGCATGGGGGGCGCGATGCCGAGCGCGATGGCGTTGATGTCGGACTACTCCCCACCGCGCTTGCGCACGTTGATGGTGACCTTGGCAGCCTGTGGCTTCTCGTTTGGCGGGGCCGCGGGTGGTTTTGTGGCGGCGGGGTTTATTGAAGGCTTCGGGTGGCAGGCTGTGTTTCTTGCAGGAGGCGTGACACCGTTGTTGCTGTTCCCGTTTCTGGTGTGGCTGCTGCCGGAATCTCTGCCGCGTTTGCTGCGTGATGCCCCGTCCTATGCAAGGTTGCGGAAGGTGACGGTGCGTATGCTTCCCGACTGGCAACCGCCGTTAGCGACCGAGGCTGAAAACCAACCGGCGCAAAGCAGTAAACTGACGGTCGTGGAGTTGTTCCGTAACGGCTACGCGCGCCCGACCGTGCTGATCTGGGCGACCTTTTTTGTCAGCCTGATCCTGCTGTATTTCATGATCAGCTGGTTGCCGTCGCTGCTTCTGGAAAGTGGTTTGACGCTGAAAGACGCCAATCTGGTGACGTCGATGTTCCTGTTCGCCGGCACCTTGGGCGCCATCGGCATGGCTTGGTTCGCCGACCGCTTGAAAAGCAAAGTACGACTACTGTCAGGCGTGCTGGCGGCGGCTGCTGTGTGCACCGTTTTACTCGGCCTGAACCATGACAACCCTCGCTACTTGGTGGCCTGCGTATTTGCGGCCGGGTTTTGCATCATCGGTGGCCAGTTGACCCTCAATGCCTTTGCCAGCAACTTCTACCCGGCGCATGTGCGCGCTACCGGTACGGGCTGGGCGTTGGGGGTAGGGCGATTTGGCTCAATCCTGGGGCCGCTCTTTGGCAGCATGCTGCTCGCGATGCATATCCCGGTGGAGCAGATTTTCTTCTTCTGCGCGATACCGGCGGTGATTGCGGCGTTGTTGATTATTCAGGTGCGTTCGCCCGGGGTTGATGTGCCGAAGAGCCGGATGACAGGAAATATTCTCAAGACGCCACAGGCTTAGTGCACCACTGAATTGGGTGGCAGGTGCCCCAGCCGCTCGGTCAGGCGCAGGCGTTGGATGGGATCTTCGCTGAGCATCAGTGCGTGCTCCAGGTCGAAGCGTTCGGCGTTAGGGCAATCCAGGCGCTGATACAGGCTGGCCCTCGCCAGGTAATCGGCGGCGCTGGCGTTGCCCAGCTCCAGCACGCGTTCGGCATCGACCAGCGCTTCAAGCGGGGCGTCATTGGAAAGGTGCAGTTGCCGCAAGTTGCGCGACAGCCGTTGCAGGATCGAACGCGGATCGGCGGTGTACAGGTGGTCGGCCTGCAACTTGAGGTTGGGGCCGTACTGGCGTTGCAGTAGGTCGCGACAATCATTGGGGTACAAACGCCGCCCGCCGCAGGGGTCCAGCAGGTGATCGGCACCGGGTACCCGCAGCAGGAAGTGGCCGGGGAAATTCACGCCGACCATGGGGATGTCCAGGCGGCGCGCCAGTTCCATAGCGATCAGCCCCATGGCCAAGGGTTGTCCACGTTTGCGTCGCAAGACCTTGTCCAGCAGGGCAGCGGCGGGGCGCAAGGGGGTGAATTCATCCTGGGCAAACCCCAGGTCATTCATGCGCCGCAGCAGCGGCTGAGCCTGCTCATCCGCTGGCAGCATGGGCATGCCCAGGCTCACCTGCTGTTGCAACAGGGTCAATTCCTGCAGGATCAGCAAAGGCTGCACCGCCGGGTCGTGCTCGGCGGCAATCCACAGCGCCGCTTCAAACAGCGCAGGTGGTGAGCGTTCCAGGCAGGCGAAAAAGGCTTTGCGGGGATTCATTGCATTCTCCGACATAGGCCCCCGTTTTAGCCTTGCTGGGGTTTTTCGTCCAGTGGCTTAGCAAATATCCAGCGCGCTTATGTCTCAAATCCTGCAAAAACGGGCGTTTTATTCCAGCGTGGTCCGGCATTTTTCTGCCGCAAGCCTATACTTGGCCCACTACCAAAAGTGATTCGGGAGCTTGACGATGTTTGCTCTCATGCATAGCACCCGCCTTGAATCGCTGCACTTGAGCGTCGACCCGGTCACCGGGCTGAAGGCGGTCATCGCCATCCATAACAGTCGCCTTGGGCCCGCCCTCGGTGGTTGCCGTTACCTCTCCTACCCCGACGACGAAAGTGCCGTGGCCGATGCCGCGCGCCTGGCCCAGGGCATGAGCTACAAGGCCGTACTGGCGGGGTTGCCGGTGGGCGGCGGCACCGCAGTGATACTGCGCCCAGGCCACGTGGAAAACCGCGCGGCACTGTTTGAAGCGTTTGGCCGTTGTATCGAACAACTCGACGGCCGCTACATCACCGCCACCGACAGCGGCACCTCGGTGGCGGACATGGATTGCATCGCCCAGTACACCCGTTACGTCACCAGCACCACCGCCGCGGGCGACCCTTCACCCCATGCCGCCATGGGCGTGTTTGCCGGCATCCGCACCACCGCCATGGCCCGCCTGGGCAGCGACAACCTCGAAGGGTTGCGCGTGGCCATCCAGGGCCTGGGCAATGTTGGCTACGCCTTGGCCGAACAGCTGCACGCCGCCGGTGCCGAGTTGCTGGTCAGCGACATTGACCATGGCAAGGTGCAACTGGCCATGGAGCAACTGGGCGCGCACCCAATCGCCAACGAGGCGTTGTTAAGCACGCCGTGCGACATCCTCGCGCCCTGCGGCCTCGGCGCCGTGCTCAACCGCCAGAGCGTCGGCCAGCTGCGCTGCGCCGCCGTGGCCGGTTCCGCGAGTGCGCAACTGACCAACCTGCAAGTGGCCGACCAACTGGAAGGGCGCGGCATCCTCTACGCCCCCGACTACGTGATCAACTCCGGTGGCCTGATCTACGTGGCTCTTAGGCACCGCGGCGCAGAGTTGCCGATCATTACCGCGCACCTGTCCAACATCGGCACGCGCCTTACCGAAATCTTCGCCCACGCCCAGGCCGAAAAGCGCTCCCCCGCACGGGTGGCGGATGAGCTGGCCGAACGGTTGCTGTACCAATAGCCAGCTATTAAAAAGGCCCTGAATCCATGATTCAGGGCCTGTTCAATTCTGGCTTTACTCCGCTGCAGCGTTGAGCAACTCGGACAATGCGTCCGGTTGGCTCTTGAACGCCTTGGCAAATACATCGCGGTTCTTCGCCATGTAGATCCCGGCTTCTTCCACCTGCTGCTCACTCAGGGACGGCACTGCTTTTTGCAACACTTCTGCCAGCAACTCAGCGAGTTCAAGCATCTTGTCATGACGGTCAGCTTCGGCTTTATCCATGAACAAACGCTCCAGATCTCGGCTGCTGCGGTATACCACTTCGACGGCCATTCACCACCTCACATGCCTTCACGATAGTTGTCTTTTGCGACTACTGTATTTATATACAGCAAAAAGAGTAAGCCAAACCGTGGGGTTTGGATAGCAGTTTTTAATGTAGCCGGTAAATACAGGTTAAGCGTGTCTCATGTCACCCGGCCATCATCTCATGCCTGCCCTGGCCTTTTTTCTGCATGCAAAAGCATAACAACCGTCACGTCTAACCCGCATTATCCGGTCGAGTCGACCTAAGGAAGCATCATCGTGAAAATCAACTGGGCCGAAAGGCTACGCCAGCAAGTACATGGTCTGGCCGAGTCCCTGGGCAATCTGTTTGTCGAGTCGTTCCACTTCCTGGCGTTGTTCGCCATTGGTGCGGTGACCGCTTGGGCAGCGGTGATGGAATTTCTGGGGATGCTGGAGAACGGGCACATCAAGATTGATGACATCTTGCTGCTGTTCATTTACTTGGAATTGGGCGCCATGGTCGGGATTTATTTCAAGACCAACCCTCCTGTATTTAACATTTTTCGCTACTCACGAGTTTTTAATAAAATTAATAAAAATCAGTGGGTTATGGCTTAGTCCTTCTCGGATGAAGCTCATGTGTCGCGTGTAAGATTTTTTTACCGGTTTGGATTGTTAGGTGGAGGGAAGGGTATGAAATGGGCAGATCGAATGCGTGTCAGAGTGCACGCAGCGGCAAACAGTCTTGGCAACCTTGGGGTCGAGCTATTCCACTACCTTGCTCTGTTTGGAATTGGCGCAATCACGGTGTATGCTGGCATTACGACATTCATCGAAATGCTTCATCAAGATAAAATCAGCGTTGATGACATTTTGCTGCTGTTTATCTACTTAGAATTGCTGGCGATGAGTGGGATTTACTTCCGCACAAATCATATGCCGTTGCGCTTTCTTTTATATATCGGTGTCACGGCTTTGATTCGACTGCTGATTAGCGATGTGTCGCATCACAAATCACCAGATGAAGGGATTTTGTATTTGACGGGTGGAGTGGTGCTTTTATCTCTATCTATTCTCGTCGTTCGGTATGCGTCTGCGCGATTCCCTTCTGTAAAAGAAAAGGCAGACTGAATTAAGCTCGTTAACAAGGAAGATGAGGGTTTTGATATGGTAGTAAAAGATCTATATCTCGATGAAAGCGGTAATAGTGGTGATTTGATTAGCCGCAAAAATGGTCTTGGCTTTGCCGGACAGCCAGTATTTTCGTTGGCAGCGGTTGATATTTCGCAGATTGAAAATTTTGAAGACAAGATCAATGGTCTGAAAAAGAAATTTGGAGTTCAAGCTGCCGAGTTGAAATCATCAGATCTTTACAAGAAAAAACCTCAGTTTATGCTTGAGGTTTTTTCGATTTTGATTGAGTCTAAATCCCCGTTCTTTGTTGAGGTTGTTGATAAGAAGTACTATATTTGTACCTCGATTTCAAATCATCAATTATTACCTCCATATTTTACAGGCGATGAGTCGCATGGGCGTTTTCAAGTTTCAAGAAACATTACCGCAGGAGTGATGGCTCTTGAAATGCCTGATGAGTACTTTGAGAGGTTTTTTGATTCATGCCATGAGCCGAACGAAGAAAATCTTCTGAGATCTATGGAGGGTATTAAAGAGTTCTTTAATAGCCACCCTGAATATAGTGGGCACGTCCAGGACTTGGATATGTCTATTGAAGATTATCATGACATGAAGAAAGAAATTGGCGATGAAGCAGTATTTAAATTCATCCCAATTCCAGATGACGGAAAAAGAGGAAACAAGATTCTTCTATTGCCGCATGTGTCTTCTTTGACGAATATCATTGCACGTGTGAATTTGGCGAACAAAGGTAGTGTTGAGGGAGTCGCCTTCTATCATGATAAGCAAGATCATTTTGATGAGGTTTTGGTCGCCATTAAAGAGTTGATGGTTTCGAACAATCCGCATGGTTTTTCCCCTCCTACTCCAAATTCTAATTTTCAAATTAAAACAAGTGCGGATTTGCAATTCTCGGACTCGAAAAAGTCGTTGGGGGTGCAGGTAGCTGATTTGCTTGCCGGATTTTTTAGCCGTTATTATGAGAGCTTCTTTAACGAAGGAACAGAACTCGATAGCATCTATCATGAGATTTATAATAAAATTCTTGATGGGGCCGATCAAGAAAAAAGTATTGGAGTTAACTGGGTTGTGCCTCCCTCGAGGCTATACGAACTTGAGCACTTCCAGCAGCTTGGAACAAGAAAGACACCTTCACCTACCGATTTGCTTTACTACGTCGCGAAAGATTTCGGTGTTGTAGTAGGGCATTAATCGATATATACGGTTAAAAGAAGAAGGGCGATCGTTGGTTGCCTTTTTTCTTTTGTTCTCCCGCATTGTAGGTGTTTATGTGCGTGGTTAAGTAATATTTCTGGTCTTGTGATATTTTGATGCTTTGTAATTTTATGTTGGGTGGTGTGTAAGGCTTTAAGTAAATAAGTTTCCCTGCCCAGCAATGTATTTTTTAGCTTGTCGATACTCTCTTCCCTGTGAGGTTTCATTGACGGAGGATGCGTCTATCTTTTCGATGACTGTTGTAACTGCATATCCTGTTATTTTTATCTCACCCACCTCATCGAGTTCTCGGCTAATCCTGAGAATACATGTTATGAAAGTTCCGTGCTGAAATGCTATATTTTCTAAAATTACTGCATCTTTAAATTTTGCATCAAGCATCTGGAAGCTTATGGCTTGTTTGTTATATATTCCTTTCCATTTGTATTTTCCCTCTTTAAGTACGGGGGATACTATCTCTATAGTCGTTTCTGTTTCTTCGGATTTCAGTTTGTTGCTGCTTAGAATGAAATTTTTGAAATCTTCACGTAGTACTACCTTCTCCTCGTGATTAAAATTTGTCTTGCTATTGGATAGGCTAAAGCCTACTTTTTTAACTTCATGGTTGTGCGTTAAGAGTTCGTAGAAATTCGATTTTCTTTTTATTATTTTTAGGTTTTTTGAAAGTTGATTTATTGTTTTTTTTATGGTTTTTTGCGAACGGCTGTTTACTTTGGCTTCAAGTTTTAAGGTTTCAAGCCTGTGCTGACTTTCCTCAATTTGGAGACGAATTAGCTGCTTTTCCAGCTCTTCTTTTTCAGACTTTAAAAATAATGGAGCTGCGGAAATTAAAGCTTGAGCTAGAGTTAGTATTAAAGTTATTGAAATAGCATTGTCTTGAATGAGCTTCCAGAATTCACGAAAGCCTCCTGCCTCAACGGCTTCAGCAACAATTTTTACATTGAGACCTAGGGCGTTAGATATTTCTAGTATTATCGCGAGAATTTCAGTCTCGCATTTGTTTCTCAGTAGTGCGTCGATTTGGTGAGAGTTGTTAGCTAGGTAGTAGTGCAATTCAAACTTGTCGAGAGTACTCATGCGTGGCCCACATAGTTGTTTATATATTTTTATTGGGTGTTTGTCAGCGCCTTATTCCATACGCTCTGCGCCATTGTACTCGCGCTTTGCATTGCATATTTATAATGTGCTCGTTCATATAGTTTGTATTTCTTCCGTTTCTCTCGATTACGTTGCGCCCCTTTACTCTGGAATCTATAATGTCAAAGCACTCAGCATAGAATCTTTTGACATTCTGATGGACTCTAGGCTTGTATCCTTTTTCAATTTCCATAAATCTACGAATGCACAGTGCTATGAGGTCTGATAACTGTATCATTGGATTTTTTCGCGAATCGATAGGGTAGCTAAATTCTACTATCCATTTAACCTTTTGGTTTGCAGGAACTTCAAAGCGACGGTTCTGAATTATCTTTTCAACACTGTTATGGTGTTCCTCTTTTTCATCCATGACTATCATTCCTCGCGCGGATTGGCCAAGGTTTTCTTTGACATGCCAGTTCATGTAGGTTATGAGGTAATCAAAAGATAGTAAGTAAGGATGACAGGTATCATAGACTGTTTGGTATTGGCAATTTGCATTTTGTAAACTTGATTTTTCTATCGCATAATAATGCACGTAGTGTCTTAGCTCTACGATCAAGTTGAGCAGGTCTTTGACTAGCTTAAGTCTATCTTCTATCGGGTGGTCTGCAAAAAAGCCTTCTCCGTTTGGCGATAGTAGCTGATGAGAGTGGACCTCAAAGTTTTCAGGAATATTGCCTTTAAAATAATCAGCAATTACTGCGTCCAAACGTTCCTTTGTATTGTTCCATTTCTTATCCGCCACGCTCATGCCAGCCAATACAAATATTGGTTGTTGGGCGTCATGTAAATTTGCACCAGTGTCGCCACTTTCATCGAGATAGAAAAAATGCATAACATAAGCTCCTTGCTATTAATGTTAGCTATACGCCGCACATGAGAATTCGGAATTACCTGCATTCGTCTATTGTGGTGGCCAGATGCTACTTCGGGGAGGCTGTCTACGCTAGCGATTTCGAGACGCGATAAATCAGGGAGTGGATGCCGGATGTATAGTTTGAGCTTGGGCATCACTTATGAAAGTTAAACCGCACCAAAAATCAAAATCATCTTTAAAGAAAATCAGGGAAACCCCGCCGTCAAGACCAACCACATGCCGGTGCGCTTCCTGATCTACGTGGCGATCACCGCCCTGACGCGGCTGCTGATTTCCAACGTGTCGCACCACAACCCACCAGACGTAGGAATCATCTACCTGTGCGGCGGGATTCTGCTGTTGGCGTTCGCCATCCTGGTAGTGCGCTACGCGTCGTCGGCGTTCCCGTCGGTGAAGGTCGAAGGCCCGCGTCGCAAGGGTAGTGCGAGCCTGGAAACCGAGAAGGGCGAGCTTTAAAGTCCGGCGCTGAAGGGCAGGGGACGGGCAGGCGGTCGCTGTAGCACTGTGTGATCGCCATCGGTCATGGCCGCGAGGATTTCCATGGCGCTGTGGCCTTGTTCGATGGCAATACCGAATTGGATGCTCTGCACTAGACGCTTCAGCCGCTTTGGATCGTTGCGCTGTTCGGCGCTGATCATGCGTTTGGCCACCACCCCGTCCTCATTGGAGAGGGTGAGCATAATGCTGCCGTCCAACCGTTGGATGCTCAGGTTGACCCGATAGTCCGGCGTGAAGGTGTCGGTGATGATCTGAAAAGGATTGTCCATGGTGCGTACCGCCTGATAAGAACATGCAGTCATTGACGACCGGTGTTGGGATTAGTTCGTGTCTCCTGACCACCGGCCACTTCGTCGCTGAAGCGTCACAAGATCCGTTTGCTTCGTAAGCTGTACAGCAAGGGGCGTGCCGTGTAGCGATCTATCAGCCAGTGAGGTGTCAATATGGGCGCGGGCTTGCTCGCCCGCGCCCATATTGAATGGGCGTTGTGGGCTATTTCAGGGCAGTACTGCAAAAACGATCGCAGACAGCGCAATCAGCCCGATCCCCCCCACAAATACATTCGAGACTTGGCCCGAATACTGGCGCAGGGAAGGCACGCGGCGGATTGCGTACATCGGCATCAGGAACAGCAGGCACGCGATGATCGGCCCGCCCTTGGTCTCGATCATGCCCAGAATGCTCGGGTTGAAAGTGGCAACGGCCCAGCAGGTCAGCACGATGGCCATGAGGCCCAGGATCAGTACCAGCGACAGGATCGCCCGCGGCAGCGGGGTCATGTGCAGTTGGTGCTCCATGAAACTGCCCAGGGTGTTGGTCAGCGCCACGCTGTACACCAGCAGGATCGAGAAGACCGCAAAGAAATAGAGCAGGGTGATCAGCTTGCCCGCGCCGACGCCAGCATTGATCGGCAGGAACAAGGTACCCGCACCGATGGCGGTGCCGTAGAGGCCCAGCATCCAGCTGACCGCCAGGCCACCCCGTGAAGTTTCCTTGTATTTGTCATGCATATCGGCGCCGGTATCGCGCAGGGTGCGGATCACCCGGTCGAGGGAGATAAAGTGTTTGCCGTCACCGCGCAGGGCCATTTGCACGAATTATCCTAAGACAGCCTTTAGCAGGACTAAACGCTATGACCCGATCCCTCCATGGTCAGACTTACGTCTGGCTGCACGTTTTTTCCAGTGCGGCGCGGCATTTGTCGTTCACCCGCTGCGCTGAAGAACTGCACATCACGCCGGGGGCGGTGAGCCAGCAAATCCGTCAGTTGGAGGAGCGATTAGGTTTCCGCTTGTTTCATCGACGCGCGTGTGGCGTACCTTGCTTAACGATGAGCTGGAGCGCGGTACTTTGATCGTGCCGTTTGGCCTGGCCGTGCCTAACCATAAACGCTACGTGCTGTTGTATGCGCCAGGTGCGCTGAACCATCCGGGCGTGCGGGCAGTCCATGATTGGCTGGTGGAAGAAGCGATGATTTTTCGCGGATTGCACCCCTTGGGAGAAGGGCAATTGTAGGGAATTGGGAGCGTAGGAAGATGTACCCAACTCCCGAAGATAACAGCGTGTTTGATCCTTGTCAGACTTAATTTGTAATGTGTGATTTATCTTTGCAAAGGGCTTGAATTGTTTCGCGGTCTGCCCAATTGTGTAATCAAGAGGTCATGGTTTTACCTGCCGGGTAAAGCAGTCGTGACCTCTCGCGAGCTAGCTGAAATAAGGGAAAAACTATGCAAATCCAAGTCAATAGCGATAACCATATTGAAAGCAGCATCCGACTGGAGGAGTGGGTACGTACTACCATTGAAAGCACGCTCGAACGTTATGAAGAAGACCTGACCCGCGTTGAGGTCTACCTTAAAGATGAGAACGGGGATAAGCCCGGTCCCCACGATTTAAGTTGCCGCCTGGAAGCACGGCCAAAAGGCCACCAGCCGGTTTCGGTACTGCACAAGGCCGATACCCTGGAACAGGCGATCGACGGTGCAGCCACCAAGCTGGACCATGCGTTGGAACATTTGTTTGGCAAACTGCAAGGCAAGCCGCGCGCTGCCGGTAAAAACCTGTCGGTCAATAAAGTGAACGATGACGCGCTTGAAGAGGAATTCCTGGAAAACGAAAATGCTGCACTTAACGGCTGACAGTTTTTTCACACCCCACTAAAAACGGGCCTGCATTTGCAGGCCCGTTTTCGTTTCAGTCTTAAAACGCGATGGAGGTTTGCACGTAGACCGTGCGCGGCTCGCCCACGTATTTGCCCTTGTTGTTATCGTCGAACGAGCGGGTGAAGTACTGCGTGTTGAAGATGTTTTTCACGCCGACTGCCACGTTCAAGTCCGACAACTGCGGGCCGAAGTCATATGCCGCGCGGCTGCTGAATAACAGGTAGCCCGGGATGCGTCCGTTTGCGCCGTCAGCACTTTCCTTTTGGGTATTGGCGTTGTCGGCGAACTGGCTGCTCTGGTAGCTGCTGTCCAGGTTGAGCTTCCAGCGGCCTTCGGTGTAACCCACGCCCAGGGTGCCCTTATGCTTGGACGAGAACGGCACGCGGTTGCCTTTGTTCGGGCCGTCTTCGCGGATGGTGGCGTCGACGTAGGCGTAGGTGGCATACACATCAAAGCCTGCCAGCGCCGGGCTCAAACCGTCGAGCGCATAGTTGACGCTGGTCTCGATGCCTTGATGGCGCGTTTCGCCACGGGCAATCACCGAGTCGTTGGTCTGGTTGCTTTCGTACTGGTTGTCGAAGTTGATCAGGAACGCACCGATTTCTGCACGCAACGTGCCGTCGTCGTAGCGGGTGCCCAGTTCCCAGGTGCGGGCTTTTTCCGGTTTCACTTCGTCGCTGGTGACGCGGTTGGGCATCTGGCTGTACTGCACGCTGCCGAACGAGCCTTCGGTGTTGGCGTAGAGGTTCCAGCTGTCAGTGAGGTGGTAGAGCACGTTCAGCGCTGGCAGCGCGGTGTTGTAGTCGCCCTTGTATTTGACGTTGGTGAGGTTGTTGGTCTGCTGGGACTCGATCATCTCGTAGCGAATGCCCGGGGTGAGGGTCCACTTGCCGATATCAATCCGGTCATCGACGAAGAAGGCGTTGGCTTCGGTGCCGCCGCGGGTGTCGCGGTCGTTGCGGCTGTCGGTGCTGGGGATTTGCTGGTTGGCGGCGATCGGCGTGCGGTAACGCAGTTCGTGGCCAGCCTCGTTGATGTAGCGGTAACCGACGCCGACTTCATGGCTGGTCGGGCCCAGGTCGAAGCCTTGGGCGAAGCGGGTCTCGATGCCACGTACCCAATATTCACGCGGGGACAGCGAAAGGAACGTGCCCTGGTCCAGGTAGCCGCTGCGCAGGGTCTTGGTGAAGAAACTGTTTACGGTGAATTCGCGACGGTCCTGCTCATAGCGATAGCCGATGTTGAACATCGTACGGCGGCCCCAGAATTTGTCGTAGGGGCGTGTGGACTGGTACGGGTCGGCCTTGTAGTTCGCGACGTTCAGGCCTCCAGGCATATCGGCCTGGCCTTCGTAGTACTGCGCCATGGCGTTGAAGCTGTTGGCGTCGTCGAGTTGGTATTTACCCTTGAGGATCAGGTCGTCGATTTGCGTGTCGCTGTGTTCGCGCCAGTCGCCGCCACGGGTACCGGAGTACAAAATCGCCCCGCCCAGGCCGTTGTCGGCAGTGCCGCCCGCGAGCAGGTTGCCGGTGGTCTTGAAGCCGTCGTGGCTGGAAGAGGGGCTGGTTTCGGTCTGCAAACCGCCTTTGACGGTGGGCGCATCCGGAATTGCGCGGGTCACGAAGTTGACCACACCGCCGACGTTTTGCGGGCCGTAGCGCACAGCGCCGCCGCCGCGCACCACGTCTACTGCATCCATATTGCCCATGCTGATCGGTGCAAACGAAAGCTGCGGCTGGCCGTAAGGCGCGAAAGGCACCGGGATGCCGTCCATCAGCACTGTGGAGCGTGATGCCAGGCGCGGGTTGAGGCCGCGAATACCGAAGTTCAGCGCCATGTCATGGCTGCCGGTGCCGTTATTGTCCGGGGCGTTGACGCCGGGAATGCGGTTGAGCACGTCTTTGGCCTGGGTCGCGCCCTGGCGTTCGAATTCTTCACGGCGGATCACATCACGGGCGCCGGGGTGTTCGAAGACATTGGTTTGCGCGGCGTCGCCGAGCCAGTCGCCGACCACGCTGGAGGTGCCCAGCTCAATGCTGGCTGGGGCAGTGGCCGGTTGCAGGCTGTAGGCATTGTCGCCTTCGGCGCGGGCTTGCAGGCCGGTGCCTTCCAGCAGTTTTTGCAGGCCTTCAGCCGCGCTGTAGTTGCCCGTCAAGCCACGGCTCTGCATGCCCGCCGTCACTTCGGAACCAAAGGAGATCAACACGCCGGCTTCGCGGCCAAATTGATTCAGTGCGGCTTCCAACGAAGTCGGCGCGATGTGAAAAGGCTTGGCGTCGGCGGCCATTACCTGAGGCAGTACGGTAAGACTCAGGCTGGCGCCGAGTAGGAGTTGGCGCAGTGAGCGGGCGAGAAGCGTCGGTTGCTGGGGCATGACGGGCGGTCCTGAGAAGGAAGGATCTAGGTGGCTTTCCTTCTCTGTCACGCGAGGTGTGGAAAACGGCTCATCGTTTTTAAGAAAAAGTTCAGGCGCGGGCCTGGACGGTCACCCAGTAGCGGGTAAACCGCCGAACGTTGACCGGCAGGCTCACTTCCAGCAGGTCGAGAATGCGTTCGCTGTTGTCCAGTGGATAGCTGCCGGAGATCAGCAGATTGGCCACCTGTGGGTCGCAATTAACCTGGCCACGGCGGTAACGGCCGAGTTCGGCGAGGAAATCTTCCAGGCGCATGTGAGCCGCGACTAGCATGCCGTCGGCCCAGGCGCCGCTGTTGGCGTCGGTAGGGCGCGGGGTGTCCCAGCCTTTGCGCGTGAAATTGACCTGATGCGAAGCCTGGACTGTCAGCGGCAGGCCGCTATAGGTATTGGGCATGACGTCGACGCGCCCCTCAAACACCGACAGTTGAGTGTGATCGCTGAACTGACGCACGTTCAAACGCGCCGCCTGGCTGGTGAGCAGGCCCTGGCCGGTCAGCACCTGCAGCGGCGTATTGCCTGCGGCGCCGGTCAGCAGGATCTCGCCTTCGAGCAAGCGGATCAGGCGTTGCTGGCCGTCGAAATGCACATCCACCGCACTGGCGGTATTGAGCTGCAATTGGCTGCCATCCGCCAGTTGTACCTTACGGCGCTGGCCGACGGGGCTGCGGTAGTCGGCGCTCAGCGGCGGCAATATAGGTTGCTGGCGCAGGCCCCAGGCGGCGGCCGAGCCTGCGCCGAGTATCAGCAGCAGCTTCAGGGCCTGGCGTCGGCTGGCGGAGGTGGGGGCGTTCAGTGCCGCGTGGGCCAGGGGCAGCGGCATGCCGCGCAGGCGCTGATTGACACGCTGCATGTGGTCCCACGCGCGCTGGTGTTCGCTGTGGGCTTTCAACCATTGCTGCCAGGCGGCTTGCTGGCGTGGATTGAGGGCGCCTTGCTGCATTTCCATCAGCCAATGCACGGCTTGTTCGGCGACGTGCGTGGAAAAATTCATAGGGCGAAGTAGCAGCGCATCGCCGCTTTGCTCAAGTGGCGTTTAACAGTGGCGATGGAAATGCCCAACTCAGCGCCGATTTGCGCGTAGGTCAGGCCATCCAGTTGGGCCAGCAGGAAGGCACGCTTGACCTGCGTGGGCAGGCCGTCGAGCAGTTGGTCCAGCTCAACCAGGGTTTGCAGAATGATCGCGCGTTCTTCTTCCGACGGTGCCACGTGTTCGGGCATTTGCGCCAAGGCATCGAGATAGGCGCGTTCCAGGTCTTGGCGACGGTAGAAGTTGAACAGCACGCGCTTAGCGACAGTGGTGAGGAACGCGCGGGGTTCGATCAGCGTTGGCGTTTCCCGCGCGGTGAGCACGCGGATGAACGTGTCCTGAGCCAGGTCGGCGGCACTTTCCGGGCAGCCGAGTTTGCGTCGCAACCAGCCGGTGAGCCAGTGGTGATGGTCGTTGTACAAAACTTCGACAGTAGTGGACGGGCTCAACGGGAACGCTCCGCAAGCATCGGTATGCTGTAGAGAACAAGAATTGTTCTCATTGTAGGGTGCGTGGCGGGCTTCGGCAATCCATCGGCACAGGTGATTTATCCGTTCTCTTTTGCTTATGAGAATATTTATCATTAATATCGCGTGCTGATGAACCTGGCGCCTCTCGCATGAAAAGCAAAACCTCGCTGCCTGTCTCCTATCGTCTCGCCGTGACCTCACGCGTACTGGCTGCTGTGGTGGGCGGTTACCTGATGGCTTCACTGGCCAGCATCTGCCTCGCGCTGTGGATGCCCACATCGCGTGCCGACGCTGTGATCACCGGGATGATGAGTTCATTCGTGTTCTATCTGCTGGCCGTGCTCTGGTGTTTCGCCTGCCGCAGCGCCATACGCGCCTGGTTCGGCGTGATGCTGCCGAGCGCAGCATTTGCCACGCTGGCGGGCGTGGGCTTTTGGATGGCGCGCACATGAAAGAGGGCTTTCGCCAGGCCATGGCCTGGTTGCACACGTGGGCTGGATTGATCTTCGGCTGGCTGTTGTTTGCGATTTTTCTGACAGGCACGTTGGCGTATTTCAAAGACGAAATCAGCCACTGGATGCAGCCCGAAGTGCAGGCTCGTCCCTTGGACGATGCGCGTAGCCTGAACGTCGCTCAAACCTATCTGCAGCACGTCGCGCCGACCGCTGCCCGCTGGTTTATCACCCTGCCGGACAGCCGCGACCCCAGCCTGTCGGTAATGTGGCAAGACAAAGTCGACCCCGGCAAGCGTGGCAACTTTATCCAGAAAACCCTCGATCCCGTAACCGGCCAGGCAGTGCAGGCCCGTGAAAGCATGGGGGGCGAGTTCTTCTATCGCTTTCACTTCCAGCTGCAAATGCCGCATCCCTGGGGCCGCTGGCTGTCGACCATTGCCGCGATGGTGATGTTTGTTGCACTGATCACCGGGATCATCACCCACAAGAAAATCTTCAAGGACTTCTTCACTTTCCGCCCCCGCAAAGGCCAGCGTTCCTGGCTCGACGGGCACAACGCGGTGGGTGTGTTAGTGCTGCCATTTCACCTGATGATCACCTACAGCAGCCTGGTGATTTTCATGAGCCTGGTGATGCCGGCACCGATCCTGGCCTCGTATGGCAACGACACCCGCGCCTTCTTCAGTGAGGTGTTCCCGGCGACAAACAATGCACCGGCGCTCGGGCAACCTGGGCAGTTGAAGCCGCTGGTGCCGATGTACGAACAGGCGCGTGAGCAGTGGGCGGGTGGACATGTCGGGCGTGTGGCGGTGAATAACCCCAGTGATGTGAACGCTTCGGTCAATGTGTTTCGCGCCGGCTCTGACAGCGTGGTGCATGATTTCGGCAGCACGGTGTCCTTTAACGGCAACACGGGCGAGCTGTTGCGGGTCAGTGGTGAGCAGTCACTGCCGGCCGTGATCGGCGGCAGTTTTTATGGCCTGCACATGGGCCATTTCGCCGGCCCGGTACTGCGCTGGCTGTACTTTATCTGTGGTCTGGCGGGCACGGCGATGATTGGCACCGGGCTGGTGATCTGGCTTGGCAAGCGCCAGCTCAAGCACGCTAAAAGCGCGGTGATGCCGTTTGAATTGCGCCTGGTGGAAGTGCTGAACATCGCCAGTATGTCCGGACTGATGATCGCCATCGCGGCGTTTTTCTGGGCCAACCGTTTGTTGCCGGTGAGCTTCGCCGAGCGTTCCGACTGGGAAGTGCAAACCTTCTTTATCGTCTGGGGCCTGAGCCTGGTGCACGCCATGCTGCGCCGCGGTCGCCAGGGGTGGATCGAACAGTTGAGCGCTGGCGCGCTGCTGTTTATCGCCATTCCACTGCTCAATGCGCTCACGACCTCCCATCACCTGGGCGTTTCCCTGGCAACGGGCGACTGGGCCATGGCCGGCTTCGACTTGACTTGCCTGGCCAGCGGCGTGTTCCTGGCCTGGGCCGCCTGGAAAATGCAGCAGCGTATGGTGCCTGCCTCCAAGCCTGAACGCGCACGCCGGTTGACGCTCAAGCAGGAGGCGAACTGAATGCTGCTCGCACTGCTGATGTGCTACGGGGGGTTCACCGCATTGTGCTTGTCTACCGACCGACATCACGGCGAACTGCTGCACAGCAAGCCATCGCCCCGTCGTCGGCTGGCTCTGCGTGTGGCCGGTTGGGTGCTGCTGACGGTGTCGATCTGGCCCGCCGTGAATATCGCGGGTTGGGGCCAGGGCCTTGTGGAATGGTGCGCGGTATTGATGCTCAGTGCGCTGTTGCTGGTGCTGTTGTTGCCGTATCGGCCAAGGCTGGCCTTGATCCTGGCGGGCGTCGGCCTGCTCGCCAGCCCTGTTGCGGCCTTTGCCACTCTTTGAGTTCAGCCTGATGATCAGCCCCCCACCCGAATCCCAGGACAGCCCGCACGCTGACGCGGTAGGTGGACGTGCGCATTTCCTGCAGGTGTTTTTGTCCCAGCGTTCGCAGATGGAGGCCTTGGTGAACCGCCGTGTGGGATGTCGCGCCACGGCGGCCGACCTGGTGCAGGACCTGTTCCTGCGCTTCTGGCGCCGGCCATTGGTGCAGGTCGAAGAACTCAGCACCTACCTGTTGCGCTGCGCCGGCAATATTGCCATCGACCACCTGCGCAGCGAAAGCGCGCGGGTGCGCAGCAGCGAAGGCTGGCTGCCCGAGCAGCAGGACAATCAGGGTTGCGAGCCGCAGGCCGCGCTGGAAGCCGGCAATGATTTGCGCCACGTCGAAGCCGCCTTGCGCAGCTTGCCCGAACGCACGCGGCAGATTTTCCTGCTCAACCGCATTCACGGCCGCAAATACGCGCAGATCGCCAAGGCCATGGGCCTGTCCCAAAGTGCCGTGGAAAAACATATGATGCGTGCCCTCGAAGCCTGCAAAGCCAGCCTTCGCGAACCATCGCCCCCACGCACGCCAGGGAAAGCACCGTGAACGTCACCCCCACGCCCGCGCAGGAGCAGGCCGCACTGGCTTGGCTGAGCCTGTTGCATGACCAACCCAGCAGCGGCGACCAGGCCACGTTCAGCCACTGGCTGCGCGCCGATCCCGCGCACGTCGAGGCCTATGCACAGGCTCAGGTGCTGTGGGAGTTGAGCGAAGTGCCGGCACGCAAACTGGCGGATGAAGAGGCCATGGCCTTGCAGGGTTATCTCAATGCGATGAACACCTCGAAGCGCTCACGGGTTGTGCGTTGGTCTGGCGCGTTGGCGATGGCCGCCTGTCTGGTGTTGATGGTGTCGATGGGCGCCGGTTGGCAGCCGTCGCGCTGGGTCGATGACTTCGGCGCCGACTACGTGACGGCGCCGGGGGA
Source organism: Pseudomonas sp. RA_5y_Pfl1_P24 (assembly GCF_963970945.1). Lineage (NCBI taxonomy): Bacteria > Pseudomonadati > Pseudomonadota > Gammaproteobacteria > Pseudomonadales > Pseudomonadaceae > Pseudomonas > Pseudomonas sp. RA_5y_Pfl1_P24. Next base: position 81,380 of record NZ_CAXAOJ010000003.1, on the reverse strand, counting down.
GGTCAGAACCTTCACGCTGGCCGACAAGTCCCAAATCACCCTCGATGCCGACAGTGCCATTGCCGTGGATTTCAGCCAGGGTGAGCGGCATATCCAGTTGCGTCGCGGTGCCGGGTTTTTCAGCGTAACTCACACCGGGCAATCCTTTGTGGTGGAGGCGGGCAGCGGTGAAGCGCGGGTGTTGGGTACGCAGTTTGAAGTGCGCCTGCAACCGGAGGGGGCTCAGGTAACCGTGTTGTCCGGGCGCGTTGGCGTCATACCGTCCAAGCAGGGCCAGCAGCAAATTCTTACGGCAGGCCAGCAAGTGATCTACGCCGACGGTGTCGCCGAGCCTCTGCATGCGGTCGACAGCGAATCACGCCTGGCTTGGCGTGACGGCTGGCTCAACTACTACAACGCGCCGCTGGCCGATGTGATCAATGACGTGGGGCGCTACTATCCGGGACGCATTCTGTTGCTCAACGAAGAGGCGGGCGCCAAACGGGTCAGCGGCAGCTTCCCGAGCAAAGACCCGCAGGCGGTGTTGAATGCGTTGCAGGCTGTGCTTGGCTTTGAGCAGCACACGGTATTGGGGCGGATGATCGTGGTGCACTGATTACTTCAGCGCAGCCATGATCTTCTCGGGGCTGTAATCGCGGATCAGCGTGCCATTTACATCCACGAACGGAATCCCACCGCCACCCAACGCCTCATACGCCTTGCGCGCCTGGGTGTTTTTCTCGATATCAAACGCCTGGTACGCAATGCCCTTCCGGTCCAGGAACCGGCGGATCTGCTTGCAGTAACCACACCACTCGGTGGAATAGAGCACCACGCGCGCCGAGGCGCGGGTCTGCTCTGGTACCACCTGCGATGGGTTGAACACCCGCTCGATCTTGCCCCAGTTCTGGATCGCCACCACGACCAGCAACACCAGCAGGACTTTCTTGAAAACCCCGCCGAGCATCAGTTACGGCGCTTGAGCTGGTCGGTCAGTTGGGTCGGCAAGCCCTTGATGATCAAGGTCCCGGCGGCTTCGTCGTACTCAATCTTGTCGCCCAGCAAGTGCGCTTCAAAGCTGATCGATAAGCCTTCGGCGCGGCCGGTGAAGCGACGGAACTGGTTGAGGGTGCGTTTGTCAGCCGGGATCTCTGGCGACAGGCCGTAGTCCTTGTTGCGGATATGGTCGTAGAACGCTTTTGGCCGATCTTCATCGATCAGCCCCGAGAGTTCCTCCAGGCCCATCGGCTCGCCGAGCTTGGCCTGGCTGCTGGCGTAATCCACCAGGGTCTTGGTTTTTTCGCGAGCGGATTCGTCCGGCAGGTCCTCGCTTTCGACGAAGTCGCTGAAGGCCTTGAGCAGCGTGCGGGTCTCGCCCGGGCCGTCGACGCCTTCCTGGCAGCCGATAAAGTCGCGGAAGTACTCCGAGACTTTCTTGCCGTTCTTGCCTTTGATAAAGGAAATGTATTGCTTGGACTGCTTGTTGTTCTGCCACTCGGAGACGTTGATGCGTGCCGCCAGGTGCAGTTGGCCAAGGTCCAGGTGACGAGAAGGGGTCACGTCCAGCTCATCATTCACCGCCACGCCTTCGCTGTGGTGCAGCAGGGCGATGGCCAGGTAGTCGGTCATGCCTTGTTGGTAGTGGGCAAACAGCACGTGACCACCGACGGAGAGGTTGGACTCTTCCATCAACTTCTGCAGGTGCTCGACGGCAGTGCGGCTGAACGTGGTGAAATCCTGGCCACCGTCGAAATATTCCTTCAACCAGCCGCTGAACGGGTGCGCGCCGGACTCGGCATGGAAGAAGCCCCAGGCCTTGCCTTGTTTGGCGTTATAGCTCTCGTTAAGGTCGGCAAGCATGTTCTCGATGGCAGCGGATTCGGACAACTCCGAGTCACGGGCGTGAAGAACTGCAGGTGTGCCGTCGGGTTTTTTGTCGATCAGGTGGACGATGCAATGACGGATCGGCATAGGCTTCTCGGCTGGTTGAAGGGGAGCGGTGCGCCCTCCCCAAAAAGTCGCCCAGTGTACCGCACCCATTGGGCAAGACGTGCTTCGAAGGCGGTTATGCGTGCCCTCCGACGGTTCATATACCTTTTTTTCACGGTTTAGAGCGATAAAGCTGACCAAATGGGTAGGTAGAGGCGGATATTTCCCCGTCTCTGTGCTAGTTTTGCCCCGTCTTACGCCAAGTCTCGGCGATAAGCGTGCATTCAGCATCTGTCAGGTCGAACCAATCCCCGTTTCAAGCATCTATAACCCCGATCTCAGTGGTTATAGCCGGGGGTGCCAGGCCGTGACGGTCGGGCTCGACGGCTGACACTGCACTCTGCAATCCATATGAATTTGATAGGGAAGGAACACCACAATGGCTATTACTAAAGACCAACTGATCGCTGACCTGGCTGAAGCAGTAGACGCACCGAAGACCACCGTGCGCGCTCTGCTGGACCAACTGAGCCAGATCGTTGCTGATCAGCTGGAAAACGGCGGCGAAATCACTCTGCCAGGCGTTGGCAAACTGAAAGTGACCGAGCGTCCTGCCCGTACTGGCCGTAACCCTTCGACTGGCGCTGCCATCGAAATCGCTGCCAAGAAAGTTATCAAGCTGGTTGTGGCCAAAGGCCTGACCGACGCTGTTAACAAGTAAGACGCAGCAAAAAAACCGTGCTCCGGAGCGATCCGGGCACGGTTTTTTGTTGCCTGCGATTCTACTGTGATGAAGGGCTAGTCGCGTACCCAGCGCTGGCGCCAGATCTGCTGTTCGTTCTTGGTCTGGAAGGTCCAGGCCACAAAGCGGCTTTGCTTCTGCCCCTGAGACATTTCCACCACTTGGCTTTCCAGCACGCCGGCTTTTTTCAGCGCAGTCTCGATGGCGGGCAAGTTCGACGCTTTTGACACCAGAGTGCTGAACCACAACACCTTGTGGGCAAAGTGCGCGCTCTCGGCGATCAACTGGGTCACGAAGCGTGCTTCACCGCCTTCACACCACAACTCGGCCGATTGGCCGCCGAAGTTCAGCACCGGCAACTTGCGTTTCGGGTCAGCCTTGCCCAAGGCTCGCCACTTGCGTTCGCTGCCCTTGGTGGCTTCGTCCATGGACGCGTGGAATGGCGGGTTGCACATGGTCAGGTCAAAGCGCTCACCCGGCTCCAGCAAGCCCAGCAGGATCTGCTTAGGGTTAGCCTGCAGGCGCAACTGGATGACCTTGCTCAGGTCATTGGACTGCACGATGGCCTTGGCCGCGGCCACGGCGGTAGGGTCGACCTCCGAGCCCAGGAAGTTCCAGCGGTACTCCATGTAGCCAATCAACGGGTAGACGCAATTGGCGCCCATGCCGATGTCCAGCACCTTGACGATTGAACCACGCGGGATCTTGCCGTCGTTGACGCTGGCCAGCAGGTCGGCGAGGAAGTGTACGTAGTCTGCACGTCCCGGCACCGGTGGGCACAGGTAATCCGCCGGGATGTCCCAGTGCTGGATGCCATAAAAAGCCTTCAGCAGTGCCCGGTTGAACACCCGCACCGCATTCGGGCTGGCGAAGTCGATGCTTTCCTTGCCGTAGGGGTTGAGGATCACGAACTGCGCCAGTTCCGGCGTGGTTTTGATCAGCGCAGGGAAGTCGTAACGGCCCGTGTGACGGTTGCGCGGGTGCAGGGTGGCCTCTTTGCGCGGCACGACGGGCTTGGCCGTGGCTGCGGTTTTAGGCTTCTTGCGCGGAGGTTTTGGCGTGCTGGGGGTGGTCATGATGATTCTGGTGTTGGCTCAAAGTGGTGGGCATTGTCACACATTCTTGAGGTGATCTCGGTCAAATGTGGGAGCTGGCTTGCCTGCGATGGCATCAACGCTCTCTTGCAGGTACACCGAGTTGCCTGCATCGCAGGCAAGCCAGCTCCCAAAAAAAGCAAAAAAAAAGAGACCCGAAGGTCTCTTTTTTCACGCGGTTCACACCTTACAGGCTGGAAATCCGCGCATGTTGCTCCGCCAGCTTACCCAAGGCCTGTTCAGCCTCGGCCAGCTTGGCGCGTTCTTTTTCGATCACTTCAGCCGGCGCCTTGTCGACGAACGCCGCGTTGGACAGCTTGCCGCCCACCCGCTGCACTTCGCCTTGCAGGCGCAGGATTTCTTTGTCGAGGCGGGCCAGTTCAGCGCCCTTGTCGATCAGGCCAGCCATCGGCACCAGCACTTCCATGTCGCCCACCAGAGCGGTGGCGGACAGCGGTGCTTCTTCGCCCGCAGCCAATACAGTGATCGACTCCAGCTTCGCCAGCTTCTTGAGCAGTGCATCGTTCTCAGTAAGACGACGCTGATCCTCAGCGCTGGCGTTCTTCACAAACACTGCCAGTGGCTTGCCCGGCCCGATGTTCATCTCGGCACGGATGTTACGTGTGCCCATCATCAACGTCTTGAGCCATTCGATATCGCTTTCGGCCGCCTCATCGATACGCGCTTCGTTGGCCACCGGCCAAGGCTGCAGCATGATGGTCTTGCCTTCGATACCGGCCAGCGGCGCGAGGCGCTGCCAGATTTCTTCGGTGATGAACGGCATGAACGGATGCGCCAGGCGCAACGCCACTTCCAGCACGCGCACCAGGGTGCGACGGGTGCCGCGCTGGCGTTCGACAGGTGCGTTTTCGTCCCACAGCACGGGCTTGGACAGTTCCAGGTACCAGTCGCAATACTGGTTCCAGATGAACTCGTACAAGGCCTGTGCGGCGAGGTCGAAACGGAACTGGTCGAGTTGGCGGGTCACTTCGGTTTCGGTGCGTTGCAGTTGCGAAATGATCCAGCGGTCAGCCAGGGACAATTCGACTTCTTCGCCGTTCTGGCCGCAGTCTCCGCCTTTGTCCAGCACGTAGCGCGCCGCGTTCCAGATCTTGTTGCAGAAGTTGCGATAGCCTTCGACGCGGCCCATGTCGAACTTGATGTCGCGACCGGTAGACGCTAGCGAGCAGAAGGTGAAGCGCAGGGCGTCGGTACCGTAGCTGGCGATGCCGTCGGCGAACTCGTCGCGGGTCTGCTTCTCGATCTTCTTCGCCAGTTTCGGCTGCATCAGGCCCGAGGTGCGTTTCTGCACCAGGGTTTCCAGGTCGATGCCGTCGATGATGTCCAGCGGGTCCAGGACGTTGCCCTTGGACTTGGACATCTTCTGGCCCTGGCCATCACGCACCAGGCCGTGCACGTACACGGTTTTGAACGGTACTTGCGGCGTGCCGTCTTCGTTTTTCACCAAATGCATGGTCAGCATGATCATCCGGGCAACCCAGAAGAAAATGATGTCGAAACCGGTAACCAGCACGTCGGTGGAGTGGAATTTCTTCAGGAATTCGGTCTGCTGCGGCCAGCCCAGGGTAGAGAACGTCCACAGGCCCGAGCTGAACCAGGTATCCAGTACGTCGTTGTCTTGTTGCAGCGCAACGTCCGGGCCGAGGTTGTGCTTGGCACGCACTTCGGCTTCGTCGCGGCCTACGTAGACCTTGCCTGATTCGTCGTACCAGGCCGGAATGCGATGGCCCCACCACAGTTGACGGCTGATGCACCAATCCTGGATGTCACGCATCCACGAGAAGTACATGTTTTCGTACTGTTTCGGCACGAACTGGATTCGGCCATCTTCCACTGCGGCAATCGCAGGCTCGGCCAGCGGCTTGGTGGACACGTACCACTGATCGGTCAGCCACGGTTCGATCACGGTGCCGGAACGGTCGCCCTTCGGCACTTTCAGGCCGTGGTCGTCAACGCTCACCAGCAAACCGACGGCGTCGAAGGCGGCAACGATCTGCTTGCGCGCTTCGAAGCGGTCGAGGCCGGCGTATTCGGCCGGGATCTTGCCGTCGATGCTCTCGTTCAGCGTGCCGTCCAGGTTGAACACCTGGCAGGCCGGCAGTACGGCGGCATTCTTGTCGAAGATGTTCAGCAGCGCCAGGTTGTGACGCTTGCCGACTTCGTAGTCGTTGAAGTCGTGGGCTGGGGTGATTTTCACGCAGCCGGTGCCGAATTCAGGGTCGCAGTAGTCGTCCGCGATGATCGGGATGCGACGGCCAACCAAAGGCAGCTCGACGAACTTGCCGATCAGCGCCTGGTAGCGTTCATCGTTCGGGTTAACCGCTACGGCGGCGTCGCCGAGCATGGTTTCCGGACGGGTGGTGGCGACGATCAGGTAGTCATTGCCTTCAGCGGTCTTGGCGCCGTCGGCCAGTGGGTACTTGAGGTTCCACAGAAAGCCTTTCTCGTCGTGGTTTTCCACTTCGAGGTCGGAAATCGCCGTGTGCAACTTGGTGTCCCAGTTGACCAGGCGCTTGCCCCGGTAGATCAGGCCGTCTTCATGCAGGCGCACGAAGGCTTCTTTCACGGATTCCGATAGGCCATCGTCCATGGTGAAGCGCTCGCGGCTCCAGTCGACGGACGAGCCCAGGCGGCGGATCTGACGGCTGATGTTGCCGCCGGACTGGTCTTTCCATTCCCAGATCTTTTCCAGGAATTTCTCGCGACCCAGGTCGTGACGGCTCTGGCCGGTCGCTTCGAGTTGGCGTTCCACCAGCATCTGCGTGGCGATACCGGCGTGGTCGGTGCCTGGCTGCCACAGGGTATTGCGGCCCTGCATGCGGCGGAAACGGATTAACGCATCCATGATCGCATTGTTGAAGCCATGGCCCATGTGCAGGCTGCCAGTGACGTTCGGTGGCGGAATCATGATGGTGTACGAGTCGCCCGCACCTTGTGGGGCGAAATAGTTCTCGGACTCCCAGGTGTTGTACCAGGAAGTTTCGATAGCGTGGGGCTGATAGGTCTTATCCATGCGCGGCGGGACCCTAGTTGGCATTAATTCAGGAAAGCCGGCAAGTATAACGGGGGGGAGCAGTTGCAAGCTACAAGCTATGAGCTACAAGCTTGGGGGCAACTGCTCTTGCAGCTTGTAGCTAATTGCTTGTAGCTGCGGCGATCAGCCGCTCCATCCGCGCATCCAACCGACGCTTGATCTCGGTCTCGATATGCGGGGCAAAGTCGTCGATCACGTCTTGCATGATCAATTGCGCAGCGGCGCGCAGTTCGTTATCCAAGTGCAGCAGCAGGGCGTCGGGCCCTTTTTCAGCGGGAGCGGGTTGTGCTACTGCAGTGACTGCTACCGGGGCTGCGGGCTTATTACCGACCATGTCGAATAACAGCGGAATCTGTACCTCGCCATCGACCGTCTCGGTCAGCAGCGGCGGCTGCAAGTCATCATCACCCAGCAACTGGCGGATCGACTCAAGGTCGTCCAGCAGGTGGTCGTCTTTTTTTACAGAATTGGGAGTGTCCATCGTGTGCTCAAAGTCGTTGTAACCGGTGATCTTGCAGAGGATAGCCCTGTTCGCGGTAGAAACGGAAACTCTCCCGCGCGGCCTGACGAATAGCCGGATCTTCCACCACCACTTCCGCCACACGGGCGAACGCCTTGGCAAAGGGCGGTACTTTCAGGTCCAGGTTGACCAGCAGGTCCTGATGAGCGCCGCAGTTGTCGCCTAAGCCCAGCACCACCAAGCCTTCAGGTTCAGACTCGGCGGGGCCGTGGGGCACGAAGCTTTCGCCCTTGAAGCGCCATAGGCGGGCATCAAGCTCGTCACGCTGCGCAGCATCGCTGCAATGCAGGTAAATACGGTGGCCCAAGCGCCAGGCTTTTTCGGTGAGTTTGCAGGCAAAGTCCAGGCGCGCGAGCGGGTCGGCGCTGGGCAATATATAGAAGTCGACTTGGGTCATTGCGGTTCCTGAGACCGGGACGGCGTGATGGCCGTCCCGGAATCGTCAGTTTCAGGCCTTGGCGCGATCCAACAGGTATTGGGTCAGCAGTGGCACCGGACGGCCAGTGGCGCCCTTGTCCTTGCCGCCGCTGGTCCAGGCCGTGCCGGCGATGTCCAGGTGGGCCCAGTTGAAGTTTTTGGCAAAGCGCGACAGGAAGCAGGCAGCAGTGATGGTGCCGGCTTTCGGGCCGCCGATGTTGGCGATGTCGGCGAACGGGCTGTCCAGCTGTTCCTGGTACTCATCGAACAGCGGCAGTTGCCAGGCGCGGTCGTCGGCAGCCTTGCCGGCGCTGAGCAGTTGCTCGATCAGCTCGTCGTTGTTGCCCAGCAGGCCCGAGGTGTGGGAGCCCAGCGCGACGATGCAGGCGCCGGTCAGGGTGGCGATATCGATCACGGCCTGTGGCTTGAAGCGCTCGGCGTAGGTCAGGGCATCGCACAGCACCAGGCGGCCTTCGGCGTCGGTGTTGAGGATTTCGACGGTCTGGCCGCTCAGGGTGGTTACGATATCGCCCGGGCGCGCTGCGCCGCCGCTTGGCATGTTCTCGGCGCAGGCCAGGATGCACACGAGGTTGATCGGCAGTTTGAGTTCCAGCACGGCACGCAGGGTACCGAACACGCTCGCGGCGCCGCCCATGTCGTACTTCATCTCGTCCATGCCCTGGCCCGGCTTGAGGCTGATGCCGCCGGTGTCGAAGGTGATGCCTTTGCCGACCAGGGCGTAAGGCTTCTCGGACTTCTTGCCGCCGTTGTATTGCATCACGATCAGGCGTGGCGGCTGGTCGCTGCCCTGGCCTACGGCATAGAACGAGCCCATGCCCAGTTCCTTGATCTTTTTCTCGTCCAGCACTTCAACTTTCAGGCCCTTGAACTCTTTGCCCAGTGCCTTGGCTTGTTCGCCCAGGAACGTCGGGTGGCAGATGTTCGGCGGCAGGTTACCCAGGTCGCGGGTGAACGACATGCCATTGGCGATTGCTGTCGCGTGGGTCACGGCGCGCTCGACTTCAGCCTGGGCCGCCTTGATGGTCAGCAGGGTGATTTTCTTCAGGGCACGCGGTTCGGCTTTCTGGCTCTTGAACTGGTCGAAGAAGTAACCGCCATCCACCAACGTTTCCGCCAGCAGGCGGGTCTTGCCGTAGCTGTCGCGGCCTTTTACGACGATTTCATCGAGTGCCAGCGCTGCATCGCTGCCGCCCAGGCCCTTGAGGGTGGTGAGGATGGCGCTGATGATCTTGCGGAACGGGCGGTCGCCGAGTTCGGCGTCCTTGCCCACGCCCACCAGCAATACACGCTCGGCTTTAAGGTTGGGCAGGCTCTGCAGCAGCAGGCTCTGGCCGACTTTGCCGGCCAGGTCGCCGCGCTTGAGCACTGCGCTGATAGCGCCGCCGCTGAGTTCGTCGAGTTGCTTGGCGGCAACGCCGAGTTTGCGGCCTTCGCCAATGGCGACCACGAGGGTGGCGGTTTTCAACGTTTCGGGGCTAACGCTTTTTACAACCAATTCCATTTTCGGGTCCCTTATAAGGTCTATTAGCCAGGAGTCTGTACTCCGGTTTTAATACCCGGCAGCTGTGTAAACCGCCGGCGACAAAGGCCGCAGTTTGAACCTCGCCGGCGGAGCCTGACAACCCTTGCCACCAGCTTTGTGCACGTGCATGAGGTTGCGCAGTGACAGGCGCGGTCAATCACAGGATAATGCGCCATCTTTTTAGCCGGCCCTGTGTAAAGGGGCTGACTCGGTATGCTTGCTTGTTTGGCCGCCTTAGCCTGACAACCCTGGAGTGTCTGGTTTGATCGTCTTCCGTTATCTGTCCCGCGAAGTCCTGTTGACCCTGAGTGCCGTGAGTGCGGTATTGCTGGTCATCATCATGAGTGGTCGTTTCGTCAAATACCTGGCCCAAGCCGCTTCGGGCGCCCTGGACCCAGGCTCGCTGTTCCTGATTATGGGCTTTCGCCTGCCGGGCTTCCTGCAACTGATCCTGCCGTTGGGCCTGTTCCTGGGGATCCTGCTGGCATACGGCCGCCTATACCTCGAAAGCGAAATGACCGTGCTCTCGGCCACAGGCATGAGCCAGCAGCGCCTGCTGGGCATGACCATGATCCCAGCCGCCGGCGTCGCGCTGATCGTCGCCTGGCTGAGCCTGAGCCTGGCTCCCCAGGGCGCCATGCAGTTCCAGTTGGTGCTGAACAAACAAGACGCGATGACCGAGTTCGATACCCTCGAGCCAGGCCGTTTTCAGGCGCTCAATGACGGCTCTCGGGTGACCTACACCGAAACCCTGACCGACGATCGCGCTAATCTGGGCGGGGTGTTCATCTCCGAGAAACGCCTGGGCCAGGACAAGAAGGACCGTGGTATTTCCATATTGGTAGCCGATTCGGGGCGTCAGGAAGTGCGCCCGGACGGCAGCCGCTACCTGATCCTGGAAAACGGCTATCGCTACGACGGCAGCCCCGGCATGGCCGATTACCGTGCAATCCAGTACGACACCTATGGCGTGATGCTGGCGCGTCCGGATATCAGCGACGAAGTTACCGACCGTGACGCCATCCCGACCTCCGAGCTGTTCGGCAGCAAGGAACTGCGTTCCATCGCCGAACTGCAATGGCGCATCTCCCTGCCGTTGCTAGTGTTCATCGTGACCTTGATGGCCGTGCCGCTGTCGCGCGTCAACCCGCGCCAGGGGCGTTTTCTCAAGCTGCTGCCGGCGATCCTGCTGTATATGGCGTACCTGACCATCCTGATTTCCGCCCGCGGTTCCCTGGAAAAGGGCAAGCTGTCCCCGACCCTGGGCCTTTGGTGGGTGCACGGGATCTTCCTTGTGATTGGCCTGGGCCTGCTCTACTGGGAACCCATACGTTTGAAAATGATGAGCCGTCGTGGCCAGAAGGAGTTGGCTCGTGGCTAAGCTCGATCGCTACATCGGTAGCAGTGTACTGATCGCCATCCTGGCGGTATTGGGCATCATCCTGGGCCTGGCGTCGTTGTTCGCCTTCATCGATGAAGTGGGTAACGTCAGCGACACCTATACCGTGTGGGATGTGCTCAGCTTTGTCGCGCTGACCGCGCCGCGTCGTCTCTACGAGATGATGCCGATGGCCGCGCTGATTGGCTGTCTGATCGGCCTGGGTACCCTGGCCAGCAACAGCGAACTGACCATCATGCGCGCGGCCGGGGTTTCCATCGGTCGTATCGTCTGGGCGGTGATGAAGCCCATGTTGCTGCTGATGCTGTGCAGCGTGCTGATCGGTGAATACGTCGCGCCGCCGACTGAATCCACGGCCCAGGCTAATCGTGCCTTGGCTCAGGGGTCGGGCGATGCGCAAAGCTCCAAGCGCGGTCTGTGGCACCGCCAGGGTGATCAATTTATCCACATCAATGCCGTTCAACCGGGCGGCCTGTTGATTGGCGTGACCCGCTACAACTTTGACAAACAACGCCATCTGCTGTCGTCAAGCTTCGCCAAACGTGCGCAGTACAGTAATGAAAAGTGGCAATTGAGCGATGTCACCACCACGTATTTCCGCGATATCGGCCAAGGTGCCAAGGCCAGCACCGAAGTGATCAACGTGCCAAGCGCAGAATGGGACATCGCCCTCAAGCCGCAATTGCTCAATACCGTGGTGATGATCCCGGAAAGCCTGCCGATCTCCGGGCTTTGGAGTTACATCCACTATCTGAAGGACCAGGGCCTGAACAACGGTCGTTACTGGCTGGCATTTTGGGTCAAGGTGTTGCAACCGGTGGTGACGGCTGCGCTGGTGCTGATGGCAATCTCGTTCATCTTTGGTCCGCTACGCTCCGTAACCCTGGGCCAGCGTGTGTTTACCGGCGTGCTAGTGGGTTTCACATTCCGTATCGCCCAGGACCTGCTAGGCCCGTCGAGCCTGGTGTTCGGCTTCTCGCCGCTGTTTGCGGTGCTGGTGCCCACGGCCATCTGCGCCTTGGCTGGCTTCTGGCTACTGCGTCGAGCCGGTTGATACCACGCTTATGAACAAAAAATGCCCCGGTCCAGAGTTCGGGGCATTTTTGTTCTGGTCAGCAAAGATGACGCCTGGCCTGAGCATCAGGTACAATTCCCGGCTATTTTTCAGCGGGCAATCTGCCTGCAGCCTTTTTGAGTGTTGATCCGTGAGTGATTTGAGTCATATCCGCAATTTCTCCATCATCGCCCACATTGACCATGGTAAGTCGACGCTGGCCGATCGATTCATCCAGATGTGCGGCGGCCTTGCCGAGCGTGAAATGGAAGCCCAGGTGCTGGATTCCATGGACCTCGAACGCGAGCGCGGGATCACCATCAAGGCCCACAGTGTCACCCTGTACTACACCGCCAAAGACGGTATCAAGTACCAGCTGAACTTCATTGACACCCCGGGCCACGTCGACTTCACCTATGAAGTCAGCCGTTCCCTGGCGGCCTGCGAAGGCGCATTGCTGGTGGTGGACGCGGGTCAGGGCGTTGAAGCCCAGTCCGTAGCCAACTGCTACACCGCCATCGAGCAAGGCCTGGAAGTGATGCCGGTGCTGAACAAGATCGACTTGCCGCAAGCCGATCCTGGCCGCGTCAAAGAAGAAATCGAAAAAATCATTGGCATTGATGCCACCGACGCCGTCGAGTGCAGCGCCAAGACCGGCCTGGGCGTCGACGAAGTGCTTGAGCGCCTGGTCAATACCATTCCTGCGCCAACCGGCAACTACGAAGATCCGCTGCAAGCGTTGATCATCGACTCCTGGTTCGACAACTACCTGGGCGTTGTCTCCCTGGTGCGCGTGCGCCACGGCCGTGTGAAGAAAGGCGACAAGATCCTGGTCAAATCCACCGGCAAGATCCACCTGGTGGACAGCGTCGGTGTGTTCAACCCGAAACACACTGCCACCGTCGACCTGAAAGCCGGTGAAGTGGGCTTCATCATCGCCGGTATCAAGGACATCCACGGTGCGCCGGTCGGTGACACCCTGACCTTGAGCTCCACCCCTGACGTCGATGTGCTGCCGGGTTTCAAACGCATCCAGCCGCAGGTCTACGCCGGCCTGTTCCCGGTCAGCTCCGACGACTTCGAAGACTTCCGCGAAGCCCTGCAAAAGCTGACCCTCAACGACTCGTCGTTGCAGTACACCCCGGAAAGCTCCGACGCCCTGGGCTTCGGCTTCCGCTGCGGCTTCCTCGGCATGCTGCACATGGAGATCATCCAGGAGCGCCTTGAGCGCGAATACGACCTGGACCTGATCACCACCGCGCCGACGGTTATTTTTGAGCTGGCGTTGAAAACCGGTGAAACGATTTACGTCGATAACCCGTCGAAGCTTCCAGACCTGTCTTCCATCGAAGACATGCGCGAACCAATCGTGCGCGCCAATATTCTTGTGCCACAGGAACACCTGGGCAACGTCATTACCCTGTGTATCGAAAAGCGTGGCGTACAGCACGACATGCTGTTCCTCGGTACCCAGGTGCAAGTGACCTATGATTTGCCGATGAACGAAGTGGTGCTGGACTTCTTCGACCGTCTCAAATCCACCAGCCGCGGCTATGCTTCGCTGGATTACCATTTCGACCGTTACCAGTCGGCTAATCTGGTGAAGCTGGATGTGTTGATCAACGGCGACAAGGTCGATGCCCTGGCACTGATCGTGCACAAGGACAATGCGCACTATAAAGGTCGCCAGTTGACCGAGAAGATGAAAGAACTGATTCCGCGCCAGATGTTCGACGTCGCGATCCAGGCCGCCATCGGCGGGCAGATCATTGCACGGACCTCCGTCAAGGCACTCAGAAAGAACGTACTGGCCAAATGCTACGGCGGTGACGTAAGCCGTAAGCGCAAGCTGCTTGAGAAGCAAAAGGCCGGTAAAAAACGCATGAAGCAAGTGGGCAACGTGGAAATTCCACAAGAAGCCTTCCTTGCGGTGCTCAGGTTGGATAGTTAGGTCCTATGTCACTAAATTTCCCGCTGTTGCTGGTCATCGCCGTTGCCGTTTGTGGCTTCCTGGCGTTGCTTGATCTGGTGTTCTTCGCCCCGCGTCGGCGGGCGGCTATCGCTTCGTATCAGGGCAGCGTCAGCCAGCCCGATGCCGTGGTGGTCGAGAAGCTGAACAAAGAGCCTTTGCTGGTTGAATACGGCAAGTCGTTCTTCCCGGTGTTGTTCATCGTGCTGGTGCTGCGTTCGTTCCTGGTGGAGCCGTTTCAGATCCCTTCGGGGTCGATGAAACCTACCCTGGACGTGGGCGACTTCATTCTGGTGAACAAGTTTTCCTACGGGATTCGCCTGCCGGTGATCGACAAGAAGGTCATCGAAATTGGTGACCCGCAGCGCGGCGATGTGATGGTGTTCCGCTACCCGAGCGACCCGAGCGTGAACTACATCAAGCGCGTGATCGGCCTGCCGGGCGATGTGATTCGCTACACGGGCGACAAGCGTCTGTTGATCAACGGTGAGTCGGTGGCCGAGAAGCTGCTCGGCTCTGAGCCAAGTTCCCTGGGCAGCGCCGAGCTGTACCAGGAAAAACTCGGCGCGGTAGAGCATGAGATCCGCAAGGAAATGTCGCGCTACCGCCAGCCTGGCGGTGAGTGGAAAGTGCCTGCCGGGCACTACTTCATGATGGGCGACAACCGTGACAACTCCAATGACAGCCGCTATTGGAATGATCCCAACATTCCCAAGGACCTGCTGGGCATGGTTCCCGACCAGAATATCGTCGGTAAGGCCTTTGCGGTCTGGATGAGCTGGCCGGAACCCAAACTCAGCCACCTGCCGAATTTCTCGCGGGTCGGGCTGATCAAGTAATACAGGCGGCGCTGTGAACACAGCGCCGAATGCTTTTCTGGGGCTGGGACAATTATTTGCCCGGCCCCATGCAGCACCAACCAGGATTTGAATTTGAACACTGCGTCAATCGTCGATGGCCGCCGGTGCCACCAAACAGATATGGGTAAACCGTGAGCGTTTCTTTAAGTCGTCTCGAGCGCCAGCTCGGCTACACCTTCAAGGACCAGGAATTGATGGTCCTTGCCCTCACACACCGCAGCTTTGCTGGGCGCAACAACGAGCGCCTGGAATTCCTCGGTGATGCCATCCTTAACTTTGCCGCCGGTGAGGCGCTTTTCGAACGTTTCCCTCAAGCGCGCGAAGGCCAGCTGTCGCGCTTGCGTGCACGCCTTGTGAAAGGCGAGACCCTGGCCGTGCTGGCCCGTGGTTTCGGCCTGGGTGAATACCTGCGACTGGGCTCCGGTGAATTGAAAAGCGGTGGCTTCCGTCGCGAGTCGATCCTGGCGGATGCCCTGGAAGCGTTGATCGGTGCGATCTACCTCGATGCAGGTATGGAGACGGCCAAGGAGCGCGTGGTCGCCTGGCTGGCCTCGGAAATCGAAAGCCTGACGCTGGTCGACACCAACAAAGATCCCAAGACCCGCCTGCAGGAATACCTGCAGTCCCGTGGTTGCGAACTGCCACGTTACGAAGTGGTGGATATCCAGGGTGAGCCGCATTGCCGCGTGTTCTTCGTGGAATGTGAAATCACCTTACTGAATGAAAAAAGCCGAGGTCAGGGTGTGAGCCGTCGTATTGCCGAACAGGTAGCGGCCGCTGCAGCACTGATTGCCCTGGGCGTGGAGAATGGCCATGACTGATTCAACCGCAACACGCTGTGGCTATGTTGCCATCGTTGGCCGCCCCAACGTGGGCAAGTCCACGCTGCTCAACCACATCCTCGGCCAGAAGCTCGCGATCACCTCGCGCAAGCCGCAGACGACTCGCCACAACATGCTGGGCATCAAGACCGAAGGCAGCGTGCAAGCGGTCTACGTCGACACCCCGGGCATGCACAAAGGCGGCGAGAAAGCGCTTAACCGCTACATGAACAAAACCGCTTCGGCGGCGTTGAAAGACGTCGACGTTGTGATCTTTGTGGTCGACCGCACCAAGTGGACTGATGAAGACCAAATGGTCCTCGAGCGTGTGCAATACGTGACCGGCCCGTTGATCGTCGCGCTGAACAAGACCGACCGTATCGAAGACAAAGCCGAACTGATGCCGCACCTGAGCTGGCTGCAGAAACAACTGCCAAACGCCCAGATCATGCCGATCTCGGCCCAGCACGGGCATAACCTCGAAGCCCTGGAACGCGTGATAGCAGGCTACCTGCCGGAGAACGAGCACTTCTTCCCGGAAGACCAGATCACCGACCGCAGCAGCCGTTTCCTCGCCGCCGAACTGGTCCGCGAGAAAATCATGCGCCAGATGGGGGCCGAGCTGCCGTACCAGATCACCGTCGAAATCGAAGAGTTCAAGCAGCAGGGCAAGACCTTGCACATCCATGCGCTGATCTTGGTCGAGCGTGACGGCCAGAAGAAAATCATCATTGGCGACAAGGGCGAGCGCATCAAGCGCATCGGCACCGAAGCGCGCAAGGACATGGAATTGCTGTTTGATTCCAAGATCATGCTCAACCTGTGGGTGAAGGTTAAGGGTGGCTGGTCTGATGATGAGCGTGCGTTGCGTTCGTTGGGCTACGGCGACCTGTAAACACCGCATACCTTTGTGGGAGCGGGTTTGTGTGGGAGCTGGCTTGCCTGCGATAGCATCACCTCGGTGCAATTGAAAAACCGAGGTGCCTGCATCGCAGGCAAGCCAGCTCCCACATTGGTTTGTCGCTGTTCTTAAGTTCTGCGAAGAGACTTCCATGTCCCAATCCCCGCCCCCCAGCCAACTCGCCTACGTCCTGCACAGCCGCGCCTACCGTGAGACCAGCGCCCTGGTAGACTTTCTCACGCCTCACGGTCGCCTGCGCGCGGTATTGCGCAGCGCGCGAGGCAAGGCGGGCACGCTGGCAAGGCCATTCGTGGCGCTGGACGTGGAATTTCGCGGCAAGGGCGAGTTGAAAAACGTTGGGCGGCTCGAGAGCGTCGGTACGTCGGCCTGGCTCAACGGTGATGCGTTGTTCAGCGGCCTCTACCTCAACGAACTGCTGATCCGCCTACTGCCCGCCGAAGACCCACACCCTGGCGTCTTCGATCACTACGCCGCCACCTTGCTCGCCCTCGCCGAAGGCCGCCCGCTGGAGCCGTTGCTGCGCGCCTTTGAATGGCGCCTGCTTGACGACCTGGGCTACGGCTTCGAACTCGCCAACGATCTGCACGGTGACCCCATCGCCGCCGACGGTATGTATCGTCTGCAAGTCGATGCCGGCCTTGAGCGCGTGTACCTGCTGCAACCTGGCCTGTTTCAGGGTACCGAGTTGCTGGCGATGAGCGAAGCTGATTGGAGCGCTCCGGGTGCGTTGTCCGCCGCCAAGCGCCTCATGCGCCAAGCGCTGGCCGTGCACCTGGGCGGGCGGCCGCTGGTCAGTCGCGAGTTGTTTCGAAAGCCCTGACAACCCCGTGTATGCTGTGCAGCGTTTCTTTCCCTATTCAGGAGCGCTTCCGTGACCACCAGCAATCGCATTCTTCTTGGCGTCAACATCGACCACGTCGCCACCCTGCGCCAGGCCCGGGGCACCCGTTACCCTGACCCGGTCAAGGCCGCGCTGGACGCCGAAGAAGCGGGCGCCGACGGCATCACCGTGCACCTGCGTGAAGACCGCCGCCACATCCAGGAGCGCGACGTGCTGGTGCTCAAGGACGTGCTGCAAACTCGCATGAACTTCGAGATGGGCGTCACCGAAGAAATGATGCAGTTCGCCGAGCGCATCCGCCCGGCGCACATCTGCCTGGTCCCGGAGACCCGTCAGGAACTGACCACCGAAGGCGGCCTCGACGTGGCGGGCCAGGAGGCAAGGATCAAGGCTGCGGTAGAGCGCTTGTCGAAGATCGGCAGTGAAGTGTCGCTGTTCATCGACGCCGACGAGCGCCAGATCGAAGCCTCGCGCCGTGTCGGTGCGCCGGCCATCGAACTGCACACCGGCCGTTACGCCGACGCTACTACACCGACCGAAGTCGCCGACGAACTGCAACGCATCATTGACGGTGTGAACTGCGGCCTCAAGGAAGGCCTGATCGTCAACGCCGGCCACGGTCTGCACTACCATAACGTCGAGGCCGTGGCCGCGATCAAGGGCATCAACGAGCTGAACATCGGCCACGCACTGGTGGCGCACGCGCTGTTCGTCGGTTTCAAAGGCGCGGTAGCCGAGATGAAAGCGCTGATCCTGGCCGCCGCCACGACTTAAGCCACAGCCTAAAGAACGCTGAATATCAAACGTGTGTGAGCGCCAGTGAATTCAGCCATGCGGCAATGCGGCAATGCGAAGCCTTACTGTTTAGCCGTTGCAGGTGTATCGTATCTGCCCTTTGCAGGCCCTGGGCTTGCGGCAGATACGTGAGGTTGTTGTGTCCCGATCCTTTTCCCGTCGACAAATCCTGGGTGGCCTTGCAGGCCTGGCCGTAGTGGGCGTGGGGGCCGGTGGCGCCTACCGCTACTGGCTGGGGAAAGTCGCCGAGGCTGAGGCTGGGCACGATTACGAACTGATCGCAGCACCCCTGGACGTGGAGTTGGTACCGGGCCACAAGACCGAAGCCTGGGCATTCGGCCCCTCTGCGCCGGGCACCGAGTTGCGCGTGCGCCAGGGTGAGTGGCTGCGGGTGCGCTTTATCAACCATCTGCCAGTCGCCACCACCATCCACTGGCATGGCATCCGCCTGCCGCTGGAAATGGACGGCGTGCCCTACGTCTCGCAATTGCCGGTACTGCCCGGTGAATACTTCGACTATAAATTCCGCGTGCCGGACGCGGGCAGCTACTGGTATCACCCCCATGTGAACAGCAGCGAAGAACTGGGCCGTGGCCTGGTCGGCCCGCTTATCATTGAAGAGCGCGAGCCTACCGGTTTCAAACACGAGCGCACCCTGAGCCTGAAAAACTGGCACGTGGACGAAGAGGGCGCTTTCGTGGCCTTCAGCATCCCCCGTGAAGCGGCGCGGGGCGGCACCGCCGGGCGTTTATCGACGATCAATGGCGTGTCCCAGGCGGTCATCGATCTGCCCGCCGGGCAGATCACCCGCGTGCGCCTGCTCAACCTCGACAACACCTTGACCTATCGCATCAATATTCCAGACGTCGACGCGCAGATCTACGCGCTGGACGGCAACCCTATCGAGCCACGCCCGCTGGGCAAGGAATATTGGCTGGGCCCCGGCATGCGCATCTGCCTGGCGATCAAGGCACCGCCTGCCGGTGAAGAACTGTCGATCCGCAACGGCCCGGTGCGCCTCGGTACGTTTCGTTCGGTGGCCAACTCCGATGCACCGAGTGAGTGGCCGCCCGCATTGCCCGCCAACCCGATCAGCGAACCGGACCTGGCCAATGCCGAGAAGCTCAACTTCAATTTCGAATGGGTTGGCAGCGTTTCAGTCGATGATGGCAAGCCACCAAGCCTGTGGCAGATCAACGGCAAGGCGTGGGACATCACAGACAAAACCTGTGCCGACCGCCCGATTGCCAAGCTGGAAAAGGGCAAGAGCTACATTTTCGAATTGAAGAACATGACCCAGTACCAGCATCCGATCCACCTGCATGGCATGAGCTTCAAGGTGATCGCCTCGAACCGCCACAAGGTGATTCCTTACTTCACCGACACCTACTTGTTGGGCAAAAACGAACGCGCCCGCGTGGCCTTGGTGGCGGATAACCCGGGGGTGTGGATGTTCCATTGCCATGTGATCGACCACATGGAAACCGGCCTGATGGCCGCCATCGAGGTGGCGTGATGCGTCAGTTTCGCCCAACGGCGATCATCGACCGCAGTCGCGACCAGGACTTCATGCGTGAAGCCCTGGCCCTTGCTGCCCAGGGCGCTGCACTCGGCGAAGTGCCTGTCGGCGCAGTGCTCGTACAAGACGGCGAGATCATCGGTCGTGGCTTCAATTGCCCGATCAGCGGCAATGATCCCAGCGCGCATGCTGAAATGGTCGCCATCCGCGCCGCCGCGCAAGCGATCAGCAACTACCGCCTGATCGGCAGCACCCTGTATGTCACGCTGGAGCCGTGCAGCATGTGCGCCGGCCTGATCGTGCATTCGCGCGTTGCGCGGGTGGTGTATGGCGCGCTGGAGCCCAAGGCGGGGATAGTGCAAAGCCAGGGGCAGTTTTTTACCCAGGGATTTCTGAATCACCGGGTGTTGTTTGAGGGGGGAGTGTTGGCTGGGGAGTGTGGGGCGGTGCTGAGTGAGTTCTTCAAGGCCCGGCGGGCCAAGCCCACACTCTAAAGAACACGGGTGAGCAAATGTGCAAGCGGGCTTGCTCGCGAATACGGTGTATCAGTCACACATGTACCGACTGACCCACTGCATTCGCGATCAAGCCCGCTCCCACATTTTCGATCTCAACTTGGCAGGCAGATTGACGGTTACTTCTTGGCGATGATCACTGCGCGCATCGGCGCCGGCAGCCCTTCGATGGTCTTGCTGTGATCCTCCGGATCAAGAAAATCACTCAGCGACTGAAACTTCATCCACTCGGTCCCGCGCTGTTCTTCAACCGTGGTCACGCTCACATCCACACAGCGCACATCGCTGAACCCTGCACGGCGCAGCCACAGCATCAACGCCGGCACCGACGGCAGGAACCATACGTTACGCATTTGCGCATAGCGGTCTTCCGGCACCAGCACTTGCTGCTGATCGCCTTCCACCACCAAGGTTTCCAGGACCAGTTCACCGCCTTTGACCAGCGTGTCTTTCAGCGCCAACAAATGGTCGATCGGCGAGCGGCGGTGATAGAACACGCCCATGGAAAACACCGTGTCGAACCCTTCCAGATTCGACGGCAAGTCTTCGAACGGGAACGGCAAGTGCCAGGCGTTGGGTTCGGACAGGTAACGCTGCACCGCCTGGAACTGGCAGAAGAACAACCAGTTCGGATCGACCCCAATCACGCTGTCCGCGCCGGCGCCGAGCATGCGCCACATGTAGTAGCCATTGCCGCAGCCGACGTCAAGGATGCGCTTGCCTTTCAGATCCAGGTGCGGCGCGACCCGCGACCACTTCCAGTCCGAACGCCATTCGGTATCGACATGCACGCCGAACAGGTGGAACGGGCCTTTGCGCCACGGGCTCAGGCCCATCAGCGCAGTGTGCATTTGCGCGCGGGTAGCGTCGTCGCAATCAGTGTCCAGGGTCAGGTCATTCAGCAAATCGACTTCGCTGGGCATCATTTTCGGTAAGGCATCCAACGCACTCTGCCAACGCTCCAGGTCGCCATGACCTTTCTCCATCTTGCTATCGAGTTGCGCTTGCAGGCCCTGGGCCCAAACGGCCAAAGGAGTGCCCACCAAGTGGCGGGCAAGGGGGGAGAGATCAATCATGGCAGGGCAATCAACGAGGCAAAGTTAAGACACTGGAACCACGGCACGACGTTCGAGAACCCCGCCGCCAGCAGGCGTTCGCGGTGTTCTTCGAGGCTGTCGGGCTTCATGACGTTTTCGATGGCGCTGCGCTTCTGGGCGATTTCCAGTTCGCTGTAGCCGTTGGCGCGTTTGAACGCGATATGCAGGTCGGTGAGTAGCGCGTGTTCTTCAAGGTCATTGAAGCGCAGCTTTTCCGAGAGGATCAGCGCACCGCCCGGCAGCAGCGACTGGCGGATACGCGAGAGTAAGGCCAGGCGTTCATCCGGTGCGACAAATTGCAGGGTGAAATTGAGTGCAACCACTGAGGCCGGTTGGAATTGCAGCGCGAGTATATCGCCCTCGATAACCTCGACTGGCAGCAACTCCTGGAACATCGAATCCTGGCCATTGAGGTACTCGCGGCAGCGCTCCACCATCGCCGCCGAGTTATCCACTGCAATCACCCGGCACCCGTCGGTGCGCACATGGCGGCGCAGAGCCTGGGTCACTGCGCCGAGGGAAGAGCCCAGGTCGTACAGCACGCTGCCCGGCTGGGCAAACTGCGCCGCGAGCACGCCGAGGTTCTCGACGATGGTCGGATAACCCGGCACCGAGCGCTTGATCATGTCCGGGAACACCCGCACCACGTCCTCGTTAAAGGCGAAGTCCGGCACCTGGGGCAGGGGCTGGGCGAATAGGCGATCGGGTTCTTTGCTCACGGTTGTTCCGGCGACGAAGGGGAAAGGCCGGCATTTTAGCCAAGTTAGCCTTCGTGCGCGCGAGTTGTCTGATAAACCGCGATGTAACAGGCAGTGGTGGCTTCACCACCCCTTCGGGTTGACCGGGAGGCGGTGGAGCGCTTTGTCACTGTTTGGAGAGTGGATTCGTGCGGATATCACAATCACCGACTACGCCAATAGTGTCTTTTGGCTGAAAAAGGTTTTTTGCAGTGAAGTTGAAGTGGCACCTGTAGCGGCCATTTTCACGTTCGAAATCAACGTTCACGCTACCGCTCTGAGTCAAATAGTGCGCGGGAGCAGATTTTCCACCGGCTATGAGTGCACAAATCTGCTCGCCCGGAAAAACATAGTCGCCGTTCTGTGTATTCGACAGCATCTCAATTTCGATGATGCGCAGGGGGCCGGGTGAATTTTCCTCGACGCCTACGATAGTGATCTGCTCATTCTCATTAGTCAGGTAGACCGCGCCTGCATTGAAACTCACGACACCGTTGACGGATGCGGTCAATGTTCCCGTTGCTTCCCCGTAAGCAGTACTGGTGGTCATGATCGAACCCTCTTGAACCACTCGCCCACCGGATTGTGTGCGATGTCGTGGAACGATAGAGGCAGGCACCCATCTGCGTAACTGTTAGAAATACCAGTTCTGCAGAGGTTATTAATCTAAATAGGCGGTGTTTTTTCAATAATGCCGCGTGGGGTGTTCAGTCCGTGGATTGAGGGCAAATGCAGCCGCAGTGATCCCCCACTGTCCCAGCCAGTAAGTACTGATCAGCACATACGGCGCCGCATCGAATGCCACCACAAACCGACTGATGCCGATCAGCGTGTCGGAAAACACAAACGACAGCGCGCCTGCTGCCGCCAGCAATGCCGAGTGTTTCGGCACGTCAGTGCCCAAGCGTGCCAGCGCACGCCAGAGCATCGCACTGATCACCAGCGCATAAACCACTACCGGCATCAGCAGGTCGCCAAGGCCGTGGGAGATCAGGATGCTCAGCAGAATCGCGCCCACGCCCAGCGCCAATGCCAACGGCAACAGGGCTAAGCGGCGGCAGTCGCTGAAGTAGGCTTTGAGGTAGGCCAGGTGCGCAAACAGAAATGCGCCCAGCCCAAAGATAAACAGATCGCCCGGCCAGGCGAGCAGCACATCGCCTATCAGGGAAAAGATCAAACCCAGGCTGATCCAGCGTCGATACTCGGTGGGCGGCGCATCATGCAGCCAGCCCAGCAGCGCCAGGACCGGCAGCGGCTTGACCAGCAGGCACAGCAACGTGGCATGGGTGGTCAGGCCGTAGATAAAAGTGCCGGCGCCCATCAACGCAAGAATCAGCCATGGCATATCAGTTCACCGTGATGGCGCAGTCGAACGTTTCGGCAGGTTCGGCTTCCGGCTCCCAGGGTTGCTGGGACGTCAGGCGCAAGCGCCCCTGGCCGGTCGCGAACGCCTGGAACCGCCAGGTCGACTGGCCGCCGCCACCGACCACGCCGGATTCCGAGCTGGTGTAGACCTCCGGGCTCAAGGCGCGCAACACACCGCCAGCGGAATCCTGGATGGCCCAGCGGTAACCCGTGGTGGGGTTGCTCGGCAGGGTGAGGATCAGGTTTTGTCCGGTTTTAAGCTGAAGTGGGCAGGCGCTCTGGTTGTCCACGCTGACGTTTTGCTTGGGGGCACTGGCGCAGGCGGCCAGCAGGGCAAGGCTCAAGGGGAGAAGCAGGCGAGCAGCGGTCATGAGGGCTCCGTTGATTGGCGACGAAGGGCGAGCATAACCGAAGATGGGACGAGGTGTGACTGGGTGGGATTTTGTAGTGACCGGGCCGGCCCTTTCGCGAGCAAGCCCGCTCTCACATTTCGACCGCATTCCAAAGGATTTACGCGGTCAACATGTGGGAGCGGGCTTGTTCGCGAAGAGGCCAGTTAAGGCGCTACATAACTATCAGAAGAGCACTTTAGCCACATCCGCAAACCGCTTGGCAAAGTGCACTGTCATCCCTTCCTTGAGGTACTCCGGCAACTCCTCAAAACTGCCCCGATTCGGCTCCGGCAGGATCAGCTCATGGATCTTCTGGCGCCGCGCCGCGATCACTTTCTCGCGCACCCCGCCAATCGGCAGGACATGCCCGGTCAACGTCAGCTCACCGGTCATGGCCACGCCTTTTTTCGGCGGCTGGTTACGTGCCAGCGACAACAGCGCACTGGCCATGGTCACCCCCGCACTCGGGCCGTCTTTTGGCGTGGCGCCTTCCGGCACGTGCAGGTGCACGAAAGCTTCGTCAAAGAATTTCGGATCACCGCCAAACGACTTCAGGTTCGAGCTGATGTAGCTGTAGGCAATTTCGGCGGACTCCTTCATCACTTCACCCAACTGCCCGGTGAGCTTGAAGCCGCGATTGAGCGTATGGATACGTGTCGCCTCAATCGGCAGCGTCGCGCCGCCCATGCTGGTCCACGCCAGGCCGGTGATCACACCGGTGCCGGACAGCACCTGCTCATTGCGGAACACCGGTACACCCAGTGAGCTTTCCAGGTCTTTGTTGCCAATCTTGATCACCAGGTCCGGCTTATCCAGCAGCTTGACCACGGCCTTGCGCACCAGTTTGCCCAGCTGTTTTTCCAGCTGGCGCACACCGGCTTCGCGGGCATAGCCGTCGATCAATGCGCGCAACGCGCCGTCGCTGATGGTCAGGGTGTTTTTCGACACGCCGGCTTTTTCCAGCTGCTTGGGCCACAGGTGGCGCTTGGCAATCGCGACTTTTTCTTCGGTGATATAGCCCGACAGGCGAATCACTTCCATACGGTCCAGCAGCGGGCCGGGGATGGAGTCCAGGGTATTGGCGGTGCACACGAACAGCACTTTGGACAGGTCCAGGCGCAGGTCCAGGTAGTGGTCGAGGAATTCGACGTTTTGCTCGGGGTCGAGGGTTTCCAACAGTGCCGACGCCGGGTCGCCCTGGAAGCTCTGGCCCATCTTGTCGATCTCGTCGAGCATGATCACCGGGTTCATCACTTCCACATCTTTGAGCGCCTGCACCAGCTTGCCGGGCATGGCGCCGATGTAGGTGCGGCGATGGCCCTTGATCTCGGCCTCGTCGCGCATGCCGCCGACGCTGAAGCGGTAGAAGGGCCGTCCCAGCGACTCGGCGATGGATTTACCGACGCTGGTCTTGCCCACGCCCGGCGGACCGACCAGCAGCACGATGGAACCGGCGACTTCGCCTTTATAGGCACCCACCGCGAGGAATTCGAGGATGCGACTCTTGATGTCATCCAGGCCTGCGTGGTGCTTGTCCAGCACCTTGCGCGCATGTTTCAGGTCGAGTTTATCCTCGCCAAACACGCCCCACGGCACCGAGGTGGCCCAGTCCAGGTAGTTGCGCGTCACCGCGTATTCCGGCGAGCCGGTTTCGAGGATCGACAGTTTGTTCAGTTCTTCATCGATGCGTTTTTTCGCCTGGGCCGGCAGTACTTTGCTTTCCAGGCGTTGCTCGAATTGCTCGACATCCGCACTGCGGTCGTCCTTGGTCAAGCCCAGCTCCTGCTGGATGACCTTGAGCTGTTCCTTGAGGAAGAACTCGCGCTGATGCTCGCCGATCTTGCGGTTCACTTCAGCGGAGAGTTCTTTTTGCAGGCGCGCAACTTCGACTTCTTTGCGCAGCATCGGCAGCACTTTTTCCATGCGCTTGAGCATGGGCACGCAGTCCAGCACTTCCTGCAATTCGTTACCGGTGGCCGAGGTCAACGCGGCGGCGAAGTCGGTGAGCGGCGACGGGTCGTTGGGGCTGAAGCGGTTGAGGTAGTTCTTCAGCTCTTCGCTGTACAGCGGGTTGAGCGGTAGCAGTTCCTTGATCGCATTGATCAGCGCCATGCCGTAGGCCTTGACCTCGTCGGTCGGCTCCGAGGGCTGGTGCGGGTATTCGACTTCCACCAGGTACGGTGGGCGGTGGTGCTTGAGCCAGGTCTTGATGCGCACGCGGGTCAGGCCCTGGGCCACGAATTGCAGCTTGCCGTTTTCGCGGCTGGCGTGGTGCACCTTCACCAGCGTGCCGTACAGCGGCAGGCTGGAGGTATCGAAGTGGCGCGGGTCGTCCGGCGGGGTGTCCATGAAGAACAGGGCCAGGGAGTGGTGGTCGGATTTGCTCACCAGTTCCAGGGTCTCGGCCCACGGCTCTTCATTGACGATCACCGGCAGCACTTGCGCCGGGAAGAAGGGCCGGTTGTGGATCGGGATGATGTAGACCTTGTCCGGCAGGTTTTGCCCGGGTAGGGCCAGGCCGGTGTTGGAGGACGCTTCGTGCTCGGCGTTTTCGGGATCTGCGTAGTCGTTGAGGTCGTAATCAGGGAATTCTTGCTGGTCGCTCATGGGGCACCTGCATCAGGAAGTATGGTGCTTAGATGGGGCGGGGGGGCAGTGGTTTCAATGGCAGCGGCGAGATCGCAACATATTGCATGAAATTCTCGACAGCGCCGCCGCTCCCACCTCTATTCGCAACTGTGTGCGGTCAGCTGATTTTGTGCAGGTAGGCGGGCAGCGGTTGTTCTGGCAGGACTGAGAGCACTTTCAGCCGTTGCAACATGCGCTGGCGTGCTCGCTGAAGATGCTCACGCAGATTCAGCGCCGCCGCATCCACCGCGCCATGCAATAAGAGCTCAAGAATCAACCGATGTTCGGCCAACATCGCTGGATCGGCGCCGATCCCCAGCAACCGATAAAAAATCCGGCTGATGATCATCGGGCTCTGGCCCTGGCGGATCAGTGCAGCGATCTTGCGATTCTGCAGGCCGGCCAGGCAGTGCTGGTGCAAGTCTTCCTCGATCTGTTCGATGGCCTCAAGGCTGCAGTGAGGGCTGTCTTGGGCAGCCAGTACGCGTTGCAACATGGCTTCAAGCAGCTGGCGATCAAGGTGCGGTGCGCTCTGGCGCAAGGCTTCGGGTTCCAGGCAGGCGCGCAGTTCGTAGTCTTCGGTGACTTCCCGCGCCGTCAAAGGCCCCGCCAACCATTGGGAATAGGGTTCCTTTTCCACCAGGCCGCGATCGCGCAGGCGCATCAGTGCTTCACGCACCACTGCACGGCTGACGCCATAGTGGTCGGCGGCGGCTTGCTCATCCAGGCGGTAATGGCCGAAGGCAATGCAGGTGGACAGCGCCGCGCCGATTTCCTCGACGATACGTTCACCCAACGGCCGCGTATCCACCAGATCATCCTTACCATCAAGACCCAAATGTGTATGGCTCAAGGGCAGGCGTAGCGGCTCCATCGCCAGGCCTTCGGGGTTGATCAGGTAACCCCGGCCATTGAAGCGGCAGATCAGGCCTTCGGCGTGCAGCAGGTCCAAGGCCTTGCGCACCGGTACACGGCTGGTACCGAACAGTTCGGCCAACGGCGCTTCCAGCAAAACCAGGCCGTGGCGAGCGGTGCCGTTGACGATCGCGTCACGCAACACTTGGTGAATCATCGCGTAACGAGAGGCCGAAGCGGACACTGCTTTCATCGATTTCTCTAAAGGGGGGAGGACGGTGGCCGGGGATTCTCTCATAAGTTGCACCTGTCACTCTGGGCCACGTCGATGGCACTTTTTTGGGGCCCGAAAACTGGGAATGTTACCTTTCTGCACCAAAATGTACTTATTAATAAAAGATACATTATTTCGTTGGCGGCATTGCACATCCCTCAGTCACGGTTTTTTCCTGCCCATCAAAACCATCTATCCCGTTGCTCTCAGCGAAAAAACCTGACAGCGCAAAACCACCTCACAAGAGACTGGCACGAAAGCTGCCTTTGTAAAATGTACATTTTATTAATATGTACGTTTTTGAGGGTCATCTTGATGTCAGACGCCACTTCAATGGCCGAGGATTTTGCCTGCGGTCGCAGCGATCCGGTGCAAGCCCTCGAACAGGCACTCGAAAAAGCAAGCCAGGTGCCGTCGGTATTTATCAGCCTGACCACCGAGCGTGCCCGCCGTGAAGCCGAAGCCGCCGCTGCCCGTTGGCGCGCCGGCCAGCCCTTGAGCGTGTTCGATGGCGTGCCGTTGGCCTGGAAAGACCTGTTCGATGTGGCCGGCAGCACCACCACTGCTGGCGCCGCCTATCGCCGCAATGCGCCTGCCGCTTTGCTCGACGCGCCGACCGTGGGCCTGTTGTGTCGCGCCGGGATGGTCAGTGTGGGCAAGACCAACCTCAGCGAATTGGCCTACTCAGGCTTGGGTCTGAACCCGCATTTCGGCACGCCGCACAACCCCCATGGCACTGACCAACCACGCATCCCTGGCGGTTCGTCGTCCGGTTCTGCAGTGGCCGTTGCGGCCGGGATCGTTCCCATCGCCATGGGCACCGACACCGCCGGGTCGATCCGCATCCCGTCGGCGTTCAACGGCCTGGTCGGTTATCGCAGCAGCAGCCGACGCTACAGCCGCGATGGCGTATTTCCCCTTGCCCATACCCTCGACAGCCTCGGCCCGCTGACCCGCAGTGTGCGCGACGCCTTGGCCATCGACGATTTGCTGCATGGGCGCACCCAAACCCACCATGCCCGCAGCCTCAAGGGCCAACGCTTCGTATTGGCGCAACAGGATGTCGAGCCTGCTGTGCGCAACAACCTGCTGCGTGCAGTCGAGCAACTCAAGGCCCAAGGTGCGCTGATCGAAGAGCGCGAATGCCCGACCTTCCAGGCCACTCTGGACCTGATCAACCACCACGGCTGGCTCGGCTCGTTCGAGGCCTTCGCCTTGCACCAAGGGTTGCTCGACAGCCGCGACGCCGAACAACTCGACCCTCGCGTACGCCGCCGCCTCGAAGCCGCACGTTCGCTGCCAGCCAGCCAACTGATCCACCTGACCGACGCGCGCAGCCGCCTGCAACAGCAACTGATCGATGACCTCGACGGCGCCATTCTCATCACCCCAACCGTTGCCCACGTGGCGCCCGCATTGGCACCGCTGGAAGCCGACGACGACCTGTTCGTGAAAACCAACCTTGCCACCCTGCGCCTGACCATGCCCGGCAGTTTGCTCGACATGCCCGGCGTGACCCTGCCCAGCGGCTGCGATGCCCAGGGCCTGCCCACCGGGCTGCTGCTCAGCGCACCGGCGGGAGAAGACGCACGCCTGCTGCGCGCGGCGTTGTCCGTCGAAACCGTACTTAACGTTTAAGGAGATTCATCATGGCTAAAGACATTCTCTGTGCATTTGGCGTCGACGTTGACGCCGTCGCCGGTTGGCTCGGTTCCTATGGCGGTGAAGACTCGCCGGACGACATTTCCCGCGGCTTGTTTGCCGGTGAGATCGGTGCGCCGCGCCTGCTCAAATTGTTCGAACGTTACGGCCTGCGCACCACGTGGTTCATTCCCGGCCACTCGATGGAAACCTTCCCCGAGCAGATGAAGGCGGTGGCCGACGCCGGTCACGAAATCGGCGTGCACGGCTACAGCCACGAAAACCCCATCGCGATGACCGCGGAGCAGGAGGAAATCGTCCTCGATAAATCCATCGAGCTGATCACCCAAGTGACTGGCAAACGCCCGACGGGCTACGTTGCGCCATGGTGGGAATTCAGCAAAGTCACCAACGAACTGCTGCTGAAAAAAGGCATCAAGTACGACCACAGCCTGATGCACAACGACTTCCATCCCTACTACGTGCGCAAGGGCGACAGCTGGACCAAGATCGACTACAGCCAGCACCCCGACACCTGGATGAAACCCTTGGTACGCGGTGAAGAAACCGACCTGGTGGAGATCCCGGCCAACTGGTACCTGGACGACCTGCCGCCGATGATGTTCATCAAAAAGGCCCCCAACAGCCACGGCTTCGTCAACCCGCGTCACCTCGAAGAAATGTGGCGCGACCAGTTCGACTGGGTCTACCGCGAGCACGAACACGCCGTGTTCACCATGACCATCCATCCCGATGTCTCCGGCCGTCCGCAAGTGCTGTTGATGCTTGAGCGGCTGATCGAACACATCCAGAGCCATGCCGGCGTGCGCTTCGTCACCTTTGACGAAATCGCCGACGACTTTATCCGCCGCCAACCGCGTACCTGACACCCACCCTTGCTCACCCCCTGAGGCGCGATTATGTCCATCTATAACAAGCTTGACCTGACTGGCTGGAAACCCCGGCAACTGACGTCCAAGGAAGTACGTTTCGCCACCTGGATCGCGTTTTTCGCCTGGGTGTTCGCGGTGTATGACTTCATCCTGTTCGGCACTTTGCTGCCGGAGATTGGCCGGCATTTTGGCTGGGGTGAAGTGGAGCAAGCTGAAATCGCGACGTGGGTGGCGGTGGGCACGGCGGTGGTCGCCTTTGCCATCGGCCCCGTCGTCGATAAGTTGGGGCGGCGCAAAGGTATTATTTTCACCGTGGCGGGTTCCGCGCTCTGCTCGGCACTGACTGCAATCGGCGGCGCGTGGGGCAAGTCGCCGCTGATTCTGATCCGGTCGCTGGGCGGGCTGGGCTATGCCGAGGAAACCGTCAACGCGACTTATCTGAGCGAGCTGTATGGCGCCTCGCAAGACCCGCAGTTGACCAAACGTCGCGGCTTTATCTACAGCCTGGTGCAGGGCGGCTGGCCGGTCGGTGCGTTGATCGCCGCTGGGTTGACCGCGTTGCTGTTGCCGATCATTGGCTGGCAGGGCTGCTTCATCTTTGCCGCGATCCCAGCGGTGGTGATTGCGATCATGGCGCGCAAGCTCAAGGAGAGTCCGCAGTTCCAGATCCATGAACGCATCAGCCAGCTGCGTAAAAGCGGCGCGGTGACTGAAGCACAAAATGTCGCCGAGACCTACGGCGTGGACTATGACGAACACAGCAAGGCCGGTCTCAAAGCCGCCTTCCGTGGTCCGGCGCGGCGCGCCACCCTGGTGATCGGCGCTGCGCTGTTGCTTAACTGGGCAGCTATCCAAGTGTTCAGCGTGCTCGGGACATCGGTGATCGTCAGCGTGCACCACATCTCGTTCGAGAACTCGCTGATCATCCTTGTGCTGTCGAACCTGGTGGGCTATTGCGGCTACCTCAGCCACGGCTGGATGGGCGACAAGATCGGCCGTCGCAACGTGATCGGCCTGGGCTGGATGCTCGGCGGGCTGGCGTTCGCCGGGATGCTGTTTGGTCCGAGCAATATGCCGATGGTGGTCGGGCTTTACAGCCTGGGCCTGTTCTTCCTGATCGGGCCGTACTCGGCGGCGCTGTTCTTTATCAGCGAGAGTTTCCCTACCAGCATCCGCGCCACCGGCGGCGCGATCATCCATGCCATGGGCCCGATCGGGGCAGTGGTCGCAGGTTTTGGTGCGACCCAGGTGTTGTCCGCCGGCAGCGACTGGCAGACCGCCGCGCTGTGGTTTGGCGCATTGCCGTGCTTCCTGTCCGGCGTCCTGATGTTTGCCGCGCGCCATGTGCGCCCGGAAACCGTTCAGTAAGGAGTGAGTGATGAGCCGTAAAGTTGCCTTGATTACCGGTGCCGCCAGCGGCATCGGCCAAGCCCTCGCCGTGGCCTATGCCCGCCACGGTGTGGCGGTAGTGGGCGGGTACTACCCGGCTGATCCGCATGACCCGCAGACCACCCTAAGCCTGGTGCAACAAGCCGGCGGCGAGTGCCTCATGCTGCCGTTGGACGTGGGCGATACCGCCTCGGTCGACGCACTGGCCGCGCAAGCCATACAGCATTTCGGGCGGCTGGATTATGCGGTGGCCAATGCGGGCCTGTTGCGCCGCGCGCCGTTGCTCGAGATGA
This sequence comes from Pseudomonas sp. RA_5y_Pfl1_P24, assembly GCF_963970945.1. Lineage (NCBI taxonomy): Bacteria > Pseudomonadati > Pseudomonadota > Gammaproteobacteria > Pseudomonadales > Pseudomonadaceae > Pseudomonas > Pseudomonas sp. RA_5y_Pfl1_P24. Next base: position 49,842 of record NZ_CAXAOJ010000003.1, on the reverse strand, counting down.
CCGATGCGTTGTGGAACGAGATGCTCAATGTCGACCTCACAGGGGTGATGCGCACCTTCCGCGCGGCGACCCGGCATATGCACGAAGGCGGCGCGCTGGTCGCGATTTCGTCGATTGCCGGTGGCGTGTATGGCTGGCAGGAACACAGCCATTACGCGGCGGCCAAGGCCGGTGTGCCGGGGTTGTGCCGGTCCTTGGCGGTGGAATTGGCGCCGCTGGGCATTCGTTGTAATGCGGTGATTCCAGGGTTGATTGAAACGCCGCAGTCGCTGGACGCAAAGAACTCGCTGGGACCGGAAGGTTTGGCCAAGGCGGCGCGCGCGATTCCGCTGGGGCGGGTAGGGCGGGCGGATGAAGTGGCGTCGTTGGTGCAGTTTTTGACCAGTGAAGCGTCGAGCTACCTGACCGGGCAGAGCATCGTCATCGACGGCGGCCTGACCGTACGCTGGCCTGACTGAATGTGCTGGATCTAAATGTGGGAGCGAGCAAGCCCACATTGGATCTGTGTTTGCTTTAGGAGATTTGACATGCCCCAACTGACTAACCGCCGCGCCGTCATCACCGGTGCCGGCAGCGGCATCGGCGCCGCCATCGCCCGCGCTTACGCCGCCGAAGGCGCGCGCCTGGTGCTGGCCGACCGCAACGCCGCCAGCCTCGCCGAAACCGCGATCACCTGCCGCAACCTTGGCGCCGAGGTGTTCGAATGCCTGGCCGACGTCGGCACCGTCGGAGGCGCCCAGGCCAGTGTCGACCGTTGCGTCGAACAGTTCGGCGGTATCGATATCCTGGTCAACAATGCCGGCATGCTCACCCAGGCGCGCTGTGTCGACCTGACCATCGACATGTGGAACGACATGCTGCGCGTCGACCTCACCAGTGTGTTTATCGCCAGCCAGCGCGCCTTGCCGTACATGCTCGAGCAGCGTTGGGGCCGGATCATCAACGTCGCCTCGCAACTGGGCATCAAGGGCGGCGCCGAACTGACTCACTACGCCGCCGCCAAGGCTGGGGTGATCGGCTTTACCAAGTCCCTGGCGCTGGAAGTGGCCAAGGACAACGTGCTGGTCAACGCCATCGCACCGGGCCCGATTGAAACGCCGTTGGTGGGCGGTATCAGTGAGCAATGGAAACGCGCCAAGGCCAAGGAGTTGCCGCTGGGCCGTTTCGGCCTGGCCGATGAAGTGGCGCCGGTGGCGGTGCTGCTGGCCAGCGAGCCCGGCGGCAACTTGTTCGTTGGCCAGACACTGGGCCCGAACTCCGGCGATGTCATGCCATGAAAGAGGTGTAGCCATGTGCGGACTCTGCGGACTGCTTGGCGAAGACCTGCACTGGAGCGATCCCCTGGGCGATGAGTTACCCCGGCGCCGTGAACGCTTGCGCCGGATCGCGGCGATCAACCAGGTGCTGGCGGTGTTCCGGCTCAAGGTCGAAGACTTCCAGGGCGCGTCGTATCTGCTGCTCGGCGCCACTGGCAAGCAGGCGCTGGCCAGCGGTCTGGATCAACTGTGGCAAGCCGCCGAAAACATGCTCGGCCGGCCGCTGGATCCCCTCGATCCGCGTTTGTTGGACCACTTGGAGTCAGCCCCATGAGCATCGCCCTCAACGTCATCACCGGCTTTCTCGGCAGCGGTAAAACCACCTTGCTCAAGCGTCTGCTGCAGGGTGAAAGCCTGGGCGACACCGCGTTGCTGATCAACGAATTCGGTGATGTCGGCATCGACCATCTGCTGGTGGAAGAGGTGGCGCCGGACACGGTGCTGCTGCCCAGCGGCTGCGTGTGTTGCTCGATCCGTGGCGAGTTGAAAGACGCGCTGCTCGGCCTGCTGCAACGCCGCGAGCGTGGTGAAATCCCCGCCTTCAAACGGGTAATCCTCGAAACCACCGGCCTGGCCGACCCGGCGCCGATCCTGGCCACCTTGAACAACGACGTGCAACTGCGCGGGCGTTTTCATATTGGCTTGGTGATCACCCTGGTGGACGCCAGCCATGCTGTCCTGCAAGAACGCCTGCACCCGGAATGGCTGGCCCAGGTGGCGGCGGCGGATCGTTTGCTGCTGAGCAAGACTGATCTGGCGGGTGACTGCGCTGCGCTGCGCGCACATCTGCAAGCGCTCAATACCGGCACGCCGATTCTCAATACCCACGACATCCATAGCGGCGACCAACTGCTGCTGGGCGAAGGCCTGCGCAGTGCCGAGCCCGCCATGGAAGTCAGCCGCTGGCAGCTGCATCACACCACCACGGCCACCCACGGCGCCGCGCAAGTCTGCAGCCTGACCTTCGACCAGCCTCTTGATTGGGTGGGTTTCGGGGTATGGTTGTCGATGCTGTTAAGATGCCACGGCGAACGAATTCTCCGCGTCAAAGGGCTGCTCAACGTGAACGCCAGTAACGCCCCTATCGTCATTCATGGCGTGCAGCATTGCCTGCATGCGCCGGTGCATTTGCCTGCATGGCCGGGCAGCGACCGCCAATCACGCCTGGTGTTTATCCTGCGTGGCCTCGAGCCTGCGCTGCTAAAGCGTTCGTTTGAAGCGTTCTCGCGGCGGCTCGCTGCATGATCACACTCCGCGTTCTCGGCACGTCGGTCACCCTGCTTGAATGCCTGCGCGTACGCGCCGAAGAGGAGCTGGGCATTCGCCTTGTCTACCAAGTGCACGACGTCGAACAGGCGCAACGCATCGCGGTGATGCAACCCGACAGCTACGACCTGTATGACCAGTGGTTCCACAACGTCGACTTCGTGTGGCCGGCCCGGGCGATCCAGCCTATCGACACCCGACGCATCGCGCTGTGGCACGAGATCAATGACCTGCCCAAGCGCGGGCGCCTGTCGCCCGATGACCGCCTGGGCAGCGGCAGCGTGCCCAGCGAGCGGCTGTTCGTGCAGCACGACGGCAGCCTCGGCAGCACGGTCACCGAGCGCATCAGCATGTTGCCCCTGACCCACAACGCCGACAGTTTCGCCTACCGCCCAGAGCGCTTGCCCGAAGGTTTTTGCCACGGCAACGAAAGCTGGGGCTGGCTGCTCAACCCCGCGTGGCGTGCGCGCACCGCCTTGCAAAGCGACGCCGCCATCGGCGCCCTGGATGCCGCGCTGGCGGTGCAGGGCGCGGGGCTGGCGCAGTTCAAGGACATTGGCAATATGAGCATCGAAGAGATCGATGTACTCGCCGATATCCTCGTGCGTAAACAGAAGGAGGGGCATTTCGCGGCCTTCTGGTCGGACGACGAAGAGGCCGCGCAACTGATGCTCAGCCCGAGCATCGACATCCAGAGCCTGTGGTCGCCGACCCTGATGCGCCTGCATCGTGCCGGAGTGAAATACCGCCTGGCGGTGCCGCGCGAAGGTTATCGCGCCTGGTTTGGTGGTTTGTCATTGTCGCAGCATGCCAAGGGACCGGTGCTGGATGCCGCCTATGCGTATCTGAATTGGTGGTTGTCCGGTTGGCCGGGGGCGGTAATGGCGCGTCAGGGTTACTACATCGGTAACCCGGCGCGCGCGCGTGATCACTTGAGCAGTGCGGAATGGGATTATTGGTACGCTGGAAAGCCCGCACGCGAGCAATTGCTGGGCAGTGATGGGTTGCCGTTGATCGAGATCGGAGAAGTGCGCGATGGAGGGGCTTATGAGGCGCGCATGGGGCATATTGCGGTATGGAATTCGGTGATGGACGAACACAATTATCTCGTGCGCCGATGGGGCGATTTCATGCGGGCTCGGGCTGTTTGACCGGGCTCACCCGTTTGAAGCGGCCGGCCTAACGTCGATCTCCCGTATCAGGCATATATCACGCGCTCTGGATCGGTGCATACCCTGGTCAACCCTCTGTCGCCAATAAAATGCCACCAAAATCCTAGCTTTTATTGGGTGCACGTACCCCAAGTCCCAGCTAATCTCCTGAATCCTAATATTCAATAAAAATGGATATCTTTTTGACGCCAGGTTAGCTCTCGCAGGGAATGCACATGACAAAGGGACGCGGTGGCAGAGAGAGGCGAGCGCTGCCAGAGGGCACTGCAATGAGGTGGCGCCATACGTTCCAAACCCGCATCGCCGGAGTGCTGGCGCTGTTGCTGTTGGTCGTGGTCGCCGCTACTTACTTCGCCGTGAAGACCGCCACCAACCGCGCCGTGGAGAACCAGGCGCAAGTCCAACTGCAAACCGGCAGCCAGGTGTTTGAACGCCTGCTCGACCTGCGCGGGCATCGCCTGCAGTACGGGCTGGGCTGGCTGACCGTCGATATTCCCTTCAAAAAGGCCGTGGCCGAAGGCAAGGCGGCACCGATTCTCGCCGCGCTGCGTCGCCACGGCACGGGCATTCGCTCCAGCGAAGTGTTCGTACTGGGCCTGGATGGCAAGGTCATGGTCAGTACCTTGCCGATATTGACCCGCGGCGAGTTATTCCCCTATGACGACGCCCTGCGCCGTGCGCGGCGCACGGGGTTGCAGATGCTGATTGTGGCCATGGATGGGCGGCCGTATTTGCTGGTGCAGGATGAAGTGCTCGACCCGCTGCCCATCGCGCGCATCGTCATGGGCTTTCCCATGGACAAACTGTTCGCCAATGAATTGCGCGCCATGAGCAACCTGGAAGTGTCGTTCCTCAGCGTGCAGAACGGCGCGCCCGGCCCGTTGTTCAGCACTCAGCCGGATGTTCACCAAGCCGCCATCCTCAGCCTGTTACGTGACGAGCCCGTCGACCCCGAGCCAAGAATCCATGTGTTCTACGGCCTACGTGTGCTCAGCCAGGTGTTGCCGCTGGACAACACCGGCGATGGCGATGAAGTGCGGGTGCTGCTGCAAAGCCGGCTGGACCACGCGCTGGAATCCTTTGCGCCGCTGGATCGGCAGTTCCTTGGGATCGCCCTGGCGGTGCTGCTGGTGTCGTTGGCCGGTGCGTTGTTTATGGCACGCAGGGTGTCACGCCCGCTCAATGCCCTGGTGCAAGCGGCCGACCGGATTGGTGCCGGTGACTACCGCACGCCGGTGCGGGTGCGCAGCCATGATGAATTCGGCCTGTTGGCCCGGGCCTTCAACGCCATGCAAAGCGGCATCGCCGTGCGCGAGCGGCAATTGGCGCACAACGCACTGCACGACCCGCTGACCGGCCTGCCCAATCGCGCCTTGGCCATGGAGCGCCTGGGCAGTGCGATCAGTGCGGGGCGGCCAGTGGTGTTGCTGTACCTGGGGATCGAAAATTATCGGGTGATCAATGAAGATTTCGGCCCACAGGGCGTGGAAGAAATGCTGCGCGAGGCCAGCCGCTGCCTGTCCATGAGCCTGTTGGCCAGCGATACGGCGGCGCGCATCACCGGCAGTGAGTTCTTGCTGTTGCTGGAAAATACCGAAGTCGACCGCGCTGTAGCCCGCGCCGATCGTCTATACGCACTGCTCACCGAGCCCCATCGCATCGGCAATGACGAACTGCGCCACGAAGTGAGCATCGGCATCGCCGCCTACCCTGCCGACGGCCAGCAGGTGGACGAGTTGATCAGCCGCGCCGCGATCGCCCGGCATGACGCCGCGAGCCTGCCGGGGCATCTGCAGACCTACCAGCAGGACCGCGACCTGGCCCACCAACGCCAGATCACCCTGATCCGCGACTTGCGGCGTGCGGCCCTTGAGGGGGAATTATTCCTTTGCTACCAGCCCAAACTCGATCTCAAGCACGGCCATGTGCGCCAGGCCGAAGCCTTGTTGCGCTGGCAGCACCCGACGTTGGGCCAGGTGTCTCCCGCCGAGTTCATCCCCCTGGCCGAGCGCACTGGCAGTATTCGCAACCTGACCTTGTGGGTGATCGAGGAAGCCATCCGCCAGATCGCCGAGTGGGCACAACGCGGCATGCTGATCCAGCTGTCAGTGAATATCTCAGTGGACGACCTGGCCGATGATGACCTGGCGATTCGCGTTACCGCCCTGCTGATGCAGTACCGCGTGGCGGCCCAACAACTGATCTTCGAAATCACCGAAAGCGCGATCATGCACAACCCGCAACAGGCCCTCAGCGTGCTGGAGCAACTGCGCGGCTGCGGCATCAGCCTGTCGGTGGATGACTTTGGTACCGGCTATTCGTCCCTCGCGCAATTGCAGCGCCTGCCGGTGCAAGAGTTGAAGATTGACCAGTCATTTGTGCGCAACCTCAGCAGTACCAGCGGCGACGCGGTGATCGTGCGCTCCACTATCGAGATGAGTCACAACCTGGGGCTCAAAGTGGTGGCCGAAGGGGTCGAGTTCGAGCCTAGCCTGAAGCTGCTCAAACAGTGGAAGTGCGACACTGCCCAGGGCTATTTGATCAGTCGGCCGTTGAATGCGATGGCGTTTGAGAGGTGGATGCGTCGGGAGCGAGCGCCGCTCTAAAGACCGGTACTCCCACGTTTTGATCTTCGTCCTACATTAAAAAGGCGGCTACCTGTGAGGGTAGCCGCCTTTTTCTTACCGCCAGTTTCGCTTAATCCGGCAGTTTAAACGCCATCACATAATCACCCTGCTTGGTACCCAGGGAACCGTGACCGCCCGCCATGACCAGCACGTACTGCTTGCCGTCCTTGCCGGTGTAGGTCATCGGCGTGGTTTGCGCACCTGCTGGCAGGCGGCCTTCCCACAGTTGCTTGCCGTTTTTCACGTCATAGGCACGCAGGTACTGGTCGAGGGTGCCGCTGAGGAAGGACACGCCACCAGCGGTGGTGAATGTGCCGCCCAGGCTAGGCACGCCCAGGGTCAGTGGGATCGGAACCGGCGAGCTGTCACGCACGGTGCCGTTTTTGTGCATCCAGATGGTTTTGTGGGTGGTCAGGTCGACCGCCGCCACGTAACCCCAGGCTGGCGCCTGGCACGGCAGGCCCATTGGCGACAGCATGGCTTCGAGGATCACACCGTACGGCGCGCCTTTGTTCGGCTGCACGCCTTCGGTTTCACTGACGCGTGGGCCTTGCTTGGCGATGTCGGCCCTCGGGATCAGCTTCGATTTGAACGCCATGTAGCTTGGGTTCACGAAGGCGATCTGACGCACGGGGTCGACGGAAATGCCACCCCAGTCGAACACGCCGAAGTTACCCGGATAAACGATCGAACCTTGCAGCGATGGCGGGGTGAACGGGCCGTCGTAGCGCAGGGATTTGAAGTCGATGCGGCACAGCATCTGGTCGAACGGCGTCACGCCCCACATGTCACGCTCTTTGAGCGGCGGTGGCATGAAGTTCAGGTCCGACTTCGGTTGGGTAGGGGAGGTGCGGTCGCCCGCCACTGCGCCTTGCGGTACCGCCACTTCGTGGATCGGCACGACCGGTTGGCCGGTAGCGCGGTCCAGTACATAGATGCTGCCTTGTTTGGTCGACGCCATCACTGCCTGCTTCACGCCGGCTTCGGTCTTGATGTCGATCAGCGAAGGCTGGCCGCCCACGTCCATGTCCCACAGGTCGTGGTGAGTGAACTGGAAGGTCCACTTCACGTGGCCAGTGTCGATGTCCAGCGCAGTGAGGCCAGCAGCGTATTTTTCGGACTCGTCGGTACGGTCGCCGCCGTACTGGTCGGGCATCTGGTTGCCCATCGGCAGGTAGAGCATGCCGAGCTTTTCATCCACGGCGAACATGGACCACATGTTCGGCGAATTGCGGGTGTAGGTCTTGCCTTCGGCCAACGGGGTGGTGTCTTCCGGGTTGCCGCTGTCCCAGTTCCACACCAGCTTGCCGGTGTGCACATCGAACGCGCGGATCACGCCGCTCGGCTCGTCGATGGAAACGTTGTCGGTCACGTGACCGCCGATCACGACCAGGTTCTTGGTCACGGCCGGTGGCGACGTGGAGTAGTAACCGCCTGGGGCGAAGCTGCCGATATTGGCACGCAGGTCGACCTGACCTTTGTCACCGAAGTCTTCGCACATCTTGCCGGTGTCGGCGTTCAGGGCGATCAGACGGGTGTCGGCGGTCGGTACGAAAATGCGTTTCGGGCAGGCATTCGGCGCGGCAGCCGGGCTGGCGGTGCCGGTCGGGCTCTGCGACGAAGCGTAGACGGCATCATCGTGATACGACACGCCACGGCAGGTCATGTGCGCCCAACCCTTGAAGTTCTCAGCACCCTGGGTGGTGATCTTCGGGTCGAAGCGCCAGATTTCCTTGCCGGTGTCTGGGTCCAGGGCAATCACTTGGCTGTGCGGTGTGCACACGTAGAGCATGCCGTTGACTTTCAGCGGGGTGTTTTCTGCGGTGGTTTCACCCGGGTCGCCTGCGCCAGGGATGTCACCGGTGCGGAAGGTCCAGGCCGGCACCAGTTTGTGGGCGTTTTCCGGGGTGATCTGCGCCAGCGGCGAGTAGCGATCGCCAAAGGCCGAACGGCCGTAGGAGTTCCAGTCGCCATCGGCCTGGGCCGGTGCAGCGTTGGCCATGCCCGGTACCGCGTCGCGGTCCAGCTGGCCTTTGATTTCACCGGGGTTGGTGAATTGGCTGGCAATGGCGGCAGCACCGGCCAGCACCACGGCCACGCTCAGCGCGCCAGTGCCCAGCGGAGCAGGCTGGCCACGCAGCAACGGACGGCGAAACCACGGGAGCAGCATGATGAGACCCAGCGCGAACAGCAGCGCCAGGCGTGGCACCAATTGCCACCAGTCCAGGCCGACTTCCCACAGGGCCCACACGGTACTGGCGAACAGCACCAGTGCGTATAGACCCAGCGCGGCGCGGCGAGTAGCCAGCAGCAGAACGCCGGTCAGGGCGATGCCGATACCGGCCAGCAGGTAATACAGCGACCCGCCGAGCATCGTCAGCTTGATACCCCCGGCCAGCAAGGCCAGGCCCATGATCAGCAGCAAGACGCCTAGCAGCCTGGGCAGCAGGCGACTTGGGCTTGAGGCACCGTCAGTGCTCATAATTGTGTTTCTCCGTTGCATTGGAATTATGTATCCCGTGTTTCTTCACTGTAGATGACGATTCGACACGGGCTTGGTTCAGCGTTAATTCAGTTTTCTGGGAATAAGCACGGTTATCCACAGGCGGGCGATTTATTCCCACGCGCAGGTCCGTGTAAGACAGCGCTGTCTTGATGGGCGGTATGAATCGGCAAGATGGGTTCGACCGGGAGGTGAAACGTTTCAGATTATTGCGGGCAAGGATAAAGGGAGTGCGCGTCGAGAGAAAGCGCAAATCGCAAGATGCATTATTTCAAATTGGGTAACAGTGACTAAATGTCGCTGCAAAACCATTGGGCAGGGCGGGATATTTGTAGTGAGCGAGCTTGCCTCGCGCGGGGCAAGCCCGCTCATTACAAATAGTGTTTGTACTTATTAGAAGGTGGTGCGAACGCCGAACTGCACGCTTCTGCCCGGCGCGGGTGCGATATCCCGCAGGATCGAGCTGGCGTAGCGCACGGTTTGGTTTGTCAGGTTTTCACCGTTCACAAACGCCAGCCATTGGCTGCCACCGAGATTGAAGCGATAGCCCGCGCTCGCCCCCAAGGTCGTATAGCCATCGGTGCCATTCTCGTTATCCGGCACGCGGCCTTGTCCGGCGGCATGTTCAACATCGATGCGTGCCTGCCAGCGGTCCAGCTCCCACAATAAGCCGCTGTTCAAGCGCAGCGGCGCAATACGCGGCAAGGCTTCACCGGTATCCAGGTTGTTCGCGCGGGTGTAGTCGCCCGACAGTTCCAGGGCGAACTTACCGTAGGCACTTTCGCCAAGTTTCCAGTGATCCTGGGCTTCGAAGCCGGCAAACCGTGCGCGCACGCCGGCGTATTTGTACTCAGGAATACCGCCCGCGTCTTCTTCACCCTCATCGTTCAGTGTGCGACCGCTGCCCAGCAGGCCGATGTAGTTGGAGAAACGGCTGTAGAACACACCAAAGCTGCCTTTGTGGGTGCCATTGTCAAAGCGCAGGGCCAGGTCGCTGGACACGGCTTTTTCTTTCTTCAGGTCGGCATCGCCCAGCTCGTAGGTGCCGGTGGCGACGTGGGCACCGTTGGCGTACAGCTCGTAAAAGGTCGGCGCGCGTTCGGTATAGCCCAGGGTCGCGGCCAGGGACCAGATTGGCGTGAGGGTGTAGACCGCCCCGGAGGACAGGCTACCAGCGGTGAAATCATTGGATTTGTCTGCACCGGCGAAGCGCGCGTTGCCTTTGGCATCCGGGTCGACGCTGGTGTGTTCCAGGCGCCCGCCGAGGCTGAGTTTCAGGCGCTCGGTGGCCTGCATTTCTTCGAGGATAAACAGCGCGCCGGCGTTGGTGTCGGTCTGCGGCACGAAGGCTTCTTCACCGAGGGCCGAGAACTCGTTGCGGGTCACTTGTGCGCCAACCACGCCGTCGAACGGGCCGATGGGCTGGTGACGGGCTTCGACGCGCGCTTCATACCCCTTGTTCTTGAAGATCGTGCCGGTTTCGCCGCCTTCGATTTCACGGTGTTCGTAATCGGTGTAGCCCGCGTCAAGTTTTACCGAGGTAAACGGGCCTTGCAGGTTGCGGATCTCCGACGCGAACGCGTAGTGGTCCTGCTGCATGCGGATACGTACGTCCTGCTCGGCTGGGGAGCCATAGTTGGCGTCGTAGTTGCTGTAGGACAGCCCGGCATAACCGTCATCCCAGGTGTAGGAACCTCCCACCGCGCCGCCGTCCTGGCGGCCGTCGCTGTTGCCCAGGCGGCCGCTTTTGCCGGGTGCATCATCGGTTTCCGGGGCATGGCGGCTGCGCGCCTGGCCAGGGATTTTCAGGTCATTGAATTCCCGCGCATTGGCGTCCAGGTGCAAGGCAAAGGCGCCGTTACCGGCTTCCAGCCTGCCAGCGCTGCTGCGCGTGGTGTCGGCGCCGCCGTAGCGCAATTCACCGGCACCGTGGATGCCTTCGATGGCCTCGGTGGGGATACGGTTGTCGAACGTGTTGACCACGCCGCCGATGGCGCTGCCGCCGTACAACAACGCCGCCGGGCCGCGCACGATTTCAATGCGATCGACGTTAACCGGGTCCAGCGGCACCGCGTGGTCGTAGGACAGCGAAGAGGCATCCAGCGCACCCACACCATTGCGCAGGATGCGGATACGGTCGCCATCCTGGCCACGGATGATTGGCCGGCTCGCGCCCGGGCCGAAGTAAGAAGACGATACGCCCGGCTGTTTGTTCAGGGTTTCACCGAGGCTGCCTTTTTGTTGCAGGGTCAGCTCATCGCCCTCCAGCACGGTGGTCGGCGAAGCAAGCTGTTCGCTGCCCAGCGGGTTACCGGTAATGACTTGGGGTTGCAGCTCCAGGGCGTGGGCTTCGGAGCAGATCAACAGGGCGGCGGCGAGTGGGGTCAAGCGCCACAGAGAAGAGAGGGGCATCGGACATTCCTTGGAAAAACGACGAAAAGATTTGAGATTTATAGTTACAATATAACATCTCCTTTTCGTTGGAGGCCGGAACTTTTTATAACGAGCAGGTGGGGTGATAAGGTGTGCGCCTTCGTGAACACATTTTTCATAGGCCTGGCATGACCGCGACAAGTAACGACCCACTCCACGGCGTGACCCTGCAGCACGTCCTCACCACCCTGGTGGAACACTACGAATGGGAAGGCCTTGCCGAGCGTATTGATATCCGCTGCTTCAAGAGTGACCCGAGCATCAAGTCGAGCCTCACCTTCTTGCGCAAGACGCCTTGGGCGCGGGAGAAAGTCGAAGGGTTGTACGTGAAACTGATGCGCACCAAACGCCCGTTGGATTGAACCCATGAAGCGGTTCGTGGCAGCAGTGGCGCTGGCCGGTTGGGCGGGGCTGGCGATCCAGCAATACCTGATTTTCTATTCGCGCTGGGCGTCCGGCGCCAGCCTGATGGGCGGGTTGATCAACTTTTTCAGCTTCTTCACCGTGCTCACCAACACCCTGGCGGTGGTGGTGTTGAGCTATGCGTGGGTGAGTCGCGATTGCGCTGCGAAGCGGTTTTTCCTCGGGCCCAAGGTCAGCAGCGGCATCGCCGTGAGCATCGTGGTGGTGGGCCTGGCCTATAACCTGTTGCTGCGGCACTTGTGGCAGCCCGAAGGTTTCCAGTTTATCGCTGACGAGTTGCTGCACGACGTGATGCCGGTGCTGTTTTTTGTCTACTGGTGGCGGTATGTGCCCAAGGGCAGCTTGCACGTCAGGCACATTGCGGCGTGGGTGATTTACCCGCTGGTGTATTTTGGCTATGCGCTGCTGCGTGGAGATTTGCTCGGGCAGTATCAGTACCCGTTCATTGACGTGAGCACGTTGGGTTATCCACAGGTGTTTGCGAATGCCGGGGGGATTTTGGCGGGGTTTGTGTTGATTGCGTCGGCAGTGGTGGGCCTGGACAGGTTTCTAAAGCGACCACGGTAAAACTGTGGGCTTGCTCGCGAATGCTGTGTGTCAGTGGATGTATCTGTAACTGATCCAGCGTATTCGCGAGCAAGCCCGCGCACATTTTGACCGCGTCAGGTTTAATTGTCTTCACTGCCCTCGGCGCGCCAGTAGCCCACGGCCTTGAGGTATTCCTCATTGACCTTGTGCGTGTCCAGCAGCACTCGCCGTACTCGGCGCGACAGCTTGGTTTCGGTCGCCACGAAGCTGTACAGTGAACCGCTCGGCAGCGTCAGGTTCTGTACGGTGTCGAGCAGATCGTCCTGGCCACGCACCACCCATTTCACCTGCACATCGGCGGCACTTTGCAGTGCTTGCTGCTCCGCCGCATTGGCGATCTCAATCACGGCCAACACCTTGCGGCCCGCCGGCAGTTCTTCCAGGCGTCGCGCAATGGCAGGCAGGGCGGTTTCATCGCCGATCAACAAGTAGCTGTCGAAAATATCCGGCACGATCATCGAGCCCCGTGGCCCGCCGATGTACAGGTGTTGGCCGACCTGCACCTGCTCGGCCCAGGTGGAGGCAGGGCCATCGCCGTGCAGCACGAAGTCGATATCCAGCTCGCCAATACTCAGGTCGAAACGCCGTGGCGTGTAGTCGCGCATGGCCGGTTGCGGGCCATCACCCTTGATGCTGAAGCCCGGGCTTTCCAGCGCGGCCTGTTCAGCGGCGTTCTGCGGGAACAGCAGCTTGATGTGATCGTCGCTGCCCAGGCTCACAAATCCCGCCAGTTCAGGGCCGCCGAGGGTGACACGGCGCATGCGTGGGGTGATATCGACCACCCGCAATACGTCCAGGCGACGGCGTTTGATGTCGTGGGTAACGCGGTGGATGACTTGCGTATTCATTGGTCTTTCCCGTCGGCAATGGCTTGGGCGGTGCGATTGAGCAGCGCCGCGACACGAACGATTTCTTCCGGGCTCCAGCGCCCGTGGTGCGAATGCAAGGCATGACGCAGGTTGTGCACCGCCTCGTGGATTTCCGGCGGGCGGTCATGACCACGCAGTGAACGCTTGCTGACGTCGATGCGCATACGCACGCCGTCCAGGGCGACCGCTTGCTCGCTTAAGAAGAGACGACCGGCGTCGGTGATTGTGTAGCGCTTTTTTCCGCCATCGGCGTCGCCCTGGATCAAATCGCTTTCTTCCAGAAAGGTCAGGGTCGGGTAAATCACACCCGGGCTGGGTGTGTAGGCGCCGTCAAACAGGCTTTCAATCTGGCGAATAAGGTCATAACCGTGGCACGGCTGTTCGGCGATCAGTGCCGGCAGCAGCAATTTCAAGTCGCCGGGCGCAAATACCCGAGGGCCACGACCGCGGCCGGCGCGTGGGTCAAAACCGTCACGTTGGTGAGGATGGTCTCGCATGGTAGGAGCCTCTGTGTGTGTCTAGATATAACGTAAGATATATCTTGTGGTCGTGGCAAGGGCTCCAGACGGACGGTCAGCCACACCTGCGTCCCAGCGGTCTTCTGCTCACCGCTACTTGAAACATGTAATAGCAGAACGACTCGACTCAATAGAAAGTGGGTGGGGACGCGTAAAGGCTGTTGTTTTTTAGTTGTTGTAATACTAGTCTTACGGAACTGATCCGCAGTAAATTATTATCATTTTTCCGCGTGTAGTCTGTTTCTTACGGGTAATTTTAAAGTTTTGGCAAAATGCCATAATTTTCCCATGTGTCATGGTGTGACTCGGCTACGCAACTAAGCGAATCAGACGGCTTACTTAGCATTTATTGCTGTGGATACTTGCCTGGCGTTGAACAAGTCCCCGACTTGCAATGCAATTAGTTGGAAAGTTAAACGCTTCCAACGCCTCTAAGAACCCTTTTTTTAGATGACAGGTATTCAGCATGTTCAAGAAATTCGCCGTAGCGGCACCTCTCGTCGCCGTCGCCATGTCCGCCACCACGGCTTTTGCGGTCGACGATGCGCGTTCGTCCATCAACATCACGGCCAATATCCCTACCAAGCAGTTTCACGCTCAGCCGCGTGACCCTAACTTCGGTAAGGATGAAACCATGAACTACAACCCTGTCAGCGGTGAACTGAGTTCCCTGCGGGCAACTTTCGATGTCAAGAACACCGACGGTTCGGTTCACGCCTACATCGAAGGCGGCCCGACCGCGGCTGCGTTGTACAACGGCTCGGACAACATCGCGCTGACCAACACCTTCAACGGCGTCACCCTGACGGCCACCCCTCAGGAAGTGGTTGATGATCCTCAATCCACCCCAGGCACCCAAGCTGATCTGGTCGTCACTCCGGCCAAGCCGCTGGACACTCAGAACGGCCTCTACACCTCCAACTACACCGTGATCTTCGACGCCGTACCGCGTTGATGTGAGCCTGTGGTTCACCCCGTGAACGCGATGATTGCGGGGGTTTTAATAGACAGGCCGGCAGCTTCCTTCCCGAACGCCGGCCTGGTTTAACAGTCCCGACTGTCCGTACTGACGAGTATTCCGTCCATGTTTCCGATGACGCCACTGATGGGCGCGCTCGCGTTATTGCTGTGCGCCAATGCCCTGGCTGCACCGACAGTTCCCGGTACAACACCGGGTAGCTTGTTATCACAGTCCAAGGGACTGCCTGAAGAGTTTGAGCAACACTTTTTCGATGTGCCACTGGCGGTGCGCGTAGAACTCGATCAACAGTTTCTCGGCGAAGCCATGATTGTATTGGGTCGCGATGACCGTATTACCTTACTTGAGTTTACTGACCGGGGCGACAGTCAACTGTCTGCCGCTGTCAGTGCCACTTGGGAGCAACGCCTTAAAGACGGCATGCCCTTGGGCGGCTGCGAACAAAGTTGCCCGTCGCAATTGTTAGCGGTGCACTACAGTCTGGAAAACTCGCTGGTCTCGATCCTCACGGAAAACGTCGAGCGCAACGCGCAGATGAAGCAGTTTTACGATCAGCCGGAAGCCGGCAGCCTGGGCATGATTTTAAATAACCAATTCAACCTCACCGGTGGCCAGGACGAGTCAGTCGGCGGCCGCTATGGCCTTGAGGCCAGTTCCAGCATTGGCAACTGGAGCCAGGCGATGAACCTGCAGTTGTCCCGCGTCGGTGGGGTGGACACCACGCTCTACCACGCCATGCACGAGCTTTACACCCAGCGCGAACTGGAAGGCAATTTCGTCCGCCTGGGCTACTTCACCCCTGGCTCCAACGGGCTCACCCGGCAGATCCGTTCATTCGGCGCCAACCCCGACACCGCCGTGGGTGTGATGTACGGCAGCTCCGACAGCCTGCTCATCAACAACCCCAAGCCCAGCGTCTACCCGGTGTACGTCACCGCCAGCCGCCAGGCATCGGTGGAAATCTACCGCGCCGGCCTGTTGATCAACACCCAGCCCGTCGCTGCCGGCTTGCAGACCCTCGACACCCGGCCCTTGCCGGGTGGTATCTACGAGGTGGAGGTGCGCCTGATCGAAGACGGTTTCACCACCTCCACCACCCAGGAGTTGATCTACAAGCCCAACAACTGGCGCAACGCTGATGAACGCTGGCGCTACAACACTTTCATCGGCCAGGAAACCAAACTGCTGAGCAACTGGGACGAGCAGTCGAGTCGCTTCATGACCTATGGCGCCGGGATTAACTACCTCGCGCATCCTCGGGTGATTCTCGGCCTGTCCACGCGCAAGGTGCGGGAAAAAATGCAGTACGGCACGTCCATCGACTGGACGCTCGCCAACAGCCTCAGCCTGTATGCCAACGTCTACCAGACCCAGGACCACGGCACCGGCGTCGATCTGCAAACCCTCTACAGCTATGGCCAGGGCAGTGTGGTGTTCAGCCACAACCGCAGTTGGCTCGACACCACGCGCACCTACGAGCTGCTGCCGGACGGCACGCGCCTCCGACAGCGCAACGTGTTTATCGGCCAGACCAGCAACTCGTCGCTGTCCCTCAACCATCGCCTCAGCAACAAAAGTTCGATCAACTCGCGGCTGTCCTACAGCCAGGGCAACATCGAAGGCACGGGCGTGGACGTGGGCTGGACCCAGCGCGGTACGTTCCTGGGCAGCGATGCCAACTGGCGTTTGTCGCTGTTCGACCGGCCCGCCACCTCAGCCACCGGTGACAACCGCAACCGCGGCGTCGACCTCAGCGTCAGCGTGGCCTTGGGTTCGCCGGGCGAGCAGTGGTCCGCCAGCATCGGCTCGCGTACCGCGCGTGACGGTGGTCGCGACAATAACGGCTCGCTGACCTACACCAAGACCCTTGACGATCACCTGCTGCAAAGCGTGTCCGGCACCGCGATTGCCGACACCTATGGCGTGGGTTTGTCGGGGCGCGCCAGCTTCCAGAGCGACGAACTCTATGGCGACACCTACGTGCAGCGCTCGTCGTTCAACGGGCGCCTGTCAGGTGGCTTGAACCTCAGCAGCACGGTCGCGGTGGGCGGCAGCAAAGCCGTGCTCAGCAGCCAGCAGCAACGCGGTGGCGCAGGCATGATCGTCGACGTGGAAACCGACCTCGAAGACATCACCCTGCGCGCCGATGACTTGACCGGCGGCAGTTCACGCCTGCGGCCAGGGCGCAACTTTGTGCCGATCACCGCTTACAAGAGCAGCACCCTCGCGTTCGACTTTGACGGCAACCATCCACCGGCCGCCAATATCCAGCCGGCGCGTACCCAATACCACCTGAACAAGGGCGGCGTGGAGTACCGCAAGATCAGCGTGATGCGCACCGTCACGGTATTGGGGCGCCTGGTCGACGGGCAGGGCTCTCCCCTCAAGGGCCACCACGTGATCAACCACGCCAGCCGTGCGGTCAGCGAAGTGGACGGTTTCTTCTCGATGGAAATGAACGCCGGCGCGCCGACCCTGGAAGTGCGCTACGCCAACCAGTTGCGGTGCCAGTTCAGGCTCGACCCAAGCAAGGCGCGTCAGGAAAGCGATGTGCTGATGATCGGGGATTTGCGGTGCACGCCGGATACGTTGGCTGATATCGCCCTGACTGACCGAGCTGCGGGCTGATCACCTTTTTATGCAACGGCCTGAAACGGTCCTAGACAACCGTCTTCTCGCGATAAACCTGAGGTTGAGTAAATGAAACGTGTGTTGATGCTATACGCCTTATCGCTGTTTTCCCTTGAGGCCCTGGCCGGCCCGCAGATCAATGTGGGGGTGGTGTACGACTACCTCGACAGCGATAAAAGTACCTACATGAAACGGGTGTTCAACGGCGGCACCTCCACTGCCTTCGTCAAGGTCAACATCCTTGAGATGATCTATAACGACGACGGCAGCTACCGCGAAGTGCCGCTGCAAAACCAGCCGGGCGCCGCTGCGCGCGAAGGGCTGATGGCGAGCCCTGCACGCTTGATCGTGCCGGCCAACGGCACACAGGGCACGCGCTTGCTGTTCCTGGGCAACCGCGACAAGGAGCGCTATTTCCGCGTGCGCTTTGTGCCGGTGGTGCCGCAGTCTGACGATGACTTTGCCGTCACCGATGAAGAGCGCGACGAGTATCAGCAAAGCCTCGCGGCGGGTGTCAGGGTTTTGGCCGGCTACGGCACGGTGTTTTTCGTACGGCCCAAGGTCACCCGGTTCGACACGGCGATCCAGGACAACGCCACGCGATACACCCTGAGCAACAACGGCAACAGTGTGGTGGTGATCGACGAGTTCAAGGACTGCTCGGCCGAGTCCGCGCAAGAGTGCCGGCCGACCCTGCGTCACCACATCCGTGCCGGGCGTTCGTATGGCTTCGACAAGCAACCGGGTCGCGAATACCGCTTTAGCCTGATCGAAGGCGACGAGACCAGAAAAATCGAGGTCAAGGGGTAAACCTATGTACAAGCTCCTGGCCCTGGCCATGTTAGTCATCGTCCTTGGGATGACGGGGTCGCGGATTCACGCCGCCGTTGAGCGCGAGACGTTTGAAGTGTCTGTGACCATTCCGACGGCCGACTTTTATGTGCTGCCGGTCGACCCGCAACTGGTGCAGCGCGACCAGAAGCTGGTCTACAACCCGGTGAGTTCCCAGTTGGCCACCTTGCGCGCGCCGTTCGATGTGAAAAATATCGCTGGGGCCATTGGTGCGCGGCTGGACCAGGAGGCGTACCTGTCCAACGGCACCGAGCGCGTTGACCTGCGCGTGACCTTCAATGACGTGGAATTGGGGTTGGACCAGACCGAGGTGGTGTCCACCGCCCAAGCGCGGCCCGGCACACGCGTGAGCCTGGAAATCGCCGCCATCAAACCGGACGACGATTACCGGCCCGGCCATTACTACGGCACCGTGCACATGGTGTTCGATGCAATTGCGCCCTGATCGACTGGAGATTTATTGATGAATGTATTGAGTGGGCGCTGGATTGCGATGCTCGGATTTTTTTTGTGGACGGCGCATGCCCAGGCGCTCGTGCAGGAAATGACGGCTGAGTTTCGCCCTGACCCGTCTAATCCGATGATCAATCGGTTTAAAAATACCACGCCGGAAAGTGGCATTTGTCCTTGGCATATTCCAGAGCGTTGCAAGCAATTAGGTATCTTCAGTATTCGGACCACGGCGATTCAGTTCAACTCCAGTGGCCCAATCCTGGGCAATCACACAGACCCGCGCAAAGGCGCGATGTTCAAGGTGCCCACCGAATGGCGCGACCTGCAGGTGACCAATACGGTGACAGCAAAAACCGAATTGCTGCAGGTCAGAATTGCTGGCATTGGGGGTAAGTACGTGTTGCCCGTTGCTGACCGCTGGCTTTGGCTTTATGGCACTCTTGGATGGAAGATCGCCCGAAGTCCTTGCGTGTCCACAGACTACGCGATTGGCAACGATCGCTATTTGTTGTGGTCGTGGATCACACCCGTTGGCATCGGTGCCTGCGCGATGCCTGCGGCCAAGGACATTTCAACCCTGTTTTACGAAACGTTCGAGTATTCGTACGAATTGAAAACCCCCAACCCCTTGCAAATGGATGCCGGCCAATACATTGGTAGCACGACCTACACCATCGGGCCGGGTGCGGATTTTGACTTCGGCGACATCATGATCCCCACCGACAACGTGCTGACCTTCAACTTCACCCTGGATGTGGATCACCACCTCAAAGTCGAAGTCCCCCCTGGCGGCAACCGCATCCAGCTTGAACCCCAGGGCGGCTGGCAAGCCTGGCTGCAGAACGGCCGTAGGCCCAGCCGGCTGTTCCGCGACCAGACCGTCAACCTGTGGGCCAGCTCGCACTTCAAGATGACCCTGGAATGCCCGGAACCCATGGGCAACAGCTGCAGCCTGCGTAACGCTGCCGGTCATCAGGTACCGCTGGACGTCGCCGTCAGTTTGCCGCATGGCCTTGTCGACGCTGCCGGGCGCCCGGTCAACCGCTTGCCCCTGCGCCTGGACGGCAGCGGTACTGAACTGTTCCGGCCGATAAACTACATCAACCGCAAACCCAGTACTTTGCACTTTGAAGTCAAGGCCGACGCCGTGGCCGAAATGCTTGAACAGGCCGGGAGTACCTACAGCGGCGTAGTCACCGTGGTGTGGGATTCGCAGGCCTAGCGTTTCCCGTGGCGAGCGGGCCTGTTGTGTCACGCGGGCGCGCCCGCTCGCCACGGCGCTCAATAGTTAGTGCGCTTGCTGTGGCGTGCCCCGGCCGCTTTCGTAGTCGTTCAGGCGATGCAAGGCGTTGCGGGTCAGTTGGTGGGCAAGGTCGGTTTCACTGATTTGGTCATCCGTGAAGCCGCCTGCGAGCAGACGTTCGTACGTTTCGGTGGTCATTGGCTTGCCCGTGAGGACCACGTCGTGGGGCACGTTCAGCGCATCCGCCAACGTCAGCAGGTGTTGCTTGAGCGTGGGTTGCTCTTCAGGGGGCCGCGATTGGCCTTTGGCCCATTGATCTTGCGCGTCTCGCAGTTCGTCCAGTGGGCCGATCAACTCATAGCCGCGGTCCAGGCTAGCGGCGAATTGCTCGGCATGCCGGGCATGCAAATACTCAACCCAGAACGGCTGATCGAGCATGCCCGCCGCCAGTCCGTCCCCGGCCTCTTGAGCGATCACGTGGTTGTACGCCGTTTCAAGACTGGGTTCATCCACCTGCGCCGTCATGCGGTAGGTCATGTGCTCGGCGATCCAGGGCAAGTCGAGGCGTCGTTTGAGCCCGGTGTGGTAGGCCAGGTACACCTCCACCTCATCCACCGTTCCCGGCACACCGTCGATAACGTCAGTGGTAAAGCGCAACCCGTGTCCGCCTTCTTCGAGCGCAGTGATGCGCAAGCGGATAGCGGCTTGCGCCACTTTGTTCAGGCGATCCAGGCGTGTTTTACCCCTGGCCAGGTGGGACAGTTTCAAGTCCCGATCGAGGCCGAGCAGATCACGGTTGATCTCGACGAGCAGCACCTCGTAGCCCATGGCATTGAATACATGTGCGCCGGCATCGGCGCAGGTCAACGGGTTGCTGGCCATGAGAAACAGTCGCAAGCGCAGCGCCTCATCGCCTTGCATCGCCAACAGCATGCGCCA
Organism: Pseudomonas sp. RA_5y_Pfl1_P24; assembly: GCF_963970945.1. Classification (NCBI taxonomy): domain Bacteria; kingdom Pseudomonadati; phylum Pseudomonadota; class Gammaproteobacteria; order Pseudomonadales; family Pseudomonadaceae; genus Pseudomonas; species Pseudomonas sp. RA_5y_Pfl1_P24. Next base: position 29,030 of record NZ_CAXAOJ010000003.1, on the reverse strand, counting down.
GACCTTTGAGGTCAGTTCGCGGCGACCCTGTGCAAACATCGCTTCATCGTTGGGGTCCTCGAAATACGCCGACGGTTCAAGACTCTTGATCACCTCAAAGAACCCCTGCGAGCCGTGTTCCTCTTCGAGTTCCTGCCACAGTTGCCGCAGCCAGGGGCTGTGTTCAGGCGTTTCGAGTTCAAGCCAATAAGCCGCGTCGCCTTTCGGCGGATAGAGGCGGAACGGGTCCAGCCCTGCCTCGATCCGGTAGCTCACCAGTCGTTTCTCGGCGTCAGTGGTCAGGTGGTTGCGATCCAGGCGCACCCGCGCCACCAGTTCGGCCTCGGGCTGCCAGGGCAGAAATGCCGGCACGTCGATAATTGCCGTGTGTTGTATATCGAGAAAAAAATGCGCCGGGCTCCGCCTTGGAAACAGCCCTTGCGGCCATTCGCTGATCGCCGTGTTGCGCAGGCACAGCCAGCGCAGGCCAGGCAGTTGCGAAAGGTTTGGCGCTACAGTCAGGTTGCGGTTGTCCGCCAGGGACAAGCGCCGCAGACGCCGCATGCCGCTGAGCTTGGCTAGACCGTGCGCCTCCCACTGAATCGGCGTGCGATCCAGGTTCAGGGTTGTCAGGCTGCGCATTCCGGTCAGCGCATCAGGCAAGCGCGTCAATCCATTGCCGGAAAGGTCCAGGTTGTGCAGCCGTGGAAACACGCTGAGAAAGTGCGTATCGCTGTCGGTCAGTTCGGCGTCGATCAAATCCAGATGCAAGATATGTTCAAAGCGGGTACGCAGGCGCAGGTCGCTCAGCAGCCCTGACAGCTCAACCCCATTGAGGATCAAGCCGAAACCGTCCGGGTCGGGGTCAATGTTCTGTTCCCAGGTGCGCAGCAGCGCCGTGGCCAATTCTTGCTTTCTGCGGCCCATGTGCGGGTGTTCCAGTGCCGGCGCGGCGTCCAGCCAATTATTCAGGTCTTCCTCCAGGCGGGTTTTTTCCAGCGCTCGCGCCTCGAAAAGATCGCGTTGCACCGGGTCATCGAGGCCCAGCAGATAAGTCTCGATCACGATCTGCGGCGCAAAAGGGTAGAGCGCCTTGACCCGACCCCTCAACGACGTGGGAAACAGTTCGCACATCCATTGACCCATCCGGTGCATCGGTTTTTGCGTCAGCACCAGCGCATCCCTGGGCGCGTTCGCGGGCTTACCGGCCGGTTCAAACAGGCTGCGCCGTTGCTGCGGCGTTTGAATGCGGTCCATCAGCCAGCGCTTGAGCGTCGTCCCCTCGTTAAGCTTCAGGGCGGCGCTTGTGTCGACGGGCAACGCCAGTAGCAGCGCGTCAAAAAAATCATTCGTTTGTTGCAGCGCGTGCTGACGCTCGTCGTACAACTGATAGCCGCCATCGTGCGCGACCAGCACCCGCGTGCGGCGTGCACCCTGCGGCCCGGCACTCGCGCGCAGAGTGCCCTGCAGGTGTTGCTGGCGCACTTCGATTCGACAATCACCCAGCGCATCGCTGTTGACGCGCAGGGTATTGAGGCTCATCTGTTCGGTATCGGCGCCGAACAGTTCGGGTTCGTGCAAGCCCTGAAAGGCATGGGCGGCGCGTGCCTGCCACTGCCATTCGCGGGCGAGATTTTTCAAGCGCAGAGGCAGGCGTTGTTCTTCGCGCAGGCGCCTCAACTCCGCCGGGCGGGCGTGGTCGAGCACACTTTGCAACAGGCTTTTGGGCAGGTCCGGCATGGCTTGACGCACCCGCAACGCGGTTTCATCGTGCAGATCTTCGCTGTTGCGATACAGGTAGTCGAACACCGCACCATGACGGCGCTCGAGGTTGTCGGCGAGGCGCTCACGCAGTGCCTGGATGCGCGCCGGGCGCTGCTCCGGCAACTCGCCGAGCAGCGCACTCAGTTGTGTGTCGTCGAGCACGTCTAGCAGGCGCTCCGGCAACGTGCCTTGGTTAAGGGCCTCCTGGCTGATGGCAAGTACCTCGCCGGCGTCCGGCTCACCGAAGCGTAAGCAAGCGCCGCTGAGGTCGGCGTTTTCATACACGTCGATCGCCACATCGGCCGGCCAACCCTGCAGCTCACGGGCCAGGTGCGGGCTCCAGTAAGTGTCCTGGTCCACCGGTTTGCCCTCACGCAAGCGCTGCACCATGTCGCGGGTGTCCTGGCTCAGACGCACGCGTTTGACGGTGTCGTCCAACAACGGTGCGCGCAGGTGCTCTGACTGCACGGCGCGCAATACGCCATGGTCGACACCGCTGATGCTGCGGATGTGCGCCTGTTGCTCGTCGCTGAACGGCCCCAGTTGGCGCCACAGTTGTTGGTCACTCCAGGCTTGCGGCTGGTCGAGGTACTGCAGGGGCGGCGCATAGGCGTCCGGGCGGCTGGCGTGCTGGACCCGGTAGGTGGCCTCAGGCGCATCCAGGGCGACGGCATAGTGTTGGCCATCCACCGGCAACAAGCTGCGGTCATTGTGCTGGAGTAGGCCGCGCTCATCCGGCGTCAAGTCGGCGGGCAGGTCCAGTCGCGGTTGCGCGTAGGGCTTTGGATCAGGGTTCCACAACTGCGTTTTGCCGTTGAAGCTGATCGGCTTGAGCTGGTTGACGAAGGCCGACTGTGCAAAGTGTCCGGCCACGCCGAAGGCACCCAGTTGCACCACCTGGCTGACCACGCCAATCAGATGGCCGGCGGCTTCGCGGGCCTGGCCCTCCGCGAGGTCCACCACACCTTCGACCACCTCATCGAGCAATTGATAGGCGGTATAGGCCAGTGTCAGCTCGCCCAGCAACGGCACGAACGGCGTGATCACCAGCAGCGCCGCATTGAATACTTCTTCGAGCAATTGACTGAAATTGTCCCACCAACTCCAGCGAGCACGGCTGTCGGCGTAGGCGGTAGCCACCGCCAGTTCGCGACCGTCGTTGAGTATTTTATTCAGCATCGATTGGTAGCGGTGCTGCCACAAATCGCCATTGATGAGGCTTGCCTCGAAACGCGGGTGCTGTTGCAGCGCACTGAAAAAGCGCCCGCGCTGCTGCTGATCGACGAACTGGCTGAAGAACACCGTGTAGCCCGTATCCTTCAGCTTCGCTTGCAAGTCATCCATCAGCGCGACGGTGCTGACGTACTGCTTTATCGGGGTTTTGGGCTCGTGGGGGATGTACATCACGATGGGGACGAGGGTCGTGGCTGCAAGCAGATCAGGCGCAATCAGCAGGATGCCGGTCAGTTGCGTGTCCTGTATGCGCAGTTGATAAAACTGCATCACGCCGCGCTCGCCGGCTACGGCGCGCTGCACCAGGTGAAAGGTCGCCGCGTCGAGCTCACCGGTATGCAGCGCCAGGTGCGCCGCCGCGTTCAAGGCGGCTTTCTGGCTGGCGATGACCTCAGCTTGCAAGGCGTCCTGGTCTGCCTGGGCAGGCGGCAGCAGGTAACGCTGCAGATGCCGCTGGTACTGCGCACCCAGGTCCAGCTCGCGGCACAGCGTCACGAACTGCGCGATGCTCATGCGGTCTTTCAGCGGCGTGATCATGAAGTGCCCGCGCGCATCAGGCCGGGTGATGTAGCTGGAATCGGTACTGAACACCTCGCTCCTGGCGAAGTTGTGCAGCGCGGCGTCCAGCAGGGACACGCTGCGGCTGGTCGTGCCCTTGAGCCAGGTGCCTTTTTCGCTGTGCAAGAACAGGTAGACGGCCTTGACGTTGAGGTGCAGCGCGTAGCGTTGCTTCAGTGCATCGCTGAGCAAGGGTTCGGCGAAGGCGTGCAGGTCGAGCACTGCGCCCAGACGTTTGTCGACGCTGTTCTGTGCACGCCAGGCGTGCGCGTTGGCACGTTTGAGCGGTGCTTGAGGCGTGTCGGCCAGCCGATGGAAGGTCGTCAGCGCCACCATCGACGCGCCTTGCAGACGCTGGGCGCGCGGCCAGGCGGTGCTGCGCAGCCAGTCGGGAAGGTTGAGTGTGATCACAGCGTCAGGTGTGACAGGCATGGCGGATGACCTCGAGTGCGATTTAAGGTCATCAGCCTAAGGACCCGGTGCGGGCCTTGGGGTTACATAGTTAGCGCGTTTCGCCTGGGCTTCACAGACGGGGGCATAGGGGCAGGCCGCCGGTACCGCGGTGAACAGGCCAGGGGTAATTGTTTAGTGCCCGCGCGCCGCCGCTCCCGCCTACGGTTTGCGCTCAATCCCTGACTGAGAACGCACCATGACTGTCGATGCTCCACTGTCGCTACGCCAGGCTCATATCGAGCAGGTCTTGACCCTGTTCAGCGATCCGCCCACGTTGCTCGTGGTGGCCCAGGATTGCGCCCAGGCCTGGCTGGACACCTATGCTGAGCAACACCGTGACGCTGCCGGGCTGATTTATCTGGGTTTTCCGGAGATCGAAACCGCCCCGACCACTTATCGCTACAAAAGCCTGCCGCAACTGTTGCTGGAGCGTCTGGCGGCGGCGCAACCGACGTTATTGGCCGCGGGTTACCACGTGGTCGCGCAGCGCACCCGTGAAACCTACACCGTCGCAGGTCCGAGCCTGGCGACCGTGGAGCGGCTGATCAATCAATGCGGCGCCCTGTTGCTCACCCGCTTCGCCCAGCGCTTGCAAGCCTGGTGGAATGAATCGCTGCCGGTGAACAGGACGCGCTGGGGGTATCTGTCCGACGAATTACTGGGGTTGCTCTACGATTCCCCGCGCCCGCCCGGCATGAGTGAGGCACGGTATGCCCAGGTGTTGCCCAAGTCGGGCCTGCATCGGCAGCGACCCAACCGTCACTGGAACGCTCTTGGCCCTGCGCTGCGGGTACAGACCCTGCACCTGCGGCGTGGCCGGAACGAGCCCGTGCAGATGCTGCCGTTGCTGGTGCTCAGCCCCGCAGGGCAGGGGCCTGTGGTGTTGTTCAGCCCGGCCAGCGGCGTGCAGGTGCTCGATAACCTGCAAGCGGTGCAGGCCTTGTTGCCGGCCTATGCCAGCCCGTTATTGCCGGGCGCTGCCGGGGATTGGTTCGCTGTCGAGGTCGTGAGCGATCCGTTCGATGAATTGGCGTCGAGTTACCTGCAGCGCCAATTGCGGGAAATCGCCAGCCTGGATCTCGCGGTGCCACGTGCCGTCGAGGATTATCAGGCACTGCTGAGGACCATTACCGATGTGCAGCGCTGGTTCATTCCGCGCTTGAGCCCCCGTCAGCAACAGCTGCGCGATCAGTTGCCGCTGTGGCTGCTGCACGTCGACGGACAAACCTGCAGCGCCTACGCGCGTCTGCTCCAGGCCCAGGTGCTGGCCCGGCAGGAAAACGGAACAGAGCATTTTCTGGATGATATTCCCGCACTCCCGGAATACGCCGAACAGCAGTTGCAGGCGTGTCTCAAGAACGACCCGAAAACCGCCACACTCGAACCCTCTGCGATCAGTGTGAGCTTTGACAAAGTCATCGCCGCCGCCGTGCCGGTGCCGGGCGGTTTCATTGCCGGGCAAGTGCAGTCAATTACCGTCACCTTGGCGCAGCTTGCCCTGGAAAACCTTGCCGGGTTTCCCTATACCGCGAAAAGCATCCGCCTCAAGGGGGAACCGGCGCCCGCGTGGTTGACTTATAACCTGCTCAAGACGTGTGTGACTAACGCCGATGTGGGCCAGACGTACCCTGCGCTGTTGAAGAAAAACCTGGTCGACGACCCGGTGCAAGCGACGCGCCGCCGGCGCTTATTCAGTCAGCAACTGCGCATCCAACTGCCCATGCAGGCGCTGGAGTGGCAGGTGAGCGGCCTGCACGGCCTGACCTTCCAGGGGTTTCGCCGGCTGCTGGCGGCGCTGCAAGACACGCGGGCGCAACGCCAGGTGGACGGGCAAGCCGTGGCGATGTGGCCACTGGCGTTCAAGGCAACACGCGACGCCGCGCCGGACGAGGTGGCGAATATGTTTATCATCGGCCCGGAGCAAGGCCAGCAAGGTGCGCATCTGTTGTACCGGCCCTTGTGCGTTCCGCTGCTGCTCGAATACCCCAGCCTCGATGCCCTGTTCGCGGCCGTACAGGCGCCTGGCGATTTGCAGGCCAGCGTCCTGAACTGGCTCGACCCGTCGCGCCAGGCGGTGTATGCCCACGGCGGTTTCCGCGAACCTCATGTGCGGCGTTTTTTGTCGGGCGATGAGTTCACTGCGTTCGAGGCGCCTGGGCCTGCGCAATTGAGCAAGCGGATCAATGTGGACGACCCCGCGCACCAAGTGTTCGCCGCCACTGCCCAGGCCATGGTTGCCCAAGCGGATCGGCAAAGCGTGTCGAACGCTGAACAGCGCTGGGCCAGCGTAAAGCAGGTTGGCTGGCTGTTGTTCGGTATTTTGCAACCGCTGCTCGGCGGCCCGGTGATGTTGGCGGGCTGGCTGGTGCAGGTGCTCGACAGTGCCCGGCAGGATATGCCTAGCCTGCAAAGCGATGATGACCAGACACGTAACGCCGCCGTCATGGACGTGCTTGCCAACCTGATGGCAATCCTCGCGCACCAGGCCTCGCCCCACGACGCGCGCCAGCATCTGCTGCTAGAACACCCGGTGTTCGCCCCTCTGGCCGCCCAGGAGCCGAGCCCGCTGCCGCCCACCTATCACGTTCCGCCAGTGGACTTCAGCGTACCGGCCGCTTGGGCCAATGCGCGTGACGTTCTGACGCCGCCGCTGCAGGCGCGCTTGCAAGGGTTTAGCCTGAACACCGTTGGCAAGCCCTGGCCCCAGGGCTTTACCGAGCAAAGCGGACCCTGGCAGGGGTTGTGGCATGACACCGCGCGCGCGCCCACGCAGTGGAAGGCGTTGGTGCGCGGCCAAGTGTTCGCCGTGCGCCTGCAACGGGGGCGGGCCCGTGTGATCAGCTCTGACGGAAGCCGGCTCGGGCCCTGGTTGAAACTCATCGGTGCCGGCCTGTGGGATATTGATCTGCAGTTGCGCCTCAGCGGGGGCGCGGACCAGGAGCCGAGCAAGCCTGTCGTGGACCGCAGTGTCCTGGAAGCTCAGTACCAGCATGCGATCAAGAATCGCACGCGCGCGCAACAGGCAGCGGAAGTTGCGTACGACCTGCTCAAAAAACCCAACAGCGGCGCCGACGAAAAAATGCTCAACGCAGTCCGCGACCGCTACATCAAGGAGCTCAACGGCAAGGTGGCGTATTTGCTGCAGGAACTGAGGTTGCTCAGGCGCCTGCGGGAACTGGCGCCACGCCCACGATACGAAGAAGAACTGAGTCAGATAGTGGAGTCGATTGTCCTCGCCGCACAATTGTCCGACGTCGTCAGCCGTGAACACATTCAGCGGGTCACGAATAAATTGCCCGCCGTGTTGAAGCAGTTGGAGGAGACGAGGCAAGCACAGTTTCATGACGAGCTGAGACAGATCATGCGTGAGCTGGCGACCCTGCATGGCGACGCGATTCACTGGCGCACGATAGAAGAGCGCTACCTTGAAGAAATGCGCCAGGTCCCGCGACTGGGACGTGACAAGGCACGCGTGTTAACCCTGCGTATGCCGCAACGCCCGTCGATCCTTGACCTGCAAACGTTGCAATTGACCACGCTCTGGAGTGCTGCCTTTGATGTGCGTGGTTCGCTGCTCAAGGATGATTTTATCGATGACATGAATGAAACGTTCGACCGCGCCCGTTTGGCCAGTCGCTCCCAGGTCGATTTGCAGCACTTGCAGTGCAGCCACGAACAACGCATCGAACTGCTCCAGAGCATTGATCGTGTCTACGCACAAACCGATGATCGCATCGAATTCTGGCGCGCCATGGAGCCGGATAAATTCGACCTGCCGTATCTGCAAAAACTGCAGGAACTGTTGGCATCCCTGCATCACCAGGTGCAACAGGATCTGGCGCAGTTGCTGCAACCTGCGCCGCGCCGCGTGATCAAACCCCGTCCTGAGGCGGCTGGCCAGTCAAGTGGGAAAATCATTCTTACGCGCAATCGCGACCTTTATGTGGCCCGGCTGAGCCCGGAACCCATGAGCGTCGAGACAGCCCAGTTGCATGACGCTGCGGGCGGTGTGATCGGTTCGTTCACCCAGGCCGACGATGGCGTTTGGGATCAGTTGAAAGCACCCCCCACCGTGCGTCCTGATCCAGAACTGGGGGCCTTGTTGAAAAAAGCGGACGTCCTGCTGCGCGATGAGGACAGGGCCATCGCCAATGTCGAGGCGATGATGGCTCGGGCCAACGATGCGGCGTCGCTTCAGGAACTGCTGGAGGCTCAGGGGCGTAGCCGTACGTTGGCGGCCGAGGCTATCAGGCACAAACTGAGCGGCCGGACCATCGTGCGACTCGAGAACGTCCAGCGCAGCAAAGCGCGGGATACCGAGGCGAAATTGCGCCTGGCCGCGGCGCGGCTGGACGCGGCCGGGCTGGACGCGCGCATCCGCGCCAGCCGCAATAACCTACGCAGCGTCAATGACGTGGCGTTTTTGCAACAGCAGGGTGAAGTGAAGATCATCCGGCAGGGACAACGGGTGCCGCTGCGTGGGCGCCGCAATGATTTTTTGCAAGTGTACGCGGTGAACGACATCCATACCGGCCGCGCGCTGTGTTTTGCGCATTTTCACTACGCCAGTCGTCACGGGCCTGACGATCACTACACCTTCGGTCACCTCAAAAGCCCCGAACAGAACCGCCTGGGTCGCCTGGCCCAGGCTGAGTTCGAAGCCCAGGCCTTTGCGCGCATGCGCCTCGGGCAGGGCGGCCGGGCGCAACAGACGCTGGAGATTTATCGCTCGCCTGTTGGATTGGCCATGTCACGTCGTCTGTTTTTCAGCCTCGACTGATCCCGTGGCAAGCGCGCTCGCCAACGGGCAGGCGCGGGCCTGAACGTTCTCTGACTGAATCGCATTGAGGCGATCCCGCGTGGGCTCAGCCCGGGCTTATGCACTGGCTGTGACTGCCCGGTTGCCGGAACTGCCAATCGCGGTGGCCAGTGAGGGTACCAAGTGATCGAACGGATAGCCGAGCGCCTGCCAGCGCTGATGGATGTCGAGAAAGGCCTCGATCTCCAGCATGGTGCGGATACGCGGTCCAAGTCGTAGAGCGGACGTTGAAGCAAGGCGGCCAGACGGCTGCGGGCGACGCTGATGCCCTTGTTGGTATTGATCGGCTGGACGGTGGGTTGTAATTGCCAGTCGCGGTAGGCCAACGGCGCGCTCAAGGCGGCCAGCAACAACGGCGCATCAATCAGAGCATTCTGCGCGAACATACGCAGTTTCCAACTGCGTGGCCAGGGTACTGCCGCCGGCGCTTTGCCCCGGCAGGTGCAGCCGCTTGGCCACCTGAGACCACGCAGCCCTGGCAAAGCGAGGCCAGTCCACGGCAGGGTTGGCCTGGGGGGGGGCGCGGGGTCGAGCAGGTCGCGGTTTTCGATAAACAGCAAACTGTTGACCACCAGCGGCGGGATCGCGGTGAAACGCTCGTAGAGTTGCTGCGGATACACGTATTGATACAGCGGCACGGCAATCGGTGATCGACAGCCCGGCCTGGCTCTTTTCAGCGTAGGGCTCGAACAGGCCTTTGTGGGCGTACTCCAACAGTTCGGCAGAGAACTGCGTCTGGGCCTCGATCACATAACCACGCTTGAGCAGCCGGCCGATAAAACTGTCCAGGTCGCTCTAGCCCAAGCGCCTATCAAACGGGCCGGCGCCCGGGTAGGCGATGGCGTCGCTGAGGCATTTTTCCGCTAAAGGCAGGTATAATGCCCCTACCAAATGGCATTTTTGCGGTTGGTTTCACTGAATTTTTCGTTTTTTATAGTGAATCACTCTAAGCCCCGCTTTTTATACTGCACGCCCGCCAAGCGTGCTCCACGGCGGACACTCCAATAACAAAATGAGGTTGTACCTTTATGCCTGTCGGCAACCCACTGCCCCACGGCGAGACCGCTCAAGGCGGTCCGCTCAAACGCGAACTTGGCGAGCGGCACATTCGCCTGATGGCCCTAGGCGCCTGCATTGGTGTCGGCCTGTTCCTCGGTTCGGCCAAGGCCATTGAAATGGCCGGCCCGGCAATCATGCTGTCGTACATCATCGGTGGCCTGGCGATCCTGGTGATCATGCGTGCGCTCGGTGAGATGGCGGTGCACAACCCCGTCGCCGGTTCGTTCAGCCGTTATGCCCAGGATTACCTCGGCCCGTTGGCGGGCTTTCTCACCGGCTGGAACTACTGGTTCCTGTGGCTGGTAACGTGCGTTGCAGAGATCACCGCCGTGGCTGTGTACATGGGCGTGTGGTTCCCAGACACGCCGCGCTGGATCTGGGCCCTGGCGGCACTGATCAGCATGGGTACGATCAACCTCATCGCAGTAAAAGCCTTCGGTGAATTCGAATTCTGGTTCGCGTTGATCAAGATCGTCACCATCATTGCGATGGTCATCGGCGGCGTCGGCATCATCGCGTTCGGCTTTGGCAACAACGGCGTGGCGCTGGGTATTTCCAACCTGTGGGCCCATGGCGGTTTCATGCCCAACGGCGTGCAAGGCGTGTTGATGTCGCTGCAGATGGTGATGTTTGCCTACCTGGGCGTCGAGATGATCGGCCTCACCGCCGGTGAAGCACGCAACCCGCAGAAGACGATTCCAAGCGCTATCGGCTCGGTGTTCTGGCGCATCCTGCTGTTCTACGTCGGTGCGTTGTTTGTGATTCTGTCGATCTACCCGTGGAATGAAATCGGCACTCAGGGCAGCCCGTTCGTGATGACGTTCGAGCGCTTGGGCATCAAGACCGCTGCGGGCATCATCAACTTCGTGGTGATCACGGCGGCGCTGTCGTCGTGCAACGGCGGTATTTTCAGTACGGGGCGCATGCTCTACAGCCTGGCGCAGAACGGGCAGGCACCGGCCACCTTTGGCACCACCTCGAGCAATGGCGTGCCGCGCAAGGCGCTGTTGTTGTCGATCTTTGCTTTGTTGCTGGGCGTGCTGCTCAACTACCTGGTGCCGGACCAAGTGTTCGTCTGGGTAACGTCCATCGCTACCTTTGGCGCGATCTGGACCTGGCTGATGATACTGCTGGCCCAGCTCAAATTCCGCAAAAGCCTGAGTCCCGCTGAGCAGGCCGGTCTCAAGTACCGCATGTGGTTTTACCCGGTCAGTTCCTACCTGGCGCTGGCGTTCCTGGTGCTGGTGGTGGGCCTGATGGCGTACTTCCCGGATACTCGCGTGGCGTTGTATGTGGGGCCGGCCTTCCTGGTGCTGCTCACGGTGCTGTTCTACGTGTTCAAGCTGCAACCGAACAACGCGACTGCGGCGCCGGTGCGTTCGGCCTGACGCCACAAATGGCCCGCTGCGTGCGGCGGGCCATCCAGTCTATCCCGCGTGCACGCTTGCCTTGAGCGACTGATCCAGACGCTTGTTGAACTCCAGCCACAGCGCTAGCAACCCCATCAGTGCAGCACCGGCCACAGCGGTCATCAATTGAATCGCCAAAGCATCCCCGGCCATGGCATTGATCATGTCCGCCAACGGCGCGAGCACGACGCCCAGGCAAAACACCTCCAGCGAATAACGCCCCATGCGACAGGTATGTTGCGCCAGCCAGTTTTCGGTCCAGCCACGGCCCGGCAGCAGCTTGGCGGTGACATAAGCCAGGGCAAGGAAGTGCAGCAGGCGCAGCGGTGATAAGTCGGTCTTGCTGATGGGGTAGATGAGGTCGCTGATCATCGACGGCATCAGCGCATCGTGGATCTGCGGCCAGCGCCAGGACAGCGTGAGCACGCCGGCCATCAACACATAAATCGTTGCCGCGACAAACATCGGCTGGCGGCGCAGTGGCCGGGTGTCCACCGGCCGTTCTTGTCGGCTGTAGAGCGCCGCCGCACCTCCCAGTATGAACAGCAGTTGCCAAGTGACGGGGTTGAAGTACCAGACACCATCGGCAATCGCCCGCAGGTTCCAGCCCATCCACGGCGCCAGCAAGTAGATCGTCGTAGACACGGCCACCACCGCCCAGGTGTTGCGCAGCATCAACGGCAACACCAGCGGCAGTCCTGCCAGCAGCACGATGTAGAGCGGCAACGGGTCCATCAGGTTGGGTTTGAAACGCAGCAGCAGCTCATCGGTCAGCGCTTGCTGCGGGTGGGTGACGAAGTGCGTCAGGCCCATCTCTTCGACAAGGTCGCGGGTTTCCACGTGGCTGTTGGCGAAGAACACGATGCCCATCAGCATCGCCAGCAGGAAGATATGCACCACATATAACACCCAGGCACGCCGCAGGATTTTCAGCGAGGCAATCCAATAGCCATCGCGTTGCAGGATCTTGCCGTAGGCCAATACCGCCGCGTAGCCGGCGAGAAATACAAACACCTCAGCCGCATCGCTGAAGCCGAAGTTGCGCAGCGTGATCTGGCCGAGCGGGTTGTGGGGGACGTGATCCCAGAAAATGAAGATCAACGCCAGGCCCCGAAAAAAATCGATGCGCGGGTCGCGTCCGTTCAACATGGCAGCGGGCTCTTGTACGAAATGTTTATTAAAGACAGGCAGGCGTGGGCGTTGGCGCACGCCACCCGTCGGGCGGGCGCAGGTTGGCGGTATTTGTAAGCAATTGCAAAGGTTGGGTATTACTGAATGTCTCGACGGCCTGCCCGGCACGGGCAGGCTCAAGAAGGAGGGTTATCAGGCGGCGACGACTTCCTGCGCCTCAAAACTGTCCGCCCGCGCCATCTGCCACATGCGGGAATAGAACGCCCCGTTCACCTCACCCGTGAGCAACTCCCCAGGCTTGAGAAACACATGCAACTGCGAAAACAGCTTGATCTCTGTCGCCGACATGCGCCGTACCAAGTGCTTGGCCGACAGCTGCGACGGATGATCCAGGCCGGCCGCGGCGAGCATTTCCGCCAGCGCCTTGAGCGTGTTGCGATGGAAGTTGAATACGCGCTGGGCTTTGTCCGGGACCACCAGCGCACGTTGACGCAACGGATCTTGGGTAGCAACGCCGGTCGGGCATTTGTTGGTGTGGCAGCTCTGCGATTGAATGCAACCGATCGCGAACATAAAGCCGCGCGCCGAGTTGGCCCAATCGGCGCCGATGGCCAGGACGCTGGCGATGTCGAACGCGCTGACGATCTTGCCGCTGGCGCCGAGTTTGATCTTGTCGCGCAGGTTCAGGCCCACCAGGGTGTTGTGCACAAACAGCAGGCCTTCACGCAGCGGCACGCCGATATGGTCGGTGAACTCCACCGGCGCGGCGCCGGTGCCGCCTTCCTTGCCATCCACTACGATAAAGTCCGGAAGGATGCCGGTTTCGAGCATGGCCTTGGCGATGCCCATGAATTCCCACGGGTGACCCAGGCAGAACTTGAAGCCTACCGGTTTGCCGCCGGACAGTTCGCGCAGTTGGGCGATGAACTGCATCAGTTCGATAGGGGTGGAAAACGCGCTGTGGCGCGACGGCGAGATGCAGTCTTCGCCCATCATGATGCCGCGGGTATCGGCAATTTCCTGGGTGACTTTGTGCTTGGGCAGGATCCCGCCATGGCCGGGTTTGGCGCCCTGGCTCATCTTGATTTCGATCATGCGCACTTGTGGATTCTGCGCCTGCACGGCGAAACGTTCCGGATCGAAACGGCCGTCACTGGTGCGGCAGCCGAAATAGCCGCTGCCCAATTCCCAGGTCAGGTCGCCGCCGTTCTCGCGGTGGTAGGAGCTGATGCTGCCTTCGCCGGTGTCATGGGCGAAGTTGCCCAGTTTGGCACCTTGGTTCAACGCGCGAATTGCGTTGGCGCTCAACGAGCCAAAGCTCATTGCCGAGATATTGAACACCGACGCCGAGTACGGTTGCGTGCACTGTGGGCCGCCAACCATCACGCGGAACGCGCTGGGGTCGCTGAGCGGCGCGGGGCGCATGGAGTGGCCGATGAATTCGAAACCTGACTGGTACACGTCGATCAAGGTGCCGAAGGGTTTGTCGGCAGATTCATTCTTGGCGCGCGAATACACCAATGAACGCTGGGCCCGGGAGAAGGGCAGGGCGTCGCTGTCGGACTCCAGCAGGTACTGGCGGATTTCCGGGCGGATGGCTTCTACCAGGTAACGGATATTGCCCAGGATCGGGTAGTTGCGGCGCACGGCGTGGGGGCTTTGCAGCAGGTCGAAAATCCCGATCAGGCTCAACACCCCGGTGACCACCGTGATCGGCCACAGCCATTCATGTTCGATAAAGGGGAGGCTGGCGAGGGTGAAAATGACGCACACGGCAAAGAAAGCGTAACGACTCAGTAGCGACAGGCTCATACGGGTTTCCTGGATTCGGACTCATCGGCTAGGCGTTTTGCGCCTGTAGAAAGATCGAGAACAGCTCTGACTGGGATTTGATCCCTAGCTTGCTGTACATGTGTTTCTTATGGACTTTCACGGTTTCAACAGAGATTTCCAGCTTACGAGCGATTTCTTTGCTGGAGCAACCGCTGAGCATCAAACGGCCCACATCCAGCTCGCGGGCGGTGAGTTGCGCGCCCCACTCATCATTCTGGACCGGCGGCTGCGGGGCGCTGACCTGGTGCAGTTCAAAGGGCAGGCGCTGGCGCAGCAGGCCCAGCACCCAGGGCTGGATCAACGACAGCAGGGCAATCTGCGCCGGGTCAAAGCGCTGCCTGGAGCCCAGTGACAGGCACAGGGTACGCCCATCCGGCTGCTGGCAATTAAATTGGATTTCATCAGCCACCACGTTCAGGCGGAAGTAGCGCTGGTAGTACTCGGTGAGTTCGAAGTGCTCCGGCGCCACTTCGGCCAGGCGCAACAGCCCGGTGCGCGAATGTTCACGGCTGGCGATGTAGAAGGGGTCGAGCAGGTACAGGCCGTTGAGGTAGTCCTGGAACAAATGATCCGGTGTGCCATCGGCGCCTGGGCATTCGGCGAATACCAGCGGGCGGTGTTCGCTGCTGAACAGCAATACCACCCAACTGTCGAACGGCACGTATTGGTCCAGCAGGCGGACAAGCTGGGTCCAGAAATTGGGCTGGTCCAGGGCGTCTATCATTTGCCCCACCGAACGGTGCCAGGCGATGTCTTGCAATGACATGGTCATTGTTCTACCCCTATCGGGTTACCCCCGCCGCGTGATTCCCTGGCCGGTTGCGCCTGCGCATACTGCGGCACGTACACAGAACAAGGAATACCCATGAAGGTCGAATTTGCCCAGTTGGCGGGCCGTGATAACGGTACAGCTTACAACCTTGAGCGGGCCTTGGCGGCGATCGCTGCAGCGGCTGCGGACACGCAACTGATCGTCTTCCCGGAAACCCACCTGATGGGCTTCCCCAGCGCCGAGACCGTCGCTGACATCGCTGAACCGCTGGACGGGCCTACCGTGCAGGCCGTGATCCAGGCCGCCCGCGCGCGCCATATCGCCGTGGTGATCGGCATGGCCGAAAGCGACGATGGCCAATTCTATAACACCACCTTGCTGATCACCCCCGAAGGCATCGCCCTGCGTTATCGCAAGACCCATCTGTGGGCCTCGGATCGCGGTGTATTCGCCCCAGGCGATCGCTACGCCACTTGCCTCTGGAACGGTGTGCGCGTCGGTCTGTTGATCTGCTACGACATTGAGTTCCCGGAAACCGCCCGAGCCAATGCGCAACTGGGCGCCGAATTGCTGATCGTCACCAACGGCAACATGGACCCGTACGGCCCCACGCACCGCACCGCGATCATGGCGCGCGCCCAGGAAAACCAGGCATTTGCGCTGATGGTCAACCGAGTGGAAGAGGGGGATGGCGGATTGTTGTTTGCCGGTGGCAGTGCGCTGGTGGACCCGTTTGGTACCTTGCTGTTTGAAGCCGGGCGCGACGAAGGGCAATTCACGGTCGAGCTGGATCTCGACCAATTGGCAGCGGCGCGCAAGGACTACCGCTACCTGGATGACCAGCGCTTGAAGTTGCCGGGTGAGGTGATCGAGCACACTGACGGCACGCGCGAACTGCTGATTCCTTAAGCCCGCTCACTACGATCGACATAAGAAAAACGACAACGGCTTCATCGACTTAAGTTCTGCCATAAATCTAATAATTTCGCGGAGAATCGCTCATGGCTCATTTGCAACGCACCCTGTCATTAGGGTCGGTGGTGCTGTTCGGCATCGCCTATATGACGCCGATCATTGTGCTCGGCACCTTCGGTATCTTGGCGCAATCCACTGCGGGTATGGTCCCTGCCGCTTATCTGGCAGCGCTTGTGGCGATGTTCTTCACCGCCATGAGTTACGGGCGCATGGCCTCGGCGTTTCCGGTCGCCGGTTCCGCCTACAGCTACGTGCGCAAAGCCATCAGCCCGAAACTGGGGTTTATCGCCGGCTGGGCAGTGCTGCTCGACTACCTGTTCCTGCCCATGGCGATCTGGCTGATCGGTGCGGCGTACCTCAACTCAGCGTTCCCAGCGCTGCCGCAGTGGATCTGGGTGTTGGCGTTTATCGGCATCACCAGCGCCATCAATATCGTCGGCCTCAAGCTGGCGAACGGCATCAATGCCTTGCTGATGCTGGTGCAGTTCCTGGTGTTGATTGCGTTTGTGGCGCTGTGCATCCACTACATCGGTGGTGATGCTAGCAAGCCTCTATGGACGACCGCTCCGTTCTTCAACGGCCAGATGCAACTTCCGCTGATCATGAGCGGCGCGGCCATCGCTTGCTATTCATTCCTGGGCTTTGACGCGGTCAGCACCCTCACCGAAGAAACCCGCGACCCGCGCCGCACCATCCCACGAGCGATCATGTTGATCACCCTGATTGGCGGGCTGATTTTCGTGGCGGTGTCCTACTTTGTGCAGATCGCGCACCCGTCTTTCGAATTCACCAATGTGGATTCGGCGGCGTATGAAATCGCGCGCAACATCGGTGGCGACTTGTTTGTGTCGATCTTCCTGATCGGCCTGATCGTTGGCCAGTTCGCCTCGGGGCTGTCGGCCCAGGCCAGTGGTTCGCGCTTGTTGTTTGCGATGGGCCGCGACGGCGTGTTGCCCAAGTCGTTCTTTGGCACCCTGCATGCGCGCTTTGGCACACCGGTCAACAGCATCCTGTTGTGCGCGGTGGTGGCGCTGCTGGCGTTGAAGCTGGACGTGACCACGTCCACATCGTTTATCAACTTCGGCGCCTTCCTGGCGTTCAGTCTGGTGAACCTGTCGGTGATCTTCCATTACTGGATCGGCGCCAAGCAACGGGGTGTGCGTGAGCTGATCCTGTTCCTGGTATTCCCGGCCATCGGCCTGCTGGCGGATTTATGGCTGATGGTCAGCCTCGATCACCTGGCGATTTACCTGGGCTTGGCGTGGTTGGCGATCGGGGTGGTTTACCTGGGCTTCCTCACCCGCGGTTTCTCTCGACAGCCACCGGAAATGGACTTCCAGGAAGCCGCATAGAAGCTGCAGGCCTATCCTTATTGCAATCGGTTCTCGTTTGGGTGCATGATTTATGTTACTGTATAACGCATCAAAAGCACCCAGACGCCCCGGAGGCCTTATGAAAGCTGGTATCCATCCCGACTACCGCACCGTGCTGTTCCACGACACCGCCGCCGACGTGTTCTTCCTGATCGGCTCCACCGCCGACAGCGACCGCACCCATACCCATAGCGACGGCAACCCTTACCCCTACATCCCGCTGGACGTATCCAGCGCCTCGCACCCGATCTACACCGGGCAACAGCGCAAGACCCAGGTCGAAGGCCGGATTGCCGGGTTCAACAAGCGTTTTGCTTCGTTTGGTTCGAGCCCGAAAAACGCTGAAGCGTGAGGCATGTTGGTTTCACCTCGAAGGCTGCTCTGGTTTCTGGAGCGGCTTTTTTTATGCGTTGATGTCGGAAAGCTATCACCTTTTACGAAACCTACTAAACTGTTTAGTAATGGCCAGGAAGGCAGACCCCAACCTAAGGATCGCACACCGACGATCCGAGGTGTCTCATGGGAGAGTCAGTTACGTTCACCGATACCGACCGCGCCGTGGTGCTGTTGATTGATGCCCATCCGGAGGTTCTCCACAGACTCACGCACCTGTTGCGTCTGGAACCTTTCGACCTGCACAGCGCCACTTGCGCTGCCGAGGCTTTGGCCATCCTGGCCAGCCAACCCATCGACCTGGTGATGAGCGCCGCGCGCCTGCCGGACATGGACGGTGCTTCGCTGCTGGCTCATGTCCACCAGCGCTATCCCCACACCGTGCGCATTCTGCTGACAGGCGAGACCGACCTGACGCTGATCGTCAAAGCCATCAATGAAGGCGAGATCTACCGCTACCTGAGCAAACCCTGGAAAGATGAGGAGTTACTGCTGGCGCTGCGCCAATCCCTGGCCCACCAGCATTCCGAGCTTGAACGCCTGCGCCTCGAACAACTGATCCAGCAGCAGAACGATGAACTCAAGCAGCTCAACGCCACCCTGGAAAAACGTGTGGCCTCGCGTACCAGCGAGCTGCAACAGACCGCCGACATGCTCGACCTGGCCTACGAAGAACTCAAGCACAGCTACGCCACCGGCACGGAGGTGTTCTCGCTGTTGGCCAACCTGCGCCTGCCCCGCGCCAAGCAGACCAATCGGCAAATCATCGAACTGGTACGCACCTGGTGTGTGGCCCATGGTGTGGACGAGGCCAGCAACCGTGACCTGACCATGGCCGCCGCGCTTTACAACATCGGCAAGCTGAGCTGGAGCGACAGCATGATGGCTTCACCCTCGGACCTGCTGCACGGCAGCGACCGTGAACGCTATCGCGCCTACGCCACCCAGAGTGAATCACTGCTGATGACCCTGGACCCGATGAAGGATGCCGCGCGGTTGATCCGCCATCACCAGGAACGCTGGGACGGCAGCGGTTTCCCTGACCACCTCAAGGGTGAAGCGATTCCCGCCGGCTCGCGTCTGCTGAAACTTGCGGTGGATTTTATTGAGCTGCAAAAAGGTCTGATCCTGGAGCGGCAGATGAACAGCGACGAGGCGCTGCTGTACATCCGCAAATACGCTGGGCGGCTGTATGACCCGGTGATGGTCGAAGATTTTGTAATGGTCTGCGCCATCTACCTCAAAGACGTGACCTTGGGCGACCCCAGCGTCAAAGTCCTTGGCACCCGCGAGTTGGAGGAGGGAATGGTACTGGCGCGCAACCTCAATGCTGACAACGGCATGCTGTTGCTTAACGCCGGCAAGGTGTTGAACCTGCCGTTGGTGGACAAGTTGATTGCGTTCGAGGCCATGGAAGGCGCGCGCTACAGCTTGTTTATCAAGGAGCAAACTGCGCCCCCCGGCTGAGCGCGTTAAAGGATGTGGGAGCTGGCTTCAGTCAAACCGCTATCGCAGGCAAGCCAGCGCTCACATTGATTGCGGTGTGCCCGGGCGCATGTGATCCTTACGGCCTTTACCGCCAAGGAAGACTTTTCATGACCTCCACGATCCGCATCGCCGCTGCCCTCCTGATCGGCGCTGACGGCCAGACCCTGCTGGTGCGCAAGCGCGGCACCCAGGCCTTCATGCAACCCGGCGGCAAAATCGACGCTGGCGAGCAACCCGCCGAGGCCTTGGCCCGCGAGCTGCACGAAGAACTCAACCTGCGTATCGAGCCCAGTGCCGCCGTCTACCTCGGCACGTTTTCCGCACCCGCGGTCAACGAGCCGGGGTTCACCGTGGAAGCCGAGTTGTTCCAGGTGCAGATCGACGTTGTGGTAACCCCCGCCGCCGAAATCGAAGAGGTACGCTGGATTGACCCGGCCGGCGATGGCGGCCTGCAGTTGGCGCCCTTGACGCGCGATTTGATCCTGCCATTTTACCGCTCGTCGCTGAACGCATGATGGTTCGCACGCTGGGGACGCATCACGCCGAGGCCTATCGTGCATTGATGCTTGAGGCCTATGGCGCCTATCCCCAGGCGTTCACCTCCAGCGTGGCGGAGCGTGCCGCGATGCCGTTGAGCGGGTGGGGAAAACGCTTGAGCAGTCCGCTGGACCGGCTGCTCGGTGCTTTCGAAGGCGATGAACTGGCCGGCATTGTCGGCCTGGCGTTTGAAGCGCGAGAGAAAGCGCGGCACAAGGTGACGCTGTTCGGCATGTATGTGAACGCGGCCCACCAGCAAAAAGGCCTGGGCCGTCAGTTGGTCGAGGCGGCATTGGAAGAAGCGCGCAAACAGCCGTGCCTCAAGGTGATTCAACTGACCGTCACCGCCGGTAATGACGCGGCGTTTGCCTTGTACCAGCGCTGCGGTTTTATCCAATACGGCCTTGAGCCATTGGCGGTGCGCGTCGGCATCGATTACTTCGACAAGATCCACATGTGGCGCGAACTGGAAGATCACTGATGTTCAATGTGGGGGGGCTTGCCTGCTCCCACACTGGATCGCAGTGTTCTTAAGTCAGCGAACCGCACTCACCCCATCCAACGTTGAAAACGACGTGTCCTTGGCTGTCAGCAAAAAATCGCGCATATACGGCGCGTCCAGCATGTCCGCGCGAATCCCCGCGTACAGCGTCGCAAACAAGCCTTTCTCGCCCAGGCGCTTGGCCTTCACGTAACCGCGCGAGCTGTATTCATGCAGCGCCCAATGCGGCATGCCGCACACGCCACGTCCGCTGGCGACCAGTTGCATCATCATCACTGTCAGTTCCGAGGTGCGCACTTGGGCGGGTTCCACGTCGGCCGGTTCCAGGAAGCGGGTGAAGATGTCCAGCCGGTCGCGTTCCACCGGGTAGGTGATCAGCGTTTCGGTCAGCAGGTCTTCCGGCACGATGTACGCCTTGTTCGCCAGCGCATGCTGGTTGGCCACTGCCAGCATGGCTTCGTAGGTGAACAGCGGCACATAGGTGATGCCCGGCAGTTCCAGCGGGTCGGAGGTCACCACCAGGTCGAGGTCGCCGCGCGCCAGGGCCGGTAGCGGCGCGAAGGCGAAACCGGACGCCAGGTCCAGCTCGACTTCCGGCCAGGCATCGCGGAACTGGTCGATGGTCGGCATCAGCCACTGGAAGCAGCTGTGGCATTCAATCGCCATGTGCAAACGCCCGGCAGTGCCGCCGGCCAAGCGCGCGATGTCCCGCTCGGCGCCGCGCAGCAAGGGCAGGGTGGCGTCGGCCAGTTGCAACAGGCGCAAGCCGGCGCTGGTGAAACGCAGCGGCTTGGTCTTGCGCACGAACAATTGCATGCCCAGGCGCTCTTCCAGCTCTTTGAACTGGTGGGACAGTGCCGACTGCGTCAGGTGCAGGCGTTCGGCGGCTTCGACCAAGCTGTCAGCCTCGCGCAGGGCGTGCAGGGTTTTCAGGTGACGGATTTCGAGCACCGGAGGCTCCATGAATAGAATTGATTTTTGATTTGAAGTGCTTGAATTCTATTCATGATTACGTGGCTCCACAACGCTGTCACCCCTCTACAGCGTCATATTTCCTTGAAATGCAGTATCGCAAACGGCTTACCGATGCTCCCGCGCCAGATCGGCGTGACCTGGTTGCTACCACTTCCTTGTGCCTGGATTTGCTGCCATTTCAGGCCCTGCCGGCGTTGGCTGGGAATCTTGAGGTGAGCTTTGACGAACGTGTCGAATTGCCTTGGCGTACTGCTTTCGTAGTGAAAGTGGCCGTACCACAGAACTTGCGGGGCCGCGCTACGCAGGTCGCGGACCTCGTATTCCTGCATAAAGTCCGGGCGACCGTCCTGGCGTTTGCCCAACGCTTCAATCGGACCTGTTTTGCGGATATCGACAATGGGATTGGCGTCCGTTCGTTGTGTCAGCAGGTAGTCGAGGTAGCCTTCGGTCGGGGTCTGGCTTTTACATATTTGCTCGATTCGTAACTGACGCCCCTGCTCAGTCAGCTCTGTGGCGGTGCGACGAAGTTCCGGGAGAATGCTGGCCTGAGGGTCAAGCGCCTCGATGTGACGTGCTTGCAGGTTCAAAGAGTCGGCTTCACTGGTCATCATGAACTCCAGATCGTTGGGGCTCATGCCCCGCCGAGCGTAGCCCTCAACGGTTGTCCGGTGGGCCGAGACACCCTCCAGGCGGTATCGGGCCGCTTGTAGCGTGGCCGGCAGGTCTCGCGCAGTCGGCTGCCAAGGCGTCGAGGGCAATGGGTTGGTCAAGTGAAACCTGCCATTGGGCGTTTGTTCCCAGATTTGCTCGTGACCACGTGGGCCGGTCATGGTGTACCGACGTGGCTGCCCGGCTGCCGACGGCGCGGTTTCGCCGATCAGCAATACATTGTCGACCGACTCGAACACCCTTCTGTTGCTGCCGCGCGGGGCGGGCGTCGATTGGTAGGTCAGTGCCTTTTCGGCCAAGCCCCGGATTTTTTCGATTTCCGTGTGCATCATTTCCACGTAAACATCATCGAAGTGCATCGGCGCGCTCGCTCGCCAACTGTTCAACTGCCGCCGATAGTTACCGTAGACCGCGATGCAGTAACGCAGGATTTGATTACGCTGGGCCGGGCCAGCTCCTGCTTCGAGCAGGTGCAGTTGCAAATAGAGTGCGCGGCTCAATGTATTCTCGGCATTGCGCAACGGGCCTTGCAGGTAGTGCCAGGAAACATCCTGTTCTGGGTGGCGACGAACAATCAGGTCCATCAATTCACCGGCTTTCATGTTCACCAGGTGGCGTTCGGAGAGTCCCCGGTTAATTGTTTCTGCAGCGTTGACCATGATTGTGCGGGAGGGGCCTTGCACCAGCGGCAGCCAGTGATTCATCTGTTCGATGGCAGTGTCCAGGCGCCTTAAGTACTCGTAGGTTTGCACGCGCAGGCGCCTGACCTGCGCGCGCTGGGCGGTCCGGGCGGCGAGTTGATCAAACGGCAGGCTGTTGAGGTGGGCGAGGGCGGCATTGGTTTCGTTACCCGTCTTGAAAAACAGTCCGAGACTAAACTTGACCTGGAACTGCGCGCAGTGAACAACGTCTTGCGCGGTATCGCCCCGTGCTTTTCTGAGCAGGCTGGCGCGGTTGCCCCGCACATGCGAACTGATGCGCACCAAGTTGGCGTCCATGACTTTCGCGAGTGCGATCAGTTCGTCCATGACCCGTTCAATATCGGAAATCACCGACAAGTCATTCGCGGCGTAACGTGGCAGCAGCACGTTGATCCGCTGTGCGAGCGCACCCATAGACTGCTCAGTGCTGGCGATACGGCCCATCAACCGCTGATGCTGGCGCCACGTGTGGTCAGTCCACCAGCGTGGCAGCCATTCGCGAATGGCGGCTGGCCACAAGGGGTCCATCTGGTCGGCCAGATGCCCGAGCAGGTTGCCGCCACCGGCCAGGCCACCGTCTACCAAAGTGCCATACAAGCCGCCATGGGTGTCCCACTGGCCACGCTCATTCAGGCCGATCGGCTGCTTGTAGGTTTTGCTGCGGGTGCCGCTCAAGCGCAGGGCGCGCAGGTGCTTGTCGTATTCCACCTGATAGGTAAGGCCCTGATGAAGGATAAAATCACCCTCAGCGTGGCGGTATACCTGGCGGTAAATGCCATTGGCCTGGGGCTGCAGATCGGCCAGTGACAGCGGTTTTTCATAGGCGTACCCCTCGAAGCGCAAGCGCGTAGCCGCAGGTTTTTGCCGTGGCAATGCGCTCCAGAACGGTTGCCGGTGCAGCGCTCGGGACGCCTGGCGAACGCGTGTGAGTTGGCGCGCGGCCCGGGCGCTGGCTTTAGGTGCGCCCATTGCTGGGGCTATGTCTAACAGCGCATACACCAGGGACTCGAATACCGCCACCAGTTCGGTGATCCCATGGAAGGGTTTGCCTTGGCGAAACGCGTCGACGGCGTTGTACAAACTGATAACCCCGTCGCCGAGGTTGACCGCAGTACCGATCACCGGCAGCACACCCAGCGCGATCTTGATCCCCTTGAACAAGGTGTCACTCTGCAACGCGTACTTTTGCAGCGTCAGGTCGGCATTCGAGCGCGAGTCATTGCGATGCGACTGGAGCAAGCGTCCCATGTAGGCATCCAACTGATGGGCGGCCAACGAGGTGGAGGTCGGCCAGGAGAGGCCCACGCCGATCATCGCGTCAAACCCCTGCTGATGGGCAAGCTGCAGCCGCGACAGATGCC
Source organism: Pseudomonas sp. RA_5y_Pfl1_P24 (assembly GCF_963970945.1). Classification (NCBI taxonomy): domain Bacteria; kingdom Pseudomonadati; phylum Pseudomonadota; class Gammaproteobacteria; order Pseudomonadales; family Pseudomonadaceae; genus Pseudomonas; species Pseudomonas sp. RA_5y_Pfl1_P24. Next base: position 5,046 of record NZ_CAXAOJ010000003.1, on the reverse strand, counting down.
CAGCGACCGCGCCCTCCAACGCACATCCGGCCACATAGCGGGCCATGCTGTCTTGCGCACACCGATCGAACAGCGCCTTGCGCGCCTGCTCTAGGTTGGCGTAGGGCCGCAGGCATTGACCATCCGGCACCTCAGGCAGGTAGAGCAGGGTCTGGCCACTGTTCTGCTCCTCGATAAACGTGATCCCGGACAAGGTGATCGTGCTGGCTCCGCCGGTGTCGCCAGTGCCGGCGCTCAGGTGCGCGGGCAGCAGGCGGATGCGCTTGCCCTCGACGTTCCACGCTTCGTTGCGGTCGGCGTCCGTGGCGATCTGCAACAGGCGCAGTGCCTGGGCGTCTATGAGGCCTTGCAAGTGCGCGCATTCGCCCTGCAGATGCAAGGTCAGGCGCCAGGGTTGCAGGAGGCATTCGCGACGGTATTGGGTGGCAAACAGGGACTCTTGGTCGTTGCCCTTGAACGTGTCGAGAATCAGGTTTTCGTACTTCTGCGCCAGGTTGAGGTCGCGTGCCAGCTTGAACAGGTACGCGTGGGTGAGGCCCGTCTTCAGGGTAGCGAGTTCAGTGGCATCGTCGGCGCGTACTGTGAGGGTCTTGAAGGCCATGCGCAGCCCGATGGCCTCGTCGATATTGCCCAGAGCCAGCGCCTCCAGTGTCATAGAACTGCGCTGGGCACTGGGCACGTTGACCACCTTCACCGGCGTACCCGGCGCCGCGCCACCGGTGGGCTCGCGACGTTGCTCGACCGAGTCCGGCAGCTCCAGTTGCACGCTGAAGCCTTGCTTGAGGGCGAAGTCCTTGCGCAGGCGCGCGTCGATCTGCCGCTTGAGATAGCCCTCGCGCTCAGGCAATGAGCGGGCGATCAATGCTTGAGCCTGCGCCAGGGCGTCAGGGAAAACCTCTATCAGGGTCTTGAGTCTTGAGTGCGCGCCGGGCGTTTGTTGCAGCCAGCTCGGCATCCTGGTAGCAAGGTGGCTGCTGTTGTTTTGCTCGATCAGTTGCATGAAGGCGGCGTCCCGCGCTTCGGCGGCGGGTACCAGCAGGGAGTCGAGGGTTCTCAGGCGCAGGTTTTCCAACGCGTTTTCCCGTTGCGACAGTAGGGGGTAGTTTGAGCGTATCGTCGCGGCCTCCGTGTCGAACGCCGTTTGCTGGCGACGCAGGCTGTCATTCAGAGGGTCTCCAGTGAGGGGGGTGTAGCTGACGGCCAGTGCCGTTTCGTCGGCTTGCAGGTGCAACAACGACTGTTCCAAATCCTGGCGTGAATTAAACCGTTGTAGCCCGCCGGCGGCGCCGGGCCAATAGAGCAGCACGCTGTGGCGTGCGTTGGCTGGGTCTGTCAACGCTTGCGCAGTGGTGATCAGAAAGGGCCCGATGAGTTCGGTGGTGCTGGCCGTCGTGCTGGAGGAGTCCAGTTGCCGGGTCAGCGACAGGTTCAAGGTGGCCGCAACCGGGCTAGTCGCCTCGCGGGCAACGGCGGGAGAGGTCAGCAGATTCTGCACCAGCGCGTGTTCGTCAGTGGTCAACTGGCCCAGGGTGTGCTGGATCAGCGCCTCGCTGAGCAGGCCACCGAGACGGGCGCTGTGCAATGCGGTGAAGTGAGTGTTGAGAGTGGGAACATCGAACACCCCCCTGGTCAACAAACCCCAGGCAGCAGTGGCAGCAGCGTCCTGATGCCCGTGTAAGGTGTCGAGTTGCTGTTTCAATGCCATCACCCTGGGGTGTTGCAAGTCCGCATTCTCGTCATTTCCCAGCCACTGCTCGATCGCCGCCAGTTGCTGCGTGATCATGCCTTGGCGTTCGCTGGCGGGGAGGTCAGCACTCAGCAGGCCGAATGTCGGCGTCGGTTGTGGCTCGTCGTGGATCAAGGTTGCCGGCAGCGCTGGAGCGGGTGCGAACAGCGCGTTGCTCTGGCGTTGCTGATCGCGTTCATCCGCCGTGATCAGCGCGCTGATACTGCCTTCGATCAGGTCGTACGCAGGCTCGCTGACCTGGGTGCTCTGATACTGGGCCTCGCCCAGTGAGGCCAGCCATTGGTTGATGCCCGTGTCCAGCGGCATGACGTGCACTTGGTAGTGGATCGAGGCCAGCGGATCGTTGACTTTGAACAGTGTTTGCTGATGGTCCAGCAACCAGCGCTCCAGATCGGTCCTGTTGCTGAACAATTGCCAGGCCGGGTCGTGGAACGGCAGGTACAACAACTGGTTGACCGGTGCGTCGCTGTCCAGCGTGACGACCCATGCGCCCGGCAACGCCAACTGCTCGCCGTTCGCGCGGGTGAGCCGCATTTGTTCGGTATACAAGTGCTGGCCGTCCAGCTCGACGGTGTGCGGATCGATCAGCACCTGCAGCACCTTGAATTGATCCGCGCGCTGTACGCGGCTGGCTTGGACAAATTGCGCGGACACCTCGAAGTGTGTCTTGTACAGCTGCGCCGCCCGTTCCCGCCGCGAGACGCCTGTGCCGGGCGCTCGGCTCATCCAGTAAGCGTTCCATCCCTCCAGCAAGGCTTGCTTGAGGTCCAGCACCCTGACCGACTCCAGCAGGCGCGTTGCCGACCAACTGGCGTAGCGATGTCCAGCGGGCAAGTTAACCACTTCACCGGCGCGCAGTGCGTCGGTCGACGCCTGGGGGTGGCCGAGAAAAAAACCGCAGGCTTCGGTCAGGTTGAAACGCGCTCTTGGCGCGGTGTCGGTGGGGAAGAAATGCAGGCTGACTCGATCGCTGTTCAGCTCCAGGCGTTGTTGCAGATACCAGCGAATTGAGGTCCGCACCGTCGGGGTTGCGGCCATCAGTGTAAGCATTTCCTCGCGACAGCGTTGCAGGCGCTGATGGGCCTGGCGCATCGCGTTCTCGTTGCTACCCAAGGCAGCGCTTGCCGAGTGCAGACGGGCAAATTCCGCGGGGGGATGCGCCGGGAGGATATCGAAGACGGACGTTTTGGACATGGTGACGGGGCTCCAAAGGGCCGGGATTACCGGCAAACCCGTATTGAGCGCTTCACTCCCCAGGCTTTGGGGTTACATAGGTAGGTCACCGACCGTTGGGCGGCCTTCATTAAACTGTCATGGAAGTGTGGCAGCGCGCTTGAACAAACTTCATCAGACTCGCGTTCTACTGGGGTTCTGCGTTTCGGTGTATTTCATGCGCGTGTTGTTTTTACTGGCCGCTTTACTGTTCGGCCTGCCGTCTTTTGCGGCTTCTCGATGTGACGTCAATGTCCCGACCCAAACGGTCGACCTGGCTCAGGTGAGCATCGCTTACCAGAGCATCGGTCGTGCCTCCGACCCTGCCTTGTTGCTGGTGATGGGCCTGGGCGGGCAGTTGATCCACTGGCCGGACGAAGTGGTGGTCGCCCTGTGCCAACAGGGGTTCCGGGTGATCCGCTACGACAACCGTGACGTCGGCCTGTCGACCTGGCGACAGGCCCCGGCGGGCGCCAACCTGACCTTTGAGGTACTGCGCTACAAGCTCGGCTTGCCGGTGGCGGCGCCGTATACGCTGACCGACATGGCCGACGACGCCCTGGGCTTGATGAACGCTTTGCAGGTCCAGCAATTCCATGTGCTGGGTGCGAGCATGGGCGGCATGATCGCCCAGCACCTGGCGGCCATGGCGCCGCAACGGGTCGAGAGCCTCACGTTGATCATGACCAGTTCTGGCGCCGAAGGCCTGCCAGCGCCGAATGCGGCGCTGGTGCAATTGTTATCACGGCGCAGTGCGCCCAATCGAGAAGTGGCGCTGGAGCAGCAGGCGGACCTGTTGGCGGCGCTGGGCAGCCCGAATGTGAAGGATGATCGCCAGGCGTTGCTGCATCAGGCGGCGCTGTCCTACGACAGAGCGTTCAACCCAGAAGGCGTGAAGCGCCAGATCATGGCGATCCTTGCCGAACCGAGCCGGGTGCCATTGCTCAACCAGTTGCGCGTGCCAACCCTGGTCGTGCATGGCACTGCCGACCCGCTGTTACCGGTGATGCACGGCGTGCACTTGGCGGCGCATATCCAGGGCAGCCAGTTGACGCTGATTCCTGGCTTGGCCCATCGTTTTCAAGAGGCGTTCAAGGCGCCATTGCTGGCGGCGGTGTTGCCGTACCTGCAAGCGCATCGTGAAGATGCCGCGCACTGGGCGCAGATTGACCCGGTCGCGCCTTCGAAGCTGCTGTGACATTGGTGTATCGTGCAACCTTTCCGGCACTGCTACTGCCACAAAGAACGCCAGCGAGGTTGCCTGCCATGAGTACTCCCCTGAAAATCGATTTCGTCAGCGACGTGTCCTGCCCCTGGTGCATCATCGGCCTGCGCGGGCTGACCGAAGCCCTCGACCAGCTTGGCGCCGAAGTACAGGCCGAGATCCATTTCCAGCCGTTCGAGCTGAACCCGAACATGCCCGCCGAGGGCCAGAACATCGTCGAGCACATCACCGAAAAATACGGCTCCACCGCCGAAGAGTCCCAGGCAAACCGTGCGCGAATCCGCGACATGGGGGCTGCGTTGGGCTTTGCTTTTCGCACGGATGGTCAGAGCCGTATCTACAACACCTTCGACGCCCACCGCCTGCTGCATTGGGCCGGGCTGGAAGGCTTGCAGTACAACCTCAAGGAAGCGCTGTTCAAGGCGTATTTCACTGACGGCCAGGACCCTTCCGATCATGCGACGCTGGCGATCATTGCAGAAAGCGTTGGCCTGGATATCAAACGTGCGGCCGAGATTCTCGCCTCCGATGAATACGCCGCCGATGTCCGCGAACAGGAACAGCTGTGGATCTCCCGTGGCGTGACCTCGGTGCCGACCATTGTGTTCAACGATCAGTACGCCGTCAGCGGTGGCCAGCCAGCCGAGGCATTTGTGGGCGCGATTCGGCAGATCATCAGCGAAGCCAAATCCTGAAACTGATCTAAAAAGTGGGAGCTGGCTTGCCTGCGATGACCATAGGTATCTACACAACTTTCCGCCCGATGCCCGAGCTCGGCTGAGCAGCGGTTGCTCTGGCTTTTGATCTGTTTTTGATTTTGATCTCAGGCGCCCCATCAACCACGCTGGCCGAACGCAGGCTT